>PKDL01000449.1 GCA_002863065.1 Pseudomonadota bacterium
GCAAAGCCTGCAGCTGAGGCAAAGCCAGCAGCTGAGGCAAAGCCAGCAGCTGAGGCAAAGCCTGCAGCGGAGGCAAAGCCAGCAGCTGAGGCAGCACCTGCTGCTGAGGCAAAGCCAGCAGCTGAGGCAAAGCCTGCAGCGGAGGCAAAGCCAGCAGCTGAGGCAGCACCTGCTGCTGAGGCAAAGCCAGCAGCTGAGGCAGCACCTGCTGCGAAGTAATCCGGCGGCTGCTTCGGCAGCGTAGCGTAAGGATTCGAAGATAAGCGGCCTTTTGTGCCGCTTATCTGCGTTTAAGCGCCCGTTTTTTCTCCCATTGCAACGTCTCAGCGGTCAAACCTGCCGGACCTGTCTAGCGCTCGGCCGTTGACCACGATATGAGCACATAATCGAAGGCATCAACATTTGGTTCGAATCAAAACCACGCCTGTAAAGGAGTCATGATGAGCGCCCGTCGTTTTCTTGCAGCCGTAGTTCAACTTCAATCTAACGAGGATGTCGAAAATAACCTCCGCGTGACTGAGGAACAAGTGAAACGCGCAGCTGACCTTGGCGCGCGGCTGGTAGCATTACCCGAAAATTTTGCATTTCTTCGAATTAATGCAGACACCCAAGGACTCAAGAGCCCAATAGACGGTGAGCTAGTTGAGCGAATGAGTAGGCTCGCAAAAACGGCAAATGTGGATTTGATCCTCGGTTCTGTTCCCGAACCGTCGCAAGTACCAAATAAGATTCATAATACGAGTGTCTATATCACCGCAGATGGTGAGGTCCTTGCCACGTACCGGAAGCTGCATCTGTTCGACATTGATATACCCGGAACGGTTACCCTACGAGAAACAGATCACATCACCCCAGGAGCAGAGCCCTGCTTAGTGCAATCTCAGTTCGGCGCGGTAGGTCTCAGCATCTGCTATGACCTGCGGTTTCCTGAACTATACCGACACCTACGGCGAGCAGGCGCACAGATACTGACATGTCCGTCCGCCTTCACTCTTCTCACCGGAAAAGACCATTGGCAGCCGTTGCTTCGGGCCCGAGCAATAGAAAACCAGTGTTGGGTTCTGGCTCCCGGGCAACATGGCTACCACGGCGGAAAGCGCCATAGTTTTGGCAAATCCATGATCATCGACCCGTGGGGTGTCCCCGTCGCTATTGCGAAAGAAGGAGTTGGACTCGCAGTGGCCGAAATCGATCTCGACTATCAGGATCGTGTCCGGGCCGGTCTTCCGTGCCACACCCATCGCCATCCCATCTTCAGAACAAAATGAGGTATAGGAGACGACACTCAACGCACTCCCCGTCACGAAAAGGCCGAACTTCTCACTCTACACCGAAAAAGGGCAGTGGGTGGACCTTGACTGGGTTTCTACGGGCACGATACTGTGCGCATTCTCGTAGGGCCTTCGGCCAGTGAAAGTTGCATGTGCAGGTAGAAGAGGAAGCGGAAAATGGCGGGAAACGATAAAGACGAGACTCCTGAAATCGAAGAGACCACCTCCACAGCAGAGGTAGACGAAACGGCCGACGAGTCATCGGAAATCACCGCGGAGGCCTCGGAGGCTGAAGCAGCCACGGAAGAGGTAGCAGAAGCAGCCACGGAAGAGGTAGCAGAAGCAGCCACGGAAGAGGTAGCAGAAGCAGCCACAGAAGAGGTCGCAGAAGCAGCCACGGAAGAGGTAGCAGAAGCAGCCATAGCAACACCCTCCTCAAGTGCCGGATCAGTCGATCAGGGCGAGGCCGCATTAGCGAGCGTTCAAATGCTCATGCTGGATGAAGAGCATGAAGTCGATTTGGATGCGGTAGAGCTACCACCAGAGCTGGCAGAGCCAAGCTTCGCGACAGTCCGGAAAAACACCATCTCGTGGGTCATTCTTGCGGTCATGCTCGGTACGTTGGTGGGCGGCGGATTGTATATCAATGCCCAAGAGGCACTACGAGTACAAGTTGAACTTCTCTTCACGGAAGGATTGGTCCAACACAAGCGCGCTCATATCATCGCCTTACGCGAGCGGTATGCCAAAGAGGATACCTACGCGACAAACCGCTATGGTGAGTTCTCCATGGTGTATTCGCCTGGAGACGCGGTGGTCGAGGTCGTCCAGATTAAGTACGTTGAGAAAATCGGAGACTTTATTAAACGCTACGTGAATGGCGTCGGCGATACCCGTAAAAAACTCGGTGAACGCGAACTCACGAGCTTCAAAGAAAAGTCGTCTGCTCTCGGAACCAACCAGAAAGTGGAAGACTTCCAAATCAAGAACCTTCCAATATCGTCTCGCACCAATCCGAACGACGACCTGCCAGAGAACCAGGGCAGGGATCGAGCGTGTACCGACCAGATCGACGACTACTGCACGTTTATCTACCGGGTACGAATCTCCAAAGAGAAGTATCGCCCGCGGGAGTTTGTGATTTACAACGAGTACAGCCTCGATGCCCCGGATATTGGTGCATCGGAAACCGCGCAGCAGCTGTTATTCAAGAACACAGGGCCAAGCATCTTTGAGGTAGCGTGGCCGGGTGCAGACCTTCAGCCCACGCCGGAGTTGTTTCAAGAACACTACGTACGCCTGTGGACAGGACGAATCAAGTGTAAGCTGGATGCGCCCGAGTACGCGGCATTCAGCCTTGAGGGCGTGCCCGAAAAAGCCAAAAAAGAGAAGTTCTATGCAGCGCTTCGTGCGCTTCCAGAGGACGACATGTACCGGAAGATCTCCGAGGCTGGTCACCTCCAGTACGGTGGCATAGACGCAAAGTCCTGGACTCGCATGGAATGGAAGTCCTCATTAGCCGAGCTAAAGCAATATCCGGAGCTGTGGGCGAATGCTCAAAAAGCGGTAGATGAGTGCAACTGTGATGCAGAGGGTAACCCCAAAGCGTGCTGGACCAGCCTCACTCCAACCGAGGCACCTTCAGCGCCCAAATAAACAGCCGTGGCGTTACGAGAGGGCGGGGCATAATCTAAGGTGCGACCCCTGCTGAATCGGCCAGTTCTAGCTCAGTCAGGGTGGTGCTTGTTTTTGCTGTATCTAAGTACCTACTGCGCGGGAGCCTGACTTACCCTAAAGGACGGTACCTCGACGCTCCAGACATCGGTGAATGGACCATAGCCTAACGCTACTCTCCCAATTATAGGAACCTCAAACCACAACGACCCACTTACCGTAAACGGAATGTCTATCTGCAAATCGCCGGCGAGTAGGTCTATCGGTTCCACTACAAGCCGTCGGAGAACAGTCCCTAAGATATCTTCCATTGCATCTGCGCCGAGACTAAACCGCACACGTATCTCAAAATTCTCGGTCCCGGCGGGGATCACCCTCTGAGACACATTATCCAGCTCACCATTAATCGCAGCATCAACCGACAGCTCGAGCAATCCTATCAGTCGGTCCTGAATATCCTCGACGCTGATAGTATCCGACCGGTCAGACACACATGAGTTCTCACCGGGCTGCCCAGTACAGGAGAGGTCGCCCTCGTTACAAAGCGCCACGCAAACCGCTCCAAGCTCTGCACTCTCCGTGCCCTCGAATAGCCTAATGGACGCTAGTATCTCAGTTGTAGGTATGGACACAGTCGGATTTGGGTTATCGACGAGGTACTGGAGCTCAAAATGAAACTGCATCTGCCGCTCAGAGGGAATGGGGCCGAGTGCAGCACACCCCAGATTCGCTGGAAACGGTACGATATCTTCGCAGTAGAATGCGGCAATATCCTGTCCTGATGGATACGCAACAAGGGTCGCTTCACTCAGCTGGAGCTCTGGCACACGATACCCTAGCTCGGGACCCTCGAGTTGAGTCGCTGCCACGTTGAGCAGCTCACAGCCAACCGTCAGGGTGAGCGCGGCACCTATCATCAAGCATTGACGGACCTTCATAGTATTCTCCATCGTCACGTGGTTACCGACAGCAGCGCGAGAGTATTCTAGCTACGGGCTATCGTTCTAGGAGTGATCTCGGAAACAGCGGTGGGTCATCCCCTCGGGGCCGCGTCAGAACAGCACGAATAGACTCCAGAAGTGACGCTCTCTCCTGCCATGCCCAGGCATAGATCCTAGACCTTCGACCGAGATTCTTTAGACGATTCCAAATACACGCCGGCCTCAGGCTTTGAGATGCAGTCTGATAGGTCACCCAACCAGTCGTTATCAAGAAGATACTAACAAGGGCACCGTAGCCAGCCCCCTTTACCGCCAATAATGCAAAGCAGAATGCAGTAAAGAGCAAAGCTACAAACGTATTCGAAAGCAATAGGATGAGCCATGCTGGCCAATCATTGTCCTTAAACATTTGCGCGGTAGACGTTCGGCCTATCCAGCCGACTCCGGCGAATAGCGGAATTCCAACCAACACCAATGGCAGTAGAAACAGCTTTAGCGCTGAGTGCACTTGAGATGAAGGGATTCCATCTAGTGAACGCTCAAGATCTGATGGACGAAGACCCGTTGACTCAAGGGCATCTAGCCAAGCCTGAACACGAGCAGCCAGTCTTTGCCCATCAGGCTCATCCTGTAAAAGCGTAAACATCCGTTGGCTTGTGCCGTGGCTCCATCCCGACAGTTGCTGTGCGCGATGCAACCGGCAAATCGCATCCCATGCGCGCAAGGCAGACCAATCGTCTGTTTCCACACGCATAATTGCCTGTGATTCTTCTACCAAACGGGTCAGCTCAGCCGCACATTGACGCTTCTGCCACCGCTGGCCAATCCGTAATGCGGATACCGTAATGGGTGAAGCCAACTGAACAAGAGCGCTTTCCCGACCGACATGCGCAGATACGCGCCGGACACCAGCTGGTATGAGTCGAACAGTCCGGTCCGGAAACTCTGTTGCTAGAGACAACGCAAGTACCGAGGCGAATATCGGATCGGAGAACGCGCCTCCCACCATCACGAATTTCGACCGATAAACCAGGGTGTCACGGATAATGTGCAACGCCTCATCTAACGCTTCATTCCCACTATTTTTCGATGTCTTTGGCGTGAGCTCAATCCAGCCGAGGGCGCGGGCTAATGTTGTAGTGCCCGCATCAAGATGATCCAATATCCCCACACACGGAACAGGTAGAGCGGCAGCCAGTAGCAGTGGACCAGTCCAGCGGCCAGCAGTGTCACCGACGATAATATCTATTGTGCTATCACTCAGATGCTGGAGACCTGTGACCTCCACTCGACGAAACGCCAGCTTGGCCACCGTGCGAAGTAGATGTTGTGCTATGCGCGGGGATAAAGCCACTTATGCACTGGTTCTTAGGGCAGTAACCATTGCATCGAGGCTATCTCGAGCATCACCAAAGAGCATCCTAGTATTGCCCATATAAAACAGAGGATTATCCACGCCTGCGTAGCCGGTACGGCGACTCCGCTTGAACACTACCGTGTGTTCCGACTTCCATACTTCAAGGACCGGCATGCCATAAATTGGGCTCGACTGATCTGTCTGTGCTCCAGGATTCACAATATCATTGGCACCGATGACCAGAGCGATATCTGCTTCGGGCATGTCGTCATTTATCTCGTCCATTTCAAGCACGATGTCGTACGGTACATTGGCTTCCGCCAATAGCACATTCATATGCCCTGGAAGTCGTCCAGCAACTGGATGTATAGCGAAACGAACGCGGCACCCACGGTCTCTCAGCATGCGAGTCATCTCGAATACCGCGTGCTGTGCTCGTGCTACTGCAAGACCATATCCCGGGACAATGATCACGTCTTTCGCGCCCCGCAAGCGGTCGACTGTATCATCTACCCCTGTCTCGGTGACAGTACCCTGTTGCCCATCCGCGGGAGGCGTAGGTGCCTTGCTCGGCTCCGTTCCGAAACCACCGAAGATCACGTTCCAAATGGAGCGATTCATCGCTTTGCACATGATGTAGCTCAGGATGGCTCCCGAACTACCCACAAGGGCACCCGTGATGATGAGCAGGTCATTGCTCAACATGAAGCCTGCTGCAGACGCAGTCCAACCCGAATAGCTGTTCAACATCGATACGACGACGGGCATGTCCGCACCACCAATGGCGGCTACCAGGTGGACACCAAGCACGGACGCCAGGGCTGACATCACAAGCAGTGCCCAGAGGCCAGTCGCTCCTTCGGCGCCGGCAAAGATGACTGCGAGCACAACACACCCGATCACAATACCCAGATTGAGCAGGTGCCGCCCGGGTAACAATAGAGGACTGCCGCTCACCTTACCCTGCAGTTTCAACCATGCCACGATGGAGCCAGTGAAAGTAATCGCGCCGATGAAGACGTCAATGAAGACTTCAACTCGAAATACCGCCCCGGCGGCTTCTGGAGGTGGCGCCAAGTAGGTAGAAAAACCGACAAGAACGGCCGCCGCACCCACAAAACTGTGCAGCAATGCGACAAGCTCGGGCATCGCCGTCATTGCGACGCGCTTCGCCATAGTTCCACCGAGCACTGCTGCGACAAGCACCACCAAGCCGAGTACAGCAAATGCCCACCCGTCAGAAAGCAATGTCGCAGTAGCGACGAGGGCCACCAGCATTCCTAACACGCCAAAAATATTACCCTGCCGAGCCGATTCCTGGCTCGAAAGACCACGGAGGCTCAAAATGAACAGCACCGCAGCGATGAGATACGCAAGTGTCTCCATATCAGCCTCCTATTTGCGGAACATCTTGAGCATGCGCTCGGTTACTAAAAATCCGCCCGCGATATTTATTGTGGCGAGAAAAACCGCCAGTATCCCGAGAAGGGTTGCACCGTCCGTGAGGTCGCCTTTCAGTTGGAGCATCGCACCCACAAGAATAATGCCGCTAATCGCGTTGGT
>PKDL01000096.1 GCA_002863065.1 Pseudomonadota bacterium
TCCGTTCGTGCTGCAGTCGACCGGATAAAGAACGCTTTTACAGCGGCAGTACAGCGGGCTCGGATCTGGGTTAAAGAGCAATATGCGGCCGCTAAACAGTGGGTACAGCAAACTTGGGATTCAATATCGACGTGGGTCACGACGCGCTTCAATGAAATTCGCGACGCGATACGGGCTGCCGTCAATACGATTGTCACTTCGGTGACTACGGCAGTTCGCAAGGCATACGACGCATGCGCCACCGCGCTACGAGATATCGGGACATGGCTTTCCGAAAAGTGGGATCAATTCTGCGAGTGGGCCCAAGAGGCCTTTGTAAAGTTTTGGACTGGGCCATGGCGCGATATTCTTATCGGAGTGGGCGTGGCTCTTCTCATTGCAGCGGTCACTGTGGCCACCGGCGGTGCCGGTCTGGCGGTGATTGTCGCAGTCTCGGCGGGAGCAACAGCAGCGGCGAGGGCCGGTGGTGAGATTGCTGCACGGCGGGCTGCGGTGGCCATCAAGAATGATCCGGAGCGAGCAGCGCGCTTTCAGGCAGAAATGGAAGCCGAGGGCGGTGAAGCACAGCGGTGGTATGACGGAGTGGCCGAAGATGAGAAGTGGATGACTACTCTCGGTCATGGCGCAGTCGAAGGTGCACGCGGCGCGGTCGAAGGTGCGGTGAATGGCCTGGTTGGTGGTGCGGCGGGTGCAGTCAGTACTCGGATTGCCGGCGGTATTGCGAAGGCAGGCGCTCGGGAGGGTGCGCGCGCCATGGGCCGTGTTGGCGTACAGCGTGCTGCCGAATTTGGCACCAGAATGACGGTGGATGCAGGGCTAAGCTTGGGCGGTGACGTTGCGATGGGCGCGGTAAACGTCGAGCTAGACGTCGCAATGGGTATTCGCTCACGTGAGGAAGCCTACGAGATGCATATTCAACAGCATCTCAATCCCAGTTCGATGGCGGCGCGTCTTGCTGGTTCGGGCCTCACTGGCGGTCTGCGGATGGGGAGTCATCGCGGTGCGGACTCCGCAATACAGGATCGAATTGTACAGCGGGTCATGGGCGATGCCGGTCGTGAGGCGACGGATAAAGCCGCGAATCGAGTGATGCGAGAGACCGTCGATATGACGATCGGTGCCGCGGATGGCGGTATGCAGGGTGGTCTCATGTCGATGGCGAACGGTGGGTCGTTTTCCGAAGGCTTCGCGCAAGGATTTGTGGGTGGTGCGGCGAGCCATGGTGGTCAGCTTGCGGGTGAGCGAGCTGGTCGTCGGGCGGTTCGGCCTGCTCCTGACACGGCGGGCATGGTACGCAATCGCACCGGGAACGGCGCAGATATCGACCCAACGCTTCGGCAGGACCTGTCGTCAGATCCTACGCGCCGAGATGGCGCTACCGACATCGACGCGGGAATTCGCCGAACAGAGTCCGATGTAGAGGCGATGAACCGCAGCGATGTGGAGACTGCAGACGGTCGACAGCGGCCACCGCAAGATGACGAAACGCAATTCATCCGGATTCCGCCCGAACAGATCGAAGCATCTCGATTGCAATCGCAGATTGCCGGTCTCCACGGGGTACCTGCCGCCATACGGGTGGTGCCCGATAGCGTCACTCCCCGGCCGGCGGGTACGATCAGCGCGACGCAAGCGCGCCGTTGGCAAAAGACTGTTGCCGACCTTGAGACCACGCCGACCGGGCGCGATACGCTGCGGCACATCCAAGAAAAAGGCGTGAAGGTTCGCTTGGAGGACCATGCGGGGGGCTTCTTCGTGCCTGGTGCCAACGAAATCATACTAGGAATGAACATCCGGGGCCGGAGCAACCGTTCAGGGGTTCTAGCACACGAGGGTGGCCACTCGCGTCATCGGGACCTTGTGCCGGAGATGGAGACCTCGAGCCGCGAGGGCTATGTACGCGGTATGGCGCAAGACGAGGCCCGAGCGCAGATCCTGCTGTTTGAGCACCACTTGGAGCAGGGGAGAATACCTGAAAACCAGGCCGGATATGACACGTACATGGACGCGTATCATACGGAGCGTCAGCGACTACAAGCAGACCATCCAGAGATGTCTGATATTGAAGTCCATGAGCGCGCACGGCAGCGGGGCGAAGATGAGTTGGCGGATTTTTGGGGGCAGAACATTAGTCCTAACGCGGAAGCCAAAAACGCCGATGGTGGGTCACCTTCGAATTATAATGACTATTACGGCTCCTACTGGGACGCGATGGATGCTCGGCGGCAAAAGCAGTCGCAGGCTTTACCGAGCGCGGATGGTAAGATGCAGGCGCCTGAGGGGGATGCCACATCAGCGAGGCGGCAGCTGGTCGAAAGCCCAAGCTCCGATGGCAAGGACACGGCACCGTCTTTGGGTCCTGGTGCATCAAGGCGTCCGGAGCTGGACCTGCCAGACACCGCATACCAGGACCGCATACGCATACTGGCCGAGAGCGACGGCAAGATTACCTCGACTGAGGCGTACACCAAAACGGACGATACCAGTTGGGCGAAGCTGAGCGACCCCGAGAGCTGGGTTCCAGAACGTCGGCAGCTGCATGACCGCCTCATCGACCGAGCGAAACAAGATTCACGTGCGTTCGCGGAGGCGATGTCAGATCACCCCGACACGATATATGCCATGCGGGGTAATACCGCAGCGGGCAAGACACGTGCGATTCGCAGCAACATCCCGGAGCTTGCGGATGCCATAGATACGACGGGTAATTCACCTCACCGTGCGATCAATCCCGACAACTTCAAGCTTGATTTGATCCGGCACGATCAAGATACCCACGGCGTATCCAATTCTCACCAACAAGTACACGTCGAGTCCTCGACCCTAGCTTGGCGTCTTAAAGGTGAGCTGATGGATACGCCCGGTTCACTCTTGGTGGACAAGCGGTTGGGGAATTTCGAAGACGTGCAAGGCCTTATGCAAAACGCACAACGCACGGGTCGGAAATTCAACGTGTATGACGTGGATGCGCCGCTTGAGATGTCGTTGATTGGTGTGCTCATGCGGAAGCCGGGGGGAGCGGATCCGATTCCGCCATTCTCTGTGGTGGCCGAAGGTGGTTTCGTACCGGCGCGTGAGAACCGCCGTCGCTCAATGGCATTGTTCGAAGGGCCAGAGGGTGCGTCGGTGGGCAAATATGAAGTATTTGGCACCACGGCAGATGGTCGTAAGATCCGGGTTGCTGAGGTGGTGAACGGTGAAAGAATCATCCACGACCGTGAGGCTTACAGCCGCATGCAAGAAAATCCGCAGTTGGAAGTCGACCGTCTCCGTGGTGAGACGATCGATGACGCGGTCATTGCGCGGGTGGTAGGTCCATTGCCGAAAGACTTCGGGGAGGCAGTACGCACCGCACTAGAGCCATATAGGGGACGAAACTGGGACGCTGCGCTCACTGAACATGGTCGACCTCGCCCGAACCAGGATGCTAGTAGTGGCGAGTCTCGCCGTGCGGTACCAGAGGTGGAGGTACAGGGCCCTCGCACGACTGAACCGCAAGGCTCGATGGCCCCCCCGATGCCGAGTTCAGTAAGCCGAAATCGGCAAGACCCTCAGCGAGTTATCAACGACTTGTCTTCATTTCGTAGTCGCCGTATGCAGGTCGGTGCCGACGTCGTTATGCTTGATCGTAGTGCAATGCAGCACATGCTGGAACGACATCATCCTGATTATTGGAATGGCACAACGAAAACGTCACAGTCGTTTTTTGACCGACGCTTATCTGTTGAAGATGTTGCGGATATCTCGATGGAAGTCTTGCGACAGAACAGAGCTAATTTATTGTCAGGTAGTCGCTATAGCGGCGGTATCTCTGGCCAATATCGTGGCACTGTCGACGGTCGCGAGTACGTAGTAGGGTTACGCGGCGGGAAAATCGGTCAGTTGTTCCCTGTAGATTGAAGGATCGCTCGATGAGCAAGGTATGGATTTCATCTTTTTTCAAGTATGGAGAACGCTTCGTTCCGGCTATGGAAGCGACAGAACCAGTTCCAGATTCTTTTTATATCGAAGGAGCTCTCTGTATCACGGTCGACGGCCAAGAATTCCTCACACTAGCGCATGCCGACTTAGTGGATCAGCTTTGGCTTTATATTGTTGATGGTTTGGGCAAACTTCGTGCGGGCGAGGTATTCGAGACGTACTTTCCCGATCAGCCTACGCAGCTGACGTTTCGTCCCCTGGGGCCAGAACGTCTTCTTCTGACCGTCAAAACCGATGCAGGTAAGAAGAGTGTGCAAGCGACGCGCACCGAAATGCTCCTTGCGCTCTGCGAAGGAGCGCATCAGTTTTTCAACGCTCTGGATATCGTTGTTCCTAATCATGGGTTTGATTTACCGGCCATTCATACGGCTATTGATGGGAGCTAACCTGCCTATTCTGACAGGCGACTCTGCGTTTTTGATACAGCCGATGGATAGTAGCGCATTGGTGATACGGGCGTGTCGCATCCAACCTAGCGTCTTCGAACAGTGCATGATGGTTATACCCTTGATATAACCACGGCATTGAGGTGCACATGAACCCAGTGAATGTTTTCGTCCACCGTGTTGCGTCGGTTGCTGAAGTGAGGGCTTTAGAGTCTATCGGGGTGCGTATGCTCGGAGTGAGCTTGCTCCAGAATACGGACTTGCCGGATGGGCGTAGCCTTGCTGTTCCAGAGGCGGCGCATGTATTGACCGCAGTGCGTTCGGCACAGGTAGTCGTGGAGTGCGACCCAGACCAGGCATTCGAACTGCCGGAGGCCTTGAGGCGAGGCACATTTCTTTGGTCACCCTATCAGGCAAATACGCTGTTGCTCCGAAAAGCGTCGGAACAAGGCTACAACGTGATTGTGGGCCCTGTTTCACTCAACGGCTTTTTCGATCTGCGACCGGGTCCGCCGGTCGTACCTGAACTCGCATATGAATATCAGGTGCGGGGCGGGGAGCCCGGCGCTCTGGAAGACGCACTCACTAAACCGGGCATCTACAACAAGGTCCGAGAGGGGGCTGAGGAGCATCGAGTGTACGTGGGGTTTGATGTCGCCCCCAAGACGGCCAGTGTGGCTCTAAAAGCTTTGGGACCTGCTTGGCACATGCTGACGCTTGGTCACCCGCGTGTTCCGCCCGCGGGGCGGCATCATCAAGGGCTGTTCAGGCTATTCGATACGTTAGCCGCACTTGGACTACCGGCGTTATCGGACACGGAGCTTTCGCCGCTTGAGGTTGCAGATATTGAACTGCGCCAACAGGGGGCGCTTCAATTTGCAAAGGCGGACGGTCACGCCAATGGTAAGGAACCCTTCGATTTACAGAAGTTTTCTACGTTCTACGACCTCTCGCACGACGTAACCGCTGGTTATCCGTTGGAGACTCAGATTGCGCGCTGGGAAGAGCGATATTATCTGCAATCGAAGCACGTTAAAACACTCGCAGAATTCGCGGATTATTACCGCATGGTGGAGACCTACCGCTGAGACTAGAGCTTACCCGCGAGGTGATGGAGGGGCTTGCACTGACCGTGATGGCGGATACTGCAGTACCTGACCATCGCACAGTGGCAGCCTTAGCCCTGGCTGAGGCGAACGTGCACGCCGTGGTCCATCCACAAACACTCTTACCGAATGTTGATTTTTTGCGAGTGATTTTCCGCACGAGCCGTGCGGAGACACTGACACGCTATGTCGCTGTGACCGAGAGCGAACGCGTGGTGCTTACCTCTCACCCCGAGCGTTTCTTTGAGCTGTTTGGTAGCAGTATCTCCACGGCTAAAACTCGGGATTGGGCGTTGTTGTATCTCGAAGTCTGCCGATCGACCACGTACCACTCGGGCTTCTATTACCCCGACGGGAAGATGGCCGATGATGCGCCCATGTTTGCGTTATTATTCGCCCCCGACTTACCCATGAGTGGATTGGGCCGTGCCCGTGTCATGCGTTGGGCCTCCCAAATTGATGGCGATGAAAGCGTCGCTATCCGGCATATCTTCCGAACATACGCGCAGGCAAAAGACCACGATATGCTGCTTCGCCAGCTGCCCGCGGCGATGCTGTCCCTACCAGAACGCCGACACGTCCAAGCGTTGTTTGAAAGGCGCACTGAGGCGAAAAACGACTGGCTCATTCAGTGGTGGCCGGGCATCTCACCAGTTGACTCTGTACGCCGGCGTAGAGGTATCATCGGTCGATGTGAGCGCCCGCGGAGAGACGTCGTATACGACCAACAAACAGGCCTTCCGAAGCATGTACCGTCACCCCAAGGAAGGTACGCCATTCTCACGCCCTTCAGACCCCAGCACCTCCAGCCGGACATCGGGTATGACCGCCTTTGGAGCCGCGTCACGGAGGGGTTCATGCCCCGTGGAGAGGGCCTGCCGTATCGTGGGCGACAGTACGTGCTGTCCGACGTTGTTCCGCCCTGTAAAGACACGTATGTCCTGCAGCTCGATGACGCTGGAGCGGTCCTAGATATGCAGCGTTGGGACGCCCATCGAGAGGTGTTTGTCGACCCGAAGGCCTCTGCCAAACTGGCCGCTGATGTGGACTGGGATGGAGGCCACCACAATCTAATGACGCGATGGCCTCCAACCTGGCGATTAGCGCTGCGCTGGTTTGTGTGCGAGGGCAAGCCGGTTCGATGACCGGGTGCGCCGGGACAAACGCAGCGAGGACGTGCTCCGAAAATCGCGGAGCTCGCTGGAAAGTTCCACCGGAAGATATCACTCTTTATGTTTTGCGGGCTCTGAGAGTCTAGGGGGTTCGGACGCGTATCAAAAAACAAAATAGAATTTGATTAAACAATACATAA
>PKDL01000006.1 GCA_002863065.1 Pseudomonadota bacterium
AAAGCCCAGACCCTGGACTCGCGAAACACGTCCGCGACACGCCCTATAACGGAGAACCGTATCCGACAGACTGGACGATGTTCGACTTGATTGAATCCGCGCTGCTGCTCGACGATCTATCGGCTCCCTATGCCGCGAATGTGGTCGCCATGCTCGGCAGAGCACTGGATGATCAAAACCTTCTCGCTGCCTTTGGACAGAGACAACATCGCGCTCAAACGTTCGCCAGGTCATACCTAAATCGCCGGATGATGTGCCTGTCGTGCCACAACTCTGAATACTCAGTAACCGACGACCCCGATCCGGAGAAGGATCGATTCTGGCCTACGCCCGGCCAATTCGAAAAAGCACTGTTCGGAGAACACAGTGGCATACCGATTGTCGATCTCACGCCATTCTTTCGACGTAAGGGCGTGATCGTCGGCTACTTTTACGCGAAGGACGAACGGTTGGATTCCGCATGCCCCATGGGCATGTGCTCCACTGAAACGCTCCTTACGCCGGAAGAGTTGGCCGGCGCCATGTACCCGTGGGGCTGGGACCATGAGTGTGGATGGCTATACGATGAAGAAAACGTCTGGCCTGATGATTACGACGGCGAAACGTACCCGTTCTTCATTGAGGAAGGACGAGAAGGAAATGCCAGCATTTGGCACATTCAGCGAAGCCTCCAACAATCATTTTCTACTCTCCGAGCCGAGGGCTTAATAATCAATGAGGACGGTAGCGTCGACCCGTACGCTGGACTCGCCTGGCTAACAAGTCAGAACATCGCCGACCAGGTGTGGAAGGAAGCGCTGGGTAGCCGACTCACCACCTCCCTCTACTTTCCACGAACGCCCCAACAATTAGAGATCCTCGTCTCGCTGACGAATGCATTTGTCGATAACGGGTATTCTCTACGCGAACTGCTTGTCGCGGTCACAACACACTCCTACTTTAACGGAGCTGTTCCCGGTGAAGACGATGAACAGGCTCCGTATTACGACGTGTTCGACCCTTTTGTGGATGACTCGATTCCCATGCCACTGCGTCGGAACCGTCTGGACCACACAATCCACCGGATGACCGCACGTACGCTCCTCGACAACACGATGCGTGCGCTGGGATGGCCGGAATCCTCGGAGTTTCTACTGCACTTCTTAGAGGACGATGCATTGATCCAGGCACAGGCAGGAGTGTTCCATAAACCGGCCCAACCAGGATTTGCTGGAGTTAGCTTCCAATCGACCCTCACATGGGAAGCGGCGATGGGGCTCTGTGAAAACCGGGCAGTGGCACCCGCCTGCCCGCTCGACACGATTTTTAACCTGCCCGAGGGTCAAATAAAAGACGCGACGGTCTGTGAAATTTGCGGAACACGAGAGTACGCATGCGACTGGGATGCCCGCTGCTGTGATGTCGACTGGTCCAACCTTTGCGACCCACTCGACTGTGGAGAAGCGGCAAAATTTACGCTCGCAAGTTTCCCAAGCCGAGATGTCCGTGACGGACAAGACTTCATACAACGCCTCGTCTCCAATGGTAAGTTAGCCGGGGCAACGCTAGGCGACCTCGTCATCGCACTCAAAGACCGACTTCTCACCGACCCAACACTCAGAGACGGGGAAGAGCAGATCTTGGAATCACTTCTTGGGGCATCGTTGACGTCTAACGTCTCCACAGACGCAGAAGCTGAACAACGGCTGAGACGCGCTTGCGGTGTATTCTTGATGAGTCCGCAGTATTTGTTGGTTGGACATCCCGGGCGAATTCACCCAGAACAGGCAAGCGCATTACCCTTCACGCTTCCTGAACTGGAACGGACGGCACAATGCACCGCACTTGTGGAGTATCTATTCCCTGACGAAGGTACTTGCGACAGCGACGGGACCTTAACCGTCAGCCCCAGCCGCCGTTGAAGACGTGGCGGTGAGAGTGATGATGGACCATGAGTTCACCCCGTCATTTGACACATTCCACACTACGCGCGTACCAGCCGGCCAATCACGCCTCGCGACCCAGCGCACCAGACGCATCCCAGATCCAGTCGGAGCGGGGGAAAACGCTTCAGTCGCCACGATTTCATCGCCAAATGCAATACCAAGAATGAACTCCGTACCGGATACTTGGACAGACTGGTACACCCGCAATTCAATGGTATCCCCTTGTTTTACAGCAACTTTCAGCGATTGCTGAACGGAGAGATAATTGCATAGACGAGTTTCGACCGTGTACCACACATCGCCAATCTCAGGATCGGGCGCGTGCGCTTCCGGTGGACATGGCACAGGCTCGGACACTGCCTCCCAAAACGGATCGTTTTCCACCGAAATGGTAGACCACTCAAAATTATCAATAAGCCGCACTTCATCGACCGCGACTGGAGGCACAGAGAGCGACTCATCCGCGGCGCAACCAAGAATCAGTAACGCTAATAGAGGGCATATTGGTCCCAAATATAGCCCTCTACACACTATCGAAAGTCCTCGCATGTGCAGAGTATGGCGAAAGCGCGGACTTCACGGCAAGGTGTACCCTATGCGGATTGCGTTACTTTTGGTGTTGCTGTGGTCATGCGAAGGCTCAACTGAACTCGGTGTCGAGTGCGAACGGACGTGCGATTCCACCGAGCGATGTCGTGCCTATGGAGAATGCCATCCGTCAGTCAGTGGGTGCGGATGCGTGGCAAAATCCGATACGGACTGTGCACCTTCCGAAGCCTGTACCCACTTTGGATGGTGCACTGCAATCCGTGGTACCTGCCAGCCTACAAACAGCGCAGACTGTGCTGCTTCCGATCATTGCAAAGACGATGGATGGTGTGCGTTTGCTAATGGCGGGTGTGCAGCTACGACTGAGGCACATTGCCAGCAATCAGATATCTGTCGATTCGCAGGCTCATGCCGTCTCGCCGCAGGTGGGTGTATTGCGTTGGAGCGATCCGATTGCGAACCGCTTGAGATCTGCACAATCGATGGTCTATGTACCCCGATTGCAGGACGGTGCACGGCAGCCAATTCAAACGACTGTAAGAACACATGGAATTGCAAGGAAAACGGGAATTGCGAAGCGCGCGGTGGCATCTGCGTAAATCCGGAGACGCTCCCGTGAAGCGACAGTTCGTCGGCATGCTAAGCGCACTCTGCCTTGTCAGCTGTGGTATCTCAGACACGGATAGCTCGACATGCAGCCCAACAAATGTAGGGGAATATTACGAAAGTCGAGTTGAACCGCTTCTACAAGCTGAAGTGAGTACCTGTAGCCAATGTCACCTCACCGGTGTCGGTCTCGCAAACTATGTGCGACAAGACGCCTGCCACACCATGGCCTGTATGATTGAACTTGGTGAAGTCAACCTACAGGACCCTAGTGCCAGCCCCATACTTGCGCGGGTGGGCCAAGCAGCACCAGACAGCGAACTCATCACTACTTCTGTAATCGAAGCCGAATATTTGGGACTATTTGAATGGATAACGTTTAGTGCACAGTGCCATGAATCAGCCTGTGGACAATTAGTTGACCCTTGCGCTGGAAATGCTGACCTTGCACCGAGCCGAGTCAATGGCTCTCCAACGGGCCTCTGTGATATTTCCGACCTGACTGAACAATTCGATAAGAAGGTCCTGGCTTGGAAAGGCAGGTGTGGCGCCTGCCACTCCAGTGGCGCCACTACTAATGGAGCCCCCGGATGGTTGGATCTTGAATCCGCCGAACGCACACTTTTCAATGTGCTCGGGCGCTCCATGGTGGACATCGCAGAGCCCAGCCGCAGCACCATTTTGACGAAACCACTGTCAACCGCGGACCCGCTGGGTATAGCCCACGGCGGAGGGAACAAATTTGCGGATCGCAGCGACCCTACGTATCAGGATATCCGTCAGTGGGTGGAGTATTTCGCAGCGTGCCACACGGGTACTCCGCAGCAACTCCCCGAAGTAACTATAACCAGTCCAGTATCAGATAGCGCCTGGAACTCCGGTACTGAGGTACTCTTTGAAGGCCAAGCAGTAGACCCACAAGACGGGCTTATTGACGATGAGCGACTCCAATGGCTTGTCAATGAAGTACCCGCTGGAACCGGTAGACAAATCGTGACCGTCCCGCCCGACGGCTATATCCGTATTGCGCTTAGTGCAACCGATTCCGATGGTAATGTCGGTACCCGCTCACTCTCCATCTTTATGGGAGGAGATTGTCGTGGAGCAGCAGATACTACGCGTGTCAGCGATGAAGGACTCTTCTTTGATACGATTAATTCCTGCCTGTCCTGCGGTACAAGTGCAACGTGTATGCGGACATGCCTTGCGGCTTACTTCTCCGCCGACTGCGCCGACTGCGTAAGCTCATATGCCCTTTGTCAGCGAGAACATTGTGCAGTCGAATGTGGTTCTGAGGGAGACGAGTGCGGCCGGTGTATCAGCCTGCACTGCGGTGAGTCATGGAAAGATTGCTCAGGGATACCCGAGCCTTTCTAGTCTACTGTCTGAGTTACCTCGGGCCGTGCCCAACACTCTCCATCATGCGCATAGCATTCACCAAATGTCTGACAAAGAAAGGACCCATCGCAATGCCCGTCGGTGCCCGTTTGACAATACAGGCCGTCTACGAGTTCGCAAAATCCAAAGGCGCCACAGACATCGTCAAGCGAGCCACCAGACGAACACTCACTACCATTCCCGACTTGCCGCCAACATTCCCCCTCATAGAGTGCGCAAGCACCAGTCTCAAGACAGGCCTCGGAGCGCTCGCAGGCGCCTATATCATCGGCGATACACCTTCCAGCGTCCGCTCGACAAAGGCCGATCTCAGCACATGCATTCACACCCTCTTCCCCGAGAGAGGTGTTACAGGGGGCTGCGGGCCAACATGTACGATGGCGCATTCTGTCTTCCTCTGGAATGGGTAAAGGCAGGTCGCCCGCCGCGCATTCACCCCACAGTTGACACCCTTCTGAAGCAGCGCAGTCTTCGTCATCCCATGCCATACAAAAACCACCAACGGTAGAGCACTTACCAAACCGAGTACAACTCACAGTGGTCCGGCATGGATCAGAAATGCAACTCCCAGCTGCATCACACCAACCGTCGTTGCAGACGCAGCTACTTCCTGGGATGCATAGACCATCCTGACATCGAAGTCCTGGCTCGCAGCCAATATCTCCGAAAGCAGCATCACACGGTTGCCCTAAGCGGCTGCATCTGAGGAGCAGGCATTGACCATTGACGCATTGCGCATTTGCATCGCATCCAGCGGAACTACTGCAGGAGCCGCGGGCGCACCAAGATGACAGAGGTTTTGCCACGATGGGAGTATTGCTCGATTCCGAACTAGAACCGCAAGCGGCAGCACATAGAGCCAATGCGAACACTGAGTAAACATATCTGAATTGAACTGTCTTCATACCTTCAAACAGCCGCCAAGAATAACTAGGTAGACGTCCACATTGGTGTAGAGAGTATCACTTTCAAGACCACCTCGTTTGCTAGAGCGCACGAATCGGCGATGGAGATGATTCACCGCACTCGGAACAATACGCATACTCAGATTCACTGCGAGTCATTCTCTTGTGCAATCCGTAGGTCGCCTCGTCGAATAGGTCGCAGCAAGACCCTTTGACATAGTTCCGGAAAAGGCTCAGCTGAACGGCGCCCACTCTTTTATACCGCCGACGTCTTCGCCTCCACAGCAACGCTGGCTGGCGGAATATCATCCTGATGCCTAGCGGCGAAGCTTCAATACCTGATACTCAGCTACCTGCGTTGGGGAGCCAGATATGGATTTGAATGCGTTGAAGATTATTGTGACCGGCGGTGCCAACGGTATGGGACGATACTTTGCCGAAAGGATGCACCATGCGGGAGCTAGCGTTGCGGTAGGAGATATCGATGAGAACGGGCTAAGTTCCCTGGACGACGGCATATACCGGCGGCAACTCGATGTCACAAATGAGCAGGACTGCGAGACGTTCGTGGGATGGGCTGACAATGTGCTGGGAGGAGTCAACGGACTCATCAATAATGCAGGAATCATTCAAGATGGTTTACTCGTGAAGTCATCGCGTCGGACGGGCGAGGTATCAAAACAACCGATGAGCCAAATCCGCGCCGTTATCGACGTCAACCTTCTCGGAGCTACCATGATGGTTCGTGAAACCGTAGCGAAAATGGCCGCGGCAAAGCGCCGTGGAGTCATCATAAATATGTCCTCAATCTCACGCTACGGAAACCGTGGGCAAAGCGCTTACGTTTCCGCCAAAGCGGCGTTAGCGGCAAATACAGTCACATGGGCTCGAGAATTTCAGAGATTTGGAATTCGAGTGGTGGCAATCGCGCCTGGGATGGTGGAGACACCAATGACAGCCAACATGAATCAAGCGGCCTTGGACACCATTACCCAACGGATTCCTGTTGGCCGCATCGGACACCCGGAGGATATCTGGCTCGGTGTAAAGTTTGCGCTGGAATGCGAATACTTCAATGGCAAAACAATAGACATTGATGGTGGACTATCCTTCTAAGCCACTCTTAGCTGACTCAAACCGTTTCGCGGACGATTACTCCTGGTCCTTCAATTGTAGATTCAACTGGTATAGGCGGCGGCGCGACACCCCAGTGTCGGCGGCAACGTCTTTGACCGTGTTCTCACGTAAGAACTCCATCAGAGCCGCATCATCATAGTCACGAGCCTGAGGTCGGCCAGCGAGTAAGGTTACCTCACCTTTTCTCGGATTCCCTATCCAATCCGCGCATACCTCCGACACCGAGCCCCTCAGACACTCTTCA
>PKDL01000443.1 GCA_002863065.1 Pseudomonadota bacterium
AGGCCAAGTTAAGCTGAATTCGAGCAAATGTCGCCCCCACTCGAAGGCCAAGTTAAGCTGAATTCGAGCAAATGTCGCCCCCACTCCAGCCAGAGCAACATGTTGACTCGAGTCTTGCTTTCAGAGACTACCCGGTAGGTCGCCCGTTGGATATTCTCCGTGCCGTCGTTTACTTGAACTTGTCCACCCTGGAAACGGAACCATCCAACACGCCTGAGGTTCCGAAAATCATCAAGCGCCTTGGGGTTGTCTCGAATCAGCTTTTTCAGTTGTGGATCTACCGCTAGGGTACGTTCCACATCGACCTGCCATGTGCCTTGGAACTTGTCTGCGTTGGTAATAGCACACCCGACGAGTAAACCCAGCGCCAAGCACGACGTGATGAATGCGCGTCGTGACCACAGTGTATTGAGGGATGTATGCTCATGCGGCCTAGGAGCTGGCGATAAAGCGTACCTAGGCCCACGGATATTGGAGACTGTCTGCAACCGTTGTTTCAAATACGTCATTCTTGTCTCACGAGTCCTGATGGTGTTGACGCCCCAAGTGAGCGTTCAGGGACCAGCTAGAAGTTAGGTCGCTTCCTGTCAGTATGCTTGTGGGTTTGTGAAATCCGCCATCGAAGCTTTCGGCGTCCTGTATTGGTTCGTCGTCTAGCGGCAGCCAGGAAGCAATCACACCGGATGCTTTCTCTATTTCCTTTGAAGGTACATCGAATAGGAGAACTCTGGATGCTATCGACCACTTCGAGTATGCCATAGGGCCGATATGGCAGCACATCCATGCTGTATTCGAGCGGATGTGCCCCATCGGGTACCATGAAATATATCTGTTAGGTTTACCCCTAGTGTTGGCAGACAGAGTGTCCATGGCCGGAGCATGCCTCTGGACTGTGTCCGGTGTCGAGTTTACTACTATTTCTTAGGTGGCGTACTACTGGAATGCACCGATTTAGCCGCCACTCGGTAGCAACAAAATGCGCGTCAGAGTTACGAAAGACGCCACATTTTCAATTTCCGGTCCATCAGGTGTTGCTCAACACGCGAATGCATGCATAACCTCCCGGCACATCTCAGAATGGATCGTTCTACTCGTCTTGAATTGAGGCGGAGTGGACCTGAATACGTAGGGTGCGCAAGATGACCAATACTCCCAAGATAATTTACACCAAGACGGACGAGGCCCCAGCGTTGGCGACTTACTCCTTCCTTCCCATTATTCGGGCATTTACGAGTGCTGCCGGGGTGGATGTGGCCATTCGTGATATTTCTCTCGCTGGGCGCATTTTAGCCGCATTTCCGGAGCGGCTCACCGCCGAGCAGCGCGTTGGCGATGCGTTGTCTGAGCTCGGCGCATTAGCGAAGACTCCAGAGGCCAATATCATCAAACTTCCCAATATCTCTGCATCCATTCCTCAGATGAAATCTGCCATTGCGGAGCTGCAAAGTAAGGGGTTTTCCCTGCCGGATTATCCAGATGAGCCGAGCAGTGATGAACAACGTGCCAATAAGGCTCGATACGACAAGGTGAAGGGTAGTGCAGTGAATCCCGTCTTGCGGGAGGGTAACTCCGACCGTCGAGCCCCCGCGGCAGTGAAGGAGTATGCGCGAAATAACCCTCACCGCATGGGTGCATGGACGAGCACATCACAATCTCATGTATCTACCATGACGTCGGGTGATTTTCGACACACCGAGCAATCAGTAACGGTGGTGGACCCAACGACGGTATCGATTATACATACGGATGAGGCGGGCAAACGCACCGTGTTGAAGGGTGACTTGGAGCTTCAGGCCGCTGAAATCATCGACACATCAATGATGAGCCGCGCAGCTCTTACCACGTTTCTTCAGGAGCAAGTCGATGATGCTCGCTCTAGGGGCCTGCTATTTTCGCTGCATATGAAAGCAACCATGATGAAGGTGAGTGACCCCATTATCTTTGGGCATGGAGTCAAAGTCTTTTTCCAGGATGTCTTTGCGAAACACGGCGACGCTTTGGAAGCGCTCGGGGTGGACGTTAATAACGGCTTAGCCGACCTTACTTCCAAGGTTGCAACGCTACCAGCAGAACAGCGTGATGCAATCATGGCAGATGTTGAATCAGTATTAGCCGATGGCCCCGCGTTGGCGATGGTGGATTCGGAGCGCGGGATTACGAATCTTCACTTCCCCAATGACGTCATCATCGATGCGTCGATGCCGGCAATGATCCGTACGTCGGGTTGTATGTGGAACGCCGCGGGAAAAACGCAAGAGACCAAAGCCACTATCCCAGATTCTAGCTATGCCGGTGTGTATCAAGCAGTGATGGACTTCTGTAAGGAACACGGCGCCTTTGACCCCAAAACGATGGGCAGTGTGCCGAACGTCGGTTTGATGGCACAAAAAGCAGAGGAATACGGTTCTCACGACAAGACGTTTGAGATAGCTAATGCTGGCTCGGTAACAGTAGAAACGTCACAGGGAACGGTGTTGACTCGACACGTGGTGGAGTCTGGGGATATTTGGCGCATGTGCCAGGTAAAGGATGCCCCGGTTCAAGATTGGGTCAAACTTGCCGTAGCCCGCGCGAGAGCAACTGGAGTACCGGCTGTCTTCTGGCTGGATTCCTCTCGGCCACATGATGAACAACTTATTGCCAAGGTGCGTCGATACTTAGAGGATCACGATACATCCGGTTTGGAGCTGCACATTCTGTCTCCCGTTGAGGCGACATGCTTTTCTGTCGAGCGAATGCATCGTGGAGAGGACACAATTTCTGTCACAGGAAATGTACTTCGAGATTATCTGACTGATCTATTTCCAATTCTCGAAGTCGGGACAAGTGCGAAGATGTTATCGATCGTTCCTCTAATGAATGGTGGCGGCTTATTCGAGACTGGGGCAGGAGGGTCGGCGCCGAAACACGTACAGCAGTTTGAAAAAGAGAACCATCTTCGGTGGGATTCCCTAGGAGAATTTTTAGCGCTCGCGGTTTCCTTCGAGCATATCGCTACACATTATTCGAATGCGTCGGCCGGTATCCTTGGGCGCACTTTGGATGCAGCGACGACGAAATACTTACTTGAAAATAAGTCACCTTCTCGCAAGTGCGGTGAGTTAGATAATCGCGGTAGTCACTTTTATCTCGCTCTGTATTGGGCGCAGGCGCTGACGGAGCAGACGGACGACCATCAGCTAGCGGAACATTTTCGTGCCTTATACGACCAGCTGCTTGCGAATGAGCTGACGATCGTGAGTGAGCTGAACGCGGTACAAGGAGTCCCTATGGATATTGGTGGCTACTTCTGGCCGGACGAAAAGCTCGCGGCGAATGCAATGCGCCCTAGCGCGACTTTGAACGCTATCATCGGTAGCTAGAACCGTGTGCCAGCCACCTCGCCTCAGTGGTTGAAGGCGAGAGTCACGAGGATTCCTGCTTTGCATGCATGTTGCATTGTTTTGCGGAGTAATGGGACCTCGTCTCTGGCGCGTCGGCATGGAATGGAGTGTTGACCAGATTTACGGCACACAACGTCAGCTAACAGTGCGCAAGGCCGGGGCCGTCTCTCTTCGGAGAATCGTTTTTCATACCATGCGAGCGCATGAGCACACCGCGATTGCGCCTCCGTGTCGTCTAGTCTTCGGAGGCGCTGGCGCGCCTCTGCACATTCCTCAGCTCCTTCTGTAAGAATGGAACATATTCGGCTTACGACAATAGTACATGGCATAGGAGCCTCTGCTTCCGGCGGCGCTACCGTCGAAGCTGGGCGTAGAGGTGGCGGTAGCCGGACTCTTCGACGCGTTTTTGGCGCCCCTTGTTCGGTGGTATCGCTATGTTTTTGGTTGGAACCGATGTGCCCTATGACATCGCGTAGGACCTCTGCCGGTGTGTCTTGAACCGTGGCGTGGCCAGTCATAGTGGACACCGTGCCAGCATCTGGCTGAGGCATGCGGTGGCGCCGCAGCGTTGATAGTTCTGAGTTAACCTCCGATACCGCTTGAGTGGACTCAGCGATCGGTTGTTTACGACAGCCCAGCTGCAATGACATCAGTATACCGACACAAATCACGTATCTTCGCATGTGGTGACCATACACTACGCAGCGTCCCCGCGCTGAGCTTGTGCGTTTTACTCACTCGATTGGAGAGGGGTTTCAAAAGCTTAGCTGGGGCAATAGATGGCACTCTAGTTACGATGGCCGGTCTCAGTTGCAGGCATTGTACACATCCATTTTCATGTCCGCTTTTCACAGCGAGCCGCCCTTATGGAGCGAAGTCGGGGCCATCGTGAATTACTGGAGCTGCAGCCGGGGCAACTCATGCGGGAGAGGGGACAGATTCGTAACAGCAGGTGCCATGTGCTTGATCACGGGCGCAGAACCGCTGTTTCTCCAGTCCAAAGACAAAATGAAACTAGCAATATATGGCACCACATGCGACAAGAGCGATGTAAGAAAATGTCACACTCACCAGCTGCGTGACTCTAGGAGCCGAACGATGGCGGAAGACACCAAGAATACTGTAACGACACTTGCCTCCAAACTGGCACCTAGTCGCCTAATGGGTAGCACATCGAACCGGTTTCGAGTGAAACGGGAGGGGCCTGTGCGGGACTGGGGTAAATTGCCAAAACAGCTTCGGCCATTTTTGGGTGTGGGAGTTGGGCTGTTCGTTCTGCTGTTGGTAGGCGGCGGATTATTACCACATGGAGTGACCGGTACTCACCTCGTGCTATTTTTGTTAGTGCTCGCCGCCGGTGCGTCTCGCGCTTCTCTCGGTGGGGCTTCAGTCTCACGCATAGAGGGCGATGGCGAAGACGGGACAGCGACCGTTTCATGGTTTGAACGTGCGGCCGATGCGGATCTTGTAGTTCTGCCGCTAAGTGCAGTTCTACTTGCGCAACAGGCGATGGTTCGGGATGGGCATCTGATCTTTCCATTGTCGTTGTTTGTACTGGCATGGGCGACTATCAATCATTCGAAGTTCTCTACGCGAGTAGCGTTAGGGTACGTCATCGTTGGCCAGCTAGCGTGTTTTAGTGCGAGAGGGGCTTGGAATGGCGACTTACCACTCTTATTTGCCCAGCTATCCTTCGCTGCCTTGTTTGCGTTAAGCTCCCGGCTTGTACCCCGGTTGCCCGAGACTTTCGGGAGGCGTCAGCCATCTAGCCGACAGGACGTCAGTGGGAAAGAGCGATTCACAGAGCTTTCAATTGACGAGCAGGCAAGGCTCAAACCAGTTGATCTTCGCTCACGGCTTTCGACATTAGAGGCGGGTCTTGAAGCGATGCTGGACTTAGCGCGCGGTAGCACAGAATCGCATTCGGTTGTGTTCATGACACGTGTTGATGACGGGAAGTTCCGGGTATTTGTGGGGAGTAGCCCCGAACCGCTCGTGCCAGACATCCGCACGGCGGAGACGGGTCTGCTCGCTGATGCATTGAAGTCATTCCAAGATACGAAAACTAAGAATGTTTTACGGGTGCATCCCTTGGATGGTGCCGCATCTCCACTCCCGTACATGGAACGTACGCCTGCTCGTATACGCTCGGTGATGACGGTATTGGTCCATCGCGATGATGGCGTGTTGGATGGAGTCTTATTCTTCGATCGGACTGTAGGTCCCGGTTATGACAAACGAGATGCAGAGCGGGCGCAACGCACGGCTCAATTGGTCTCACGCCTATTAGAGACTGAGCGTGAAGTGCATGCCGTGTCACGTCAAACTGCTCACGTCGATCACCTTCTTGGTATCGCGGGGATGCTTTCCGATACCACCATCACCGACGAATCATGGGATACATTTCTTCGGGCCGCGGCTTCTATTGCGCCGCTACGCTTTGGAGGTTTATTGCTACGGGATGGCGCTGGTCATGCTGCGAGGGTTGTTTCTGCCCTAGGTGAGGGCAGCGGCTCATGCCGGCATGTGCATGTTGAGCTGTCGTCGTCGTTTGTGGGCGTGAGTTTTCAGGACGATATGGATCGTCCGAAAACCGTCGAATGGTCGCCCGAAACCGAGGGCGGTTTGTTTGGCGGGCATGGTGGCCCGGAATTGAATGCTGGTGACCGCATACACCTAATGCCATTGCGTGCCCGAGGGCTCGTTCTGGGAGCGATGGTTCTCGTCGCAGACCGGGGTTTGGAAGATGATGAGAGTGCGGCTCTTCGGCTTCTTAGTGTCCAAGCAACGGAGACCGCTGTTTACATGCAGTTGGTCCGGGATATGGAGCGTCGGACATTGAAGGATGACCTGACAGGGCTCGACTCCCGGGAAATCATCCTCGGTAAATTGGAGCAGAGTATCGCTCGGTCTCAGCGCTCGGAGTCGGAGGTATGCGGTCTGCTCATCGATGTGGACCATCTCCAGCGGGTAAATGACACGCATGGTATGCACATTGGGGATGAGCTGCTTCGTAAAATTGCCCACATTTTGGATGAGTGTCGTCGTATCAATGATGCAGTCGGTCGCGTGGGTGGGGATGAGTTTCTACTCGTACTGGAAGACGCGAGTGATGACGGCGGCCGGCTCGTTGCTGCACCACAAGTCGACCGCGGTCTGCAGAGCGGTCTTGTTGGCAAAGGTGCTGGTAGATTGTGCCGCCACGCCGGGAGGGAGCAACGCGCCAAAGGCTGCGAGGATGAGCATCATGTTGCCTCCTGCGGAAGGGGAAAGGTGGGGGGCTAGGCGACACACAGTGAGAGGG
>PKDL01000438.1 GCA_002863065.1 Pseudomonadota bacterium
TGTGTTGACTGAGATATCGGCGCCATCTTTTAGCTCCTGGCACTCCAATGAAAAGATTGTGGATGTGTCGAGTCGCATGAATCAGGCGGCCGCCGTTGGCTACGTAACGGTCAAGATAGGGAATCATCGCGGTGGCGATCTCGCGGCGCGACGGGATGTGGGCACATGGTTCACCAAAAATATCACGGTCTGCGGTAACGAATTGGTACGGATTGTCATAGGCCGCGCGGCCAACCATGACGGCATCTACTTTGGATAGTTGCTCCGATACTTGTTCCAGCGTTGTGATGCCGCCATTTATCTCGATATCCAAGTCTGGCCGTTCCGCCTTGAGACGATGGACTTCATCGTAGCGTAGGGGGGGGACATTTCTGTTCTCCTTTGGGGAGAGGCCACTTAGCCAGGCTTTCCGTGCGTGAACGCTAAATCGCTTACAGCCCGCATCTGCTACAACGTCGACGAAGTGCCGCATGTGCTCATACTGGTCGATATCGTCAATGCCAATGCGATGTTTGACGGTTACGGGAACACCTACAGCGTTGCGCATAGCGGCCACGCAGGATGCGACTAACTCCGGTTGTGCCATGAGGCACGCCCCAAAGTTGCCGTTCTGCACACGATTACTCGGGCAGCCAACGTTTAGGTTGATTTCATCGTAACCGTACCGCTGTACTGCAAGCTCAGCACAGCGGGCCAGCGCATCGGGATTATCTCCTCCAAGCTGAAGCGAGAGCGGGTGTTCTTCCTCATCGAATGCCAGGTGCTGGTCTTGGTCACCATAGAGAATGGCTCCCGTGGTCACCATTTCGGTGTAGAGCAGCGTATGTTTGGTCAGTCGCCGCATGAAGTACCGATAATGGCGGTCTGTACGAGCCATCATGGGCGCTACGCTCAGCGGCGGTATGTGGTTTGCGTTGTAAGACACCGAAGACATGGGGTCGAGCTACCAGAAGGGCAGTCGATTCGCACGACAAATTTGATTCTTAGTGGCTGGAACGGACTTTAAATCAATTGAGATAAATCCAGTCGACGCCGGGATGTGGCACAACTACCGTCCATAATTTCTACGTGGATCAGTAGTTTGCTCACGCAGGGCTCGCATCTAAACCGAACGATCGTTAGGATTATCACAGAAGCCTGGTGCGACAGTAACAGACATACGTGGAGGCGTAGGATGCGGGTGAGTCGATTTTTTATGGGGATGATTCTTTTTTCCGGCCTGCTCGGTTGTGCGGCTGAGGTGAGTGAAGCGGACGCGGCGACTTGGGAAACGGACGAATCGGCCCTAGTCGAAGCCTCGACGGCTGCACGGGTTACGCTAAAAGATGCTGTCACTGAGACGTGCGATGAATCGTGCCTGGTCCGGCAATGGATTATCGATGAACGCTACGAGGAAGCGCGTGAGGTGTTAGCGGCTGAGGCCAACAGAGTACCGGATGATGTGGAAACTCACCTCTTGCTCGCGGCGACGAATATGCGCGACGAAATGTATGAAAAAGCCTATGAACTGGCAGACCGTCTCATACCGGTTCACGACGACGTACGGCTCAGGGAGACACGAGCGTATGCCAGTCTGTTAGCGCACGATGTGGAGACGGCGGCGCATGACTTCAATGACACGATCGAAGCACTCCAGAGCTTTGAGCCAGAAACACGCCGGACCATATGCGACGCGGTGACCGGACATTGCGCCGCGCCGATGCAGCGGGAAGCGTATGCATGGCTTGGATTGGCGACGGCGGAATACAACCGACAAGACCTGGAACGCGCCTCGGAGATAGTGGACGACCTGATGAACGCAGACGCGTTTGCGGGAGCCTTCGAGCCATCAGCAGGCCAATTTATTCGGGCCTTGGTTGCGAGTAAGCGTGGCGATGACAACACTGCGAAAGCGCACTACGAAGCCATCCTAGCGAAATTCCCCAACGACCCTGCGAGCCTTGTCAATCTTGGCGGTATCGCGTACCGGAGCGGGGACTTAGAGACCGCCAGGCGCATGCAGACCCAAGCATACGAATACGCGGGGAGTCATCGCCGGACTGCTGCGATTGCCTGGAGCAACGTTGCCGAAATCGACATGCTTGAGGGGCAATATGAGGCGGCTTTGGACAAGGCAAATGAGGCTATCCTAACCTCTCGTAATTATGCGGGCGGCTACTTCCAACTCGCTGTTATTCATGACGTAATCGGGAACGGCGCGGAATCCCTGCGGGCTATGAAGCACGCTTTGGAACTCGATACGCAAGGCGTTTCTCGATGGAATATCTCCATGTTCAACGCGGACTGGGAAGCGCACTTTGCCGGTCTTATCGCCGAAGCAGAGGGGCGAACCGAAAGTGCGAGCCGACACTGGCACACCCTGCTGGGAAGCGACGACGAGACTCTGCAGGGGATCGCAAAGCGCCACTTGTCCAGTCTTTATGAACGTTCCGGCGAACACTGCCCCCGATAGTCCAACTCAAGCGCGCGGTTTTTTGCGCGGAATGACTACGCTCCCAATAAATTCGCCATCCCCAAGCATTGCGCATTGCGATGAGGGTCTCATGTGTCTTCTAATGCGGGTATGACCATAACCGCCGATAGAGCGCCGATACCCGAATTGCTGTGCCCGATAACGTTTACCCCTTTGTACTTCGAGAAGGTGTGGGGTGGACGCCAAATGGAACGTTTCCGGTCGGACTTACCCGCCGGCTCCATTGGTGAAAGCTGGGATATCGCTGACCACTCAAATGGCATGAGTGTGGTCGATGATGGACCGTTACAGGGCAGGTCCCTGAGAGAGCTTACGGATACATTTGGTTGTGACCTTGTTGGTCCCGGGTTCGCCGGCGGTGAGTTTCCCCTGTTGGTCAAGCTCCTGGACGCGACTACCCGTCTCTCCGTTCAAGTACATCCTGATGACAATATTGCGCGTAACATGGGCGTTTCTGAACGCGGAAAAACTGAGTGCTGGCTTATGATGGGGGATGGCGGGGAACTCTATGTAGGGGTTCGTCCAGGGATAGACGCCGATGCATTTCGACGTGCACTCGACGAGGGTACAGTCGAGAAGACACTCAATCGCTATATCACTCGGCGCGGAGATTTTGTTTTTCTCGAAGCAACCACTGTCCATGCTTTGGGCACTGGCTGTCTGCTGTATGAAGTACAGCAGACATGCGACATCACTTTCCGCGTATGGGACTGGGGGCGGGTCGGCTTGGACGGTAAACCACGTGAATTGCATATCGACGAGTCGATAGCCACGATTGATTTTGAGCGCAATGACGTGGGTCCGATTCAGCCAAAGTGGGGTCCACACCCCCAGACGGGTGAGTGGCGGCAACTCGTGGATTGTCCCTATTTTACTGTGGAGGAACGTCGAGGCACTGCCATTATTGGTGGCGATCGGCAATCATGTTCTATCGTTGTGAATCTCTCCGGTCATGGAGAACTCCACACGCGAGGAGGGATAGTGAAGTTAGAGCCCGCTCGCAGTGTGCTGATTGCAGCGGCCGCTGGTGAATGGCATGCTCGCTCTCACGGAGAGGCGTTGCAGCTACTGGTCGCACGACCTCGGTTTGCGACAAACGGGCTATCGGATTAGGCGCTTTGTTGAAACACCAGCGCTTGACACAATGCGGGTGTACTGCGAACTCTGTGCAATATGAAAAAGACACCTTGGCGGAATCGCGTTGTAGCGCTGACCGGGGCTGCTTCTGGTATTGGCAGAGCGCTGGCAAAGTCTCTCGCAGCTAGAGGAGCTTACCTTGCTCTTTCAGATAAGGATGCTGCCGCCCTCGAAGACACTGCGAGACTATGTGCCGGGGGTACCAGGGAGCGTATCCGGACCTACGTGGTGGATGTCGCTGACCGCAACGCTATGCGGCAATATGCGGAGTCAGTCGACCATGACTTTGGGCGAGTGAATGCCATTATAAATAATGCTGGAGTCTCCCTTACTGCTATGGTGACGGAGCAGACATTGGATGACATCGACTGGGTACTGGACATCAATCTGCGTGGTGTCATCAATGGCAGTCAGATTTTTCTTCCGTATTTAATCGAGTCTGGTGACGGTTTAGTCATTAATCTTTCAAGTATTTTCGGTGTTATCAGCGTACCGGGTGCGTCCGCTTACAATGCGTCGAAATTTGCCGTCAGGGGGTATACAGAAGCACTCACCATGGAGATGTCGATGGATGACTACCCCGTGTCGGTACATTGTGTACACCCCGGGGGAGTAAAAACTAATATTGTTAGGCACTCACGGCTCGGTCGAGAAAAGACTCGAGATGCACTGACCCGGAAATTCGACCGCATTGCGCGTACGACATCTGAAGCGGCTGCGGAGATCATCATTCGGGGTGTTGACCGTGGACGACCGCGCATATTCGTGGGGTCTGATGCCCTTGCATTGTATGGGTTGTCTACTTTGCTGGGTAGTGGGTATCAGAAGTTGATCCAACGGCGTGCGAAGCGTTTGTACCCATAGAGTGAATGGGAAGCACGTGCCAGTGCTCTTTATTCGCGCGCTAGGCACGTTCCATTCTGGAGTCTGCATCGGCCGGTGAGTGCGCATTCCATGGAGTTTTCGCAATGGCGGTTTTCTGTTGCGCGGCAAAAACCATCTACTGCCGCGCATTGACCAAGCCGATGGCAAAGAGCGGATTCTGCGCAGTGCAGGTTACTCGTTGCCAGGCAGGCATTATCGACGTGAGCACACCTTCCTTCCAGTCGGCAGTTATCTGATGACAAGCAATCGGCGGATTGTGTGACTCCGCATGCCCCCCGTTGGAGTGTGCAACGTCCATCCCCTTTGCAGCCGGCGGAGGCTCTGCAATCCTCGTCATTGACGGCAATGCAGCTTTGGTGGTCCGCAGTACATCGGCCATATACTCGACATTCTACGCTCGTTTGACAATCGGCATCACCGCCGATGATGCAGTACGAACCGTGGAGAGTACATTTCCCCAAGAGACTACAGGCCTGGCTATCTTTGCATGACGGTGGGCTCGCTGCTCTATCATCTCTTGGGGGTGGAGATTCACATGACCCGGTCAGTATGGCCAGGCCGGCGAGAAGCATTCGTGTCTGCGGTGTATGCCAGTTCACGGGGGGAGGATACCGCACTGCAGCTACCGTACTCTATCGCCAAAAACGAGGGCATACTGTTATGTGGACCATGGCTAACCGGATGCGGTACTGGATGCATGGCCAATCGGTTGACGGACCGGTGGTCTAAGGGCAAAGAGGAAGGGTGATCAATAGTCCTAAAAGTGAAGCCGACTTGTTAGAAAGATGCCGTGGCATTGCAGGCCGAACGTTGGCAGAACTGGCATCACGTGTGGGTTGGCGTGTGCCTACGGAGCCGCGTCGTGCCAAGGGATTTACGGGGCAGTTACTAGAGGAGTGTCTCGGGGCCACTGCAGGCAGTAAGTCTGTGCCTGACTTCGAACGGTTGGGCGTTGAGATGAAATCGATTCCAGTGTCAGCGACTGGTTCACCACTTGAATCAACCTACGTTTCGACCACCACTCTTGTTGATCATCTGGGCCTGACTTGGGACGTGTCCCGGGTACGGAAGAAACTTGCTCGAGTGCTGTGGGTGCCTGTTCAATCGCGCCCCATTCCTCTGCCACAACGACGAGTAGGAAGCGCCCTTTTGTGGAGCCCATCCGCAGATGAGGAAGCGGTTTTGCGTAACGATTGGGAGGAGCATATGGAGCGTATACGGCTGGGTATGGTTGAGACCATTACTGGCCGTGACGGTGATGTGCTTCAAATACGACCAAAGGCCGCCGATTCCAAAGCTCAGACATGGGGAATTGATGAGAACGGCCATCGTTTTCGAACGTTGCCGCGTGGGTTCTACTTGCGGCCAACGTTCACGAGTAAAATTCTACGTCAAAATTTTCGACTTCCAGGGTAAGCTCTCAGGAGATTTTATTCTTGCCGGTAAAAAAATCTGCGACGCAGAGTGCAAGAAGGTTTGAGATCGTCTAGAGTAGAACGCGTTCTACGGCGGATGGCGCATGGCGTTCATACACGTTGACTACGCGGTGCGAGCTTATGATGTACTCAATTGGCAGGATATGAGGCCTACGGAGGCGGGTAGCGATATGCGTTGGTTGATACGGTCGGCAATGCGAACGATGTATCCAGCTACTGGTCCATTTAAGTGTGTTACCGATACTGGGCTCGACGACTTGCTCGACCGCTACTTTAAGGAAGCCCCACATATGCTGACGTGGGGCTTACGATCGGCCGTACTCGCGTATCATCTGTTGCCGATTATGACTGTCTTTGTACCACTCCCCGCGTTTTTGCTACCAAAGACTTGGCAGAGCAAACATGCGGACCGACTCGCTCGTCACCCGATATATCTGCTTCGGAGTCTGGCCATTCCAATCAAAATGGTTGCTGGGCTTGCCTGGGCAACGGACCCCGACCACCGGAGAGCCCTTGGGATGGCGCCGATGGGAACAGATCCGGGCACCTGGAGAACAACATGAGTCATACAGCCTATCAGCCGCCAGGCATGCGACTTGAGCTTGAAGCAGATTATGTCGTTGTTGGAAGTGGGGCAGGGGGAGCTACGATCGCTGGCTCTTTGGCTCGCGGTGGTGGTGACGTAGCGGTCATCGAGGCAGGACCTTGGCGTAACCCCATCGACTATCCGAACTCTATGTACGGCGCCATGCGA
>PKDL01000056.1 GCA_002863065.1 Pseudomonadota bacterium
GCCGGCGCTGCTGCTCGTGCTCTGGCGGCTCCTCCTGCACCAACGATCAGGACCTGAGCATCCATCAAGGTGAAACCAGCGGCGCGTAATGAGCCGACTGCACCATCTACGTCGGTATTGGTGCCATGTACAGAGCCATCAACGCGGCGGTGTAGCGTATTGATTGCCCCTGCACGAGCAGCGATACCGGATACGCTGTCACACAGCTTTGTCGCTGCTACCTTGAGTGGCAAGGTCACATTTAGTCCCTGATAACCCTGGCTCCATAGCGCGGAAACCCCCGCTTCGACCGAGGCATGCGTCATCCGATGACAAAGGTACTGCCCTCGAATTCCTGCCGCACTGAAAGCTGCCATGTGCAACTCTGGCGAACGTGAGTGACTCACGGGATCGCCAATCAACCCCAGTCGTATCATGTTTCAAGTTTCACGATGTCGCGCGTCGACGCAACATCACGATCCATCTGCTCGATTAGCGCTTCAACTGATTCGAATGCTAGTTCGCCGCGCAAACGAGCAAGAAAGTCGAGGGATAGCTGCTGGCCATATAGGTCGCCATCAAAGTCGAGGAGGTAGGCTTCCACTGTTAATCCGTGAGTCCCGAATGTTGGATTGTGCCCTACACTCACCGCGGCGCCGTAGCTCTCGCCCGATACGGTAATCGCCGACGCTGCGTAAATACCTGGTGCAGGTAGTAATTCCGTTTGAGGTTCAAGATTTGCTGTAGGAAAACCAATTTGCCGTCCACGCTTCGCTCCATGAACGACTCGACCAGTCACTCTATGCGGTCTTCCTAATAAAGCACGAGCAGACTGCATATCGCCCTGCTCGGACACTTCGCGACGAATGAGTGTCGACGAAACCCGCATCTCTCCCTGCAGTACAGCTGGAGCAACATCCACTTGAAAGCCATATTTTGGACCGAGTGCAGCAAGCAGTTCACTATTCCCAGACCTACCACGACCAAAATGCAGGTCAGGACCAGCCAATACGTACTTCGCGCTCAGGCCGAGTACGAGAATCTGTTCGACGAACTCAACAGCATCTTGGTTCCGGACCTCAGGAAATGGAAGGTCAATAACCCAATCAGCCCCCGCAGCGAAGAGTCGGTTGGCTCTCTCTTCGAAAGTCGTGATGAGTTTAGGCGCACGGTCCTTCGACAATACCGCAAGCGGGTGGGGATGAAAGGTCACCACAACCACTTCTCCACCTCGTGTTTCCACCACAGAGCGGAGATGCTTCAGGAGAGAAGCATGACCACGGTGGACGCCATCGAAACTGCCTATCGTTATCGCTGCCCACTGCGTGCGAACTGGCAAGTCACTCAGCTGACGAATCCAATTTGAATCACTCATTGATGCTCTTTTATGGTGCGCCATACATCGAATTTAGCGAAATCCACACAAACAATTTCGCAAGATGCTTACACGATATCATTCAATGGCTTGACGAGTCAGTTCAGACGCCGTTACCTCTCTGTGTGGGAAAGCGCATTGGCCATTTAGATCTTATCGAACGCCTAGGTAAAGGTCCTAATGGCCCAACTTGGCTCGCTATCGATACTCGCCTTGACCGGATGGTGACGCTCAAGCTCCTACCGAGCATCGATCCGGTCGTACGAGCGGGACAGGGCGCTGAGCTCCTGAACCTTGTTGAACGATTTGCCATGGTGTCCCAAAAAAACGCCGTCGTACCGAAAAGTGCGTCCGGCGCCAATGTATTACCGGCATGGATACTACGTGACTATATTGGTGGGCTGGACCTGAAAACGTTATGTAAACGTGGGGATTCCATCGGTGTCTTACTCAGTATCGCTGTCTTACATGAGGTTGCAGGTGCACTCGCTGCGTTTCACCGGCTTGGCATCACACATTGTAATCTCAAAAGCACCAACGTACTTCTTACAGAGGATGGTGATGTCTACGTTGTTGACCCGGGTATTAGCCAAGAACTTGTACGCCGGTACCCAGCTGCGGGAGCACCCACACCAGTCGATCTCGGCGAACACGCATATCTTGCACCGGAACAACATCGCGGAAATTCCATTAGCCCAGCGACTGACATCTTCCAATTTGGAATACTCGCGTATTGGCTTTTCTCGGGGAACTTTCCGCCATATCTAGACGAGTACACTCCGTCCGTCGCCCTCCCCGACGAAGTGTATAAGCGTCTGGAATCGCATGCTGCGCCAATTCAGCGCCTCATTACTAGCTGCCTGGCGTCGAACCCTACAGACCGTTCAATCTCAATGGACGATGTGCAACGGATTTGTACAGAACAGCTCACAGAGCATGGAGTGACCGCCGAAGAAGCACTCTGCGAAGGTATGCAGCCCTATGGTTATGCATTCCTGCTCGCAAAAAGTGGGAAGCGTAGTACCGAGACTCGTGATATCGCCCAGACCGCTACTATGCCTCTCGGCAAGACGCTGAAGGTAAGTAACGTCGATCCATCGGCTCACCCAAAACTTGCAGCAGCACCATCTCGCCGCGAGACGGAATCGAGCAGTTATCGACCGATAGCTACCGAAGATATCGTCGTCGGACCAGCGTATGACATTCAAAAAGACGATGTTGCCGGCCAAATACCGAATCGAGGTCCAAAGCTGGCAGCAGCACCAGCAAACAGAGACAAGGGTAGTCCGCTGGACGAAGCCGAAACGCTTGGAGATAGAGAAGCAGCGCCGACTAGAATTTTTTCAATGAGTCCGGATGTACCTCTGGACATTCCAACCACTCCGTCGGCATCGCCGGTTGCCGGTGGTATCACAGTGAGTGTCCGGAGCCTCATAATCATTGCCGTTATTCTAGGCATCGGTGTACTGACCTGGTGGAATATGTCCGGTGATAGTCCTGTACCAACTACTTATGGCCCATCTGCAGAGCAACCAAGTGCTCCCTCGCTCACTCCGGAACAGCTGGCCAAACAAGCGCAATCACTTTTAGAAACCGCCCCAGAAGAGGCATTAGCTGCCGCAACATCTGCGGCGAAATTAAGACCGAATGACCCAGATATTGAGTTGCTACGATCGCGTATTCTCAAAAGGCTGGACCGCACAAGCGAAGCTGCCGATGCGCTGGCCAGGGCGGTCCGACTTCGACCTGCAGATATCGCCCCCCAGCAAGAACTAGTGGGTGTCCTATTGAGAAGCGGGTCGCCAAAACAGGCGTTGAAAGCGGCAGCCGCAGCACTCGAAGTCCACAGTACTGATGCCACACTATATGTTCTACGTGCACGAGCAGAGCTTGCTGATGCCAACTACCTCGCCGCCGCCGCTTCGCTCGCGAATGCTACTCGCCTATCGCCGGATAGGAGTGATGCATGGCTGCTATTAGGCAACGTTCGGTCTCGCCAGGAACGTTGGACTGCGGCTGCCGAGGCATTCGAAAGAGCAGTCGAATTATCGCCTACTGATACCGCCGCATATGCAGGTCTGGCGCACACCATTCGACGGAGCAGGCGCTCAAGTAAAAAGACCGTAGACTTACTATTGAGCAGAACACGGACCCTACCAGCTAATCAGAATTTTCTAATGAATGTGGCGCGAATCCTACTCGCGGAAACGCGTGTCGCTGACGCGCAAAGTTTACTTCAGCCGTACACGGCAAGATATCCCGAAGATGCGATGGGCTTTTTTCAACTTGGCCTATCAAGAATGCTCGGAGGCGAAAATGGCGCGGCTGGAAGCGCATTCGAAAAGGCCCTCGAAATACAGCCCGGAGATGCATCAGCATGGTACAATCTAGGGTTAGTGCGTGCGCGTGCCGGTGACTATTCGGAAGCGTTAGAAGCCTTCGATCATGCTGTACAGCATGCACCAGACTTGACGGATGCAACATGCGAACGCGCGAGAGTTCTGCAACGGCTCGGCCGAACAACCGATGCAGTAACTGGGTACAAATCTGCGGCGCGTGACTCGAGACTCGCTGTCGCACAGATACTAGGAAACAGTGATTTGAAGACGGTACGCTCAGCTCTCATGAATGAAATGCCGTGCGGCGCTCCGTTTCTGGACGCCCAAGAATCGGTTTCGCCTAGCCAGTGAGTCGTTGGATCTGCTTCGCGGTTGCGGGGTGCAGCGCGTGAAAAAAGAGGGTTGCGGGGGCCGGAGCATCCGCCATGACCACAATATCAATGTCCCAACGACCGAATGCCAGGATCCTACCGTCGATACCTGAGCCATCGCGAAATACCCAGCGAACACTCTCGCCCGAACTTCGGGCATTAGAAAGTGATTGGTCGGTTGGACGGTAGCGATCTTTTCGGTCCCGAGATGCTCCCAACCCTTCGGTTAACACACGCTTATCGAAACGCCGTTGCGAACGAATAGTCTCCAAATCGTCGGGATGGCACAGCATTTTCACGTCGTGCTTGAAGATGCTAACCGGCTCACTCGTATTCACAGCATCAAACATGAAGTCGTAGGTCCGCGCACGCTTGATGAACCCAGATACCCAATCTTCCTGACCAAATGCCCAGAGCGCCGTCGGTAGATTCTCGCGCCAAGCCATTTCTATTCTATCTCGCGTAAACTTCGCCCTGCCGGCAACTCTCATATCCTGCAGCACGGTAGCTCGCCATTGAGGAAGTGACCCACTAGCGACGTGCCCCGCGAGATCAGGGTCTAGTCCATTTTTTTGCAGACGTTGAAACTTTTCACGACGCATCATCGATTTAAGGAGCTCGTTCAGTGTCAATTCACCGCGTATGACGCGGAATGCCCCCCACAAAGGCACTCCTGTGCGCTCTGCGAGGTCTTGAGCTTCACGACGCTCTGCATCTTTGTTGTTTTCCAATGGTGCCCTCACAACGAATACCCCTCCCAGCACGTTAGCAGCGCTTTAGGAACCCATGGCCGGCCCGAGATATTGTCACGCGATCTAGTAATGGTGCTAAACACCACATAAGCCAAAGCATCCCGCCAAAATTGGGATGCAATGAAACCCTCCTAGGACCGCAAAACTCTACCTGCGTACCAAATCAACTCCCGCGGTAGTTACTTAGAGCATCTCAACTCGAATGGGAACCCGCAGTAGCCCTAGAGATTCCCTGAAACATCCAATAGGGTCGACAAATGTAATGGCATACCGCGATTATTTGCAGCTGAGACCTGCTAGCAGGCGGTGAATTACAGAACCACGACTTTGGGCGTTCATCGATGACACTACTGACTTTCGAACGAACCTTCATTCTCGCCCATGACGGGACCAAGCTCGCTACCTATGCGTTTGGGCGAGGTGAAGAACCAGCGCTCATCGCCAATGGATTGGGCGGAACTCTTATTGCCTGGACACCGCTGCTGGAAGCGCTCGCAGAGCGATTCACATTTTATTCCTGGGATTATCGAGGCCTCTACGATTCTGAACGGCCTACCAACGACTCAGACTTTCGAGTCGCCTTCCATGTCGCAGACATGCAAGCCGTCATGACGCACTATGGAATAGAACAAGCGACGGTCTTCGGCTGGTCGATGGGAGTGCAAGTGTCTATTCAGGCTGCTGCCGACCTCGAGCGGATCAACCGACTAATTTTACTCAATGGGACATTTGGTCGGATTTTCGAAACGGCATTTCATCCACTCTCGCGGCCAGCCTTGCCCTGGCTGAACCGCTTGGCGATTCGGGCCGCACCACTACTACCCAAGCTGGTATCGACGATATCCCGTCAGCCATGGCTCATAGATGCATTGGATGCAGCCCAGCTCGTTGATTCGGGTCTGGATCGCGAGTTGTTCGAAGCCGTTGCCAAGGACTTTGGTCGTTTGGACTTCGACGCATATCACCGCATTATGAAGGCGCTTTCAGAGCATGACGGGGCGGGGGCACTAGCCCGGCTGGATATGCCAATTTTATTTCTTACCGGCTCTAGGGATCAGCTGACCCCTCCCACCGTATCGCAAGTCGTCAAGGGCCTTGCGCCGCAGACACAGGTGCATGAGGTAGACGGAGCAACACACTATGCATTGCTTGAATATCCGCAGGAAGTGATTGAGCGTATCTGCCTATTCTTAGAATCCGATGACATAAAGAAATGCGACCAGTGAGTACCTCTGCACTCCGAATCCTTGCCACCGCTGGCATTCACCCCACGCTCCACACCTATCGATATAAATCGCCTGGGGGCACCGCAGCATCCTCGGCTGCGCTCGGAATCGACGAGTTCAAAATCATCAAGACACTCATCTTTGAGACAATTGACGGGATCCCCTTCGTCGTCCTGATGCACGGAACGCAAATGGTGAGTGCAAAGGCCCTGGCAAGACGTCTCCAAGTACGCTCAGTCCGTCCATGCAGTCCGGTACATGCCCAGAAGCACTCGGGGTACCAAGTCGGGGGTACTTCACCATTTGGTATGAGGAAAGTTCTCCCCGTGTACGTGGAATCAACGATTCTCAAGCTCGAATCAATACTCATCAATGCCGGTCGTCGAGGACTCCTCATGGAAATCGAACCTCGACTCCTTCAAGAACTCTTGGCAGCTACACCGGTCGAAGTAGGGATGGAAAAAGTGTGAGTGCGTACTCGATTTCGCAGACAAACTGGCCCAAT
>PKDL01000146.1 GCA_002863065.1 Pseudomonadota bacterium
ATGAAAGGTTCTTCGGCCTTCTACAAGGACAAGGAGACCGAGTAATCGGTCGGCTCATCTGAGCACCTAATCAACGTGAAAGGCGGCTTCCTTCGGGAGTCGCCTTTTGTCGTTAATGCGTCGGATTTTGAAGCTATATTCAATCGAATGCTTCTGGCGCATTGGGCCATACGTGCGTTGTCCGGCTTAGCAGTTGCATGTTGCTCCAGGAACGCTCAGCATCAGGACTATGAGTACTTGTCCGGTCTCTCCGCAGATGATTGCCGAGGTGGTAGGTGGGGTTGAACCTGCCTTTAGTCAGGCTGATGCACTCCAGATACATCAGCTCACGGGTGGCGTATCCAACCTGACGTTTCAGCTAGTATGTGGCAGCCATACCGCGATCATCCGCTGCCCACCACCGGGTCGGAAAGCCAAAACCGCACATGATATGGTGCGCGAGGCGAAAATGATTCGCTCCATACGACCGCATTATCCCTATTGCCCCCGAGTAATGGCGGTAGCTGATGACGGGGACCCTGCATGGTTCGCGATGGAAGAGATCTCGGGAATAATAGCTCGACGTCCGTTGGAGATTCGGCTGTCGCAGGAACAGGCCACAAAGCTCTGCCATAGCTTTGTCGACCGGTTTGCCGAACTTCATGCCATACCTCTGCAGTCGCCTGAATTACATTCTATTGGTACCCCAGTGGGTTATGTGGAGCGCCAAATCTCGGGATGGTCGAAGCGATATCGTGATGTCCGTACAGAGGATGTTCCGACCGCTGAGCGCGTCATGGCATGGCTCGAAGCGCATCGGCCACCGGAAGTTGCGCACTGCGTGATTCACAATGACTTCAAGCTCGACAATATGGTGCTTGACCCAAACGATCCCACAAACATCATCGGGGTACTCGACTGGGAAATGGCCACAGTTGGAGATCCGTTGATGGACCTCGGAGCGAGCCTCGCATACTGGGTTGAGCGCACAGACTCACCGGAGATGCGCGCCATGGCACGTTTACCGACAACCGTGCCCGGCATGTTGACACGCGCAGATATTGTGGCGCGGTATGCGAAGATTACAGGACAGCGCATCGACGATTTTACATTTTACTACGTATACGGCTTGTTTCGGCTCGCCGGTATTGCACAGCAGATTTACTATCGATTCGTGCATAACCAGACGAATGACCCGCGGTTTGCATCATTCGGTCAAGCTGTGAATACCCTCATTACCCATGCGGAGTCAGTTATGGATACACACGACAGAGCGACCAATAAGGATGCATATCGTCGTAAAATGATGAGTACGGACGTTTTTCGACTCGATGGCCGGGTCGCCATCGTCTCGGGGGCAAGTCGAGGTATCGGCGAGGCGGTAGCAAGGTTATTTGCGGCGCATGGTGCGCATGTCATCGTATCGAGTCGTCGCCAGGATTCTTGCGAGTCGGTAGCAGCTTCCATCCGAGAGTCTGGTGGCAAGGCTACTGCAATCGCGTGCCACGTGGGCAAACCGGATGCTCGAGAGTCACTCATCAGTCGAACGGTCGAGTCGTGTGGGCGTCTAGATATTCTCGTCAACAATGCGGGCACGAATCCTTATTTTGGATCTATTGTTGATACGCCTATCAGTGCATTCGATAAAACGGTCGAAGTGAATTTACGCGGGTTCTTCCAGATGACGCAGCTTGCGGTGAACGCCATGCGTGAGACTGGAGGAGGGGCAATCGTGAACACCTCATCGATCAACGGCGTGAAGCCAGCGCAAGGGCAGGGTATTTACTCGATCACAAAAGCCGCGGTAATTAGCATGACGCAGGCCTTCGCTAAGGAGTGCGCGCAGTACAATGTCCGAGTGAACGCGATATTACCGGGATTGACGGATACAAAGCTTGCTTCTGCACTGACACAGAATCCAGCTCTCCTAAAAATGATTTTACCTATGATCCCATTAGGCCGTGTTGCGGAGCCTGAGGAGATCGCACCCGCGTTTCTGATGCTGTGCTCGGATGCGGGCGCATATGTCACCGGTGCCACTTTGGCGGTAGATGGAGGATTCCTGGCCTGAATCTTTATGTGGCACTCGTGATGTAGTACTCGTTGTACGTATCCCATGGCAACGCAGCATATCGGGGGCGAAATGTTCAAGAAATGGCTCGGTCAAAGCATTCTCAGCGTGACTGGATGGCGATTTGAGGGTGAGATCATCGACGATCCCAAGTACATCTTGATCGCCGCTCCGCACACGACCAATTGGGATCTCGTATACATGTTAGCCGTAGCATTCGTTTACGACATACGGATTAGCTGGATGGGGAAAGCGGAACTCTTTCGAGGCCCAGCTGGGCCCTTTATGCGGGCGTTGGGTGGAGTTCCCGTGAAGCGTGATAAAGCGCGGAATATGGTGCAACAGATGGTTGACGAGTTTGGCGACCGAGAGCGAATGATACTTGCGGTCCCACCGGAAGGAACGCGCAGCTATCGAGAGCATTGGAAGTCTGGGTTTTACCATATCGCAAGAATGTCCGGCATTCGCATCGTGCCGGGTTACTTGGACTATTCCAGTAAGACTGCGGGCTTCGGTCCGGCGCTTACTCCCACGGACGATATCGCCAAGGATATGGAGACACTTCGTTCGTTTTACAAAGATAAAATAGCGAAGTATCCGGATAAGTTTTGTCCTCCACGGCTACGCGACGAACCGCCTCAGCTTTCAGACGGATCATCCCGGGTTGTCTGACTTCGAAATCGAATCCTTCCGTTTTGTGGGCCCGCAAGCTTTGCGTCTATACTCCTGCGGTGGTTGAACATCCCGGACCTATCCAGGCATCTGTATCGCTCAAGGAGTCGACTCCAGGCCGAATACGCACTGCAGTGCTTATTTGCGCGGTGGTGGCATTCGGTCAGTTTGCCGTGAGTCTCGGACATGGATTTGTACTCGATGATGCGAGTTCCGTTATGGGAGCGGTGCACACCACAGGCGGTATACAGCTGCCATTGTTCGAGCCGACCCTAAATGGGCAAGGGCGCTTTTATCGCCCATTCGGCTACCTGGGTTTTTCCGTTGATTACGCGTTGTATGGAGACGAGTCCTGGGGATTTCATCTTACTTGTGTGTTGCTGCACACCGCGGCGACTGCGCTATTTGCGATGCTCGCATGCCTGCTCATCGGGTTTGGCCCCGCATTAATCGCTGGGGTCCTATTTGCCGTGCATCCCGTTCATGTAGAAGCGGTGGCGAACATTTGGAATCGTACGGGGGTTCAATCCGCGGTTTTCGTTTTTTTGGCACTGTTAGCCTGGCTCAAAATTGAACGGGTCTGGTTACGGGTAGCGATCGTCAATATCTGTGCCTTCATTGCTGTGGGGTCAAAAGAGGGAGCGATAGCACTACCGGTCGTGCTAGTGGCGGTTGTTTGGCTCAAAGATTCAGCAGGTCGCCTCGATGTTCGGCCAGCTATCGCTTGTGCGCCCGCGTTTACGCTTTGGCTGTTGCTCCGGCATAATGCCCTCGGGTCTCAACCCACGTTTGGCGAGTTGTTTACCGACCAGGCTTTCAGCGTCAAACTGTTCACTCTTGGCGAAATTCTGGCGCACAACTTTCGGCTCCTAATCTTTCCCCTCACCATGCGAGCTGATTATTCAGAGCCGACCACGAGTTATCTGCAGTCCCTCACGAGCCTAAGCATGTTCGGTTGGTGTCTGGCGGTTGGGTTCTTGGCGGCACTGATCGTGGCGATACGCCGTCGGCACTGGAGTGCCCTTGGTTTGGGATTCATGGTCGCTACTATATGGCCGTTTCTGCATATCGTCATACCACTCGGACTGCCGATAGCCGAGCGCTGGCTCTATCTTCCTAGTGCTGGTTTTTGTCTGTTGGCGGGTCGCGCTTTATGGACACTGCGTCACGCGGTCAAACCTTCCATATATCGGGCAGCTGTGCTGATGGTACTAGTGGCGTTCTCTCTGTTGAATCTACAGCGCACAATGGAGTGGCGGACACCACTTATGCTGTGGGAGGCAGACGCTGCGAAACCAGAGGCGAGTGCATTCACGTGGGGCAATTATGGGCTATCTCTGTGGGAGGAAGGTCACCACAGTGATGCGTTGAAGGCGATGATGCACGCGCGAAACCTGAAGCCGGGATGGACGGCCTACGACGTAAAATACCGCGAGATGCGCTCAAAGCTACGCGTCGTACCGTCATCTATCGAACATGAGTCAAATGACGCTGATTGACGGCGTAAGACCTCGTGCCGAGAGCTCAGTCAAATAGCCCAAGCTGCCGTACTTGTGCGGTGCCTCCCGAGGGAGAAAAGTCTACTAGGTGACCTTTCAGGGCGGCCATATCCAATGCGACGTATCCTGCGCCATCGTTCAATACAAGTATATGGCCTCGCGCTTTCTCCACTGTGCCGCGAATTACTGTACCCGCTTGCATGGTCAGCAGCGACGCACGTGCGAGAAGGTCGGTTGGAGCCACGGAATCGGTATAGGTAACCGGAGAAGGCTTATGTAAGTGTGGGGAGTAATGTTCAGGCAGTCTCGACGCGTACATTTCCAGTGCATCTGCAAGCCACCGTCGAGGCATTTTTGTATCCGTACATTGTCTCCATGCTTTCCACTTTTGGCTACGAGACATGGTCTCTGCTAGCCCAAATTGCACCCCATATGATTCCATCTGTTTGATGATAGGCCCGGGTGCACGTGCGATTTGAATGGCAGCCACTGGCCCTTGTTCTATTATTCTCGAGAATCCCCGTGACGCGAGAGAGGTACCGATTTTAACGCGCTCAGTGCCGAAGTTCGCAAGATAGAGAATATGCTCGGACCGGCAATAACTGTGGATTTCTGGACTGAGTGGGGGGCATGCGAACCCGTCGCAGGTCATGCAGCGCCAAAAGCCTTCACGGCGCGAACACTCGGTACACTGTGGCTTTGTCGCAGGGAGATCGCTTTGGCATGAATGCCTCACTCGTATCGCTCGATCCCACCAGCCCACGCAGCGGCGCTCGCCGGTAAGGCCTAAGGTGGTGTGACCTGAGAAAGGACGAGTTGTACCATCGAATAAGTACAGCTCTGGTATCCCGGACCGCCAACCATAACCCACTACATGATGTATATCGCTCGTCACCATCTAAGTGTACCACCGAGCCCCTAGTATGTGCTGGATGGAGTGATGCATATGCCGTACACCGACCGTAGGTGAATAGCGCCAAGATAGCGTGTTGGATTCCACAATGATTCGCTGCAGCTGTATCATGTGTTAGTGCAATACAGGCTATTCCGCCGCTGGGTCTGCCCCATGTTCAAGTTGCGGGGTCGTCCATCGCATGGAAGACATGGCCCCCTTGCCTTGCGGGTCTAAGCCCCGCTTGATTTCTACCCATTCGCAGTGCGTAGCCTGCAGTCGCGAAAGCAATACGTCCTTTGCTGGTAATGGGTCGCTCTTCCCACAGGTGAAAAAGTCGACGCTGGCATAGCCAGCTTCCGGCCAGGTATGAATGGAGAGGTGCGATTCCGCGATAATGACCACCCCCGTAACGCCATGTGGTGCAAAACGGTGGGTTACCGTTCGAAGTGGAGTGGTATTCGCTGCATGAGCAGCTTCTACTAGGCCGCTTTCGACCGTTGCTTCGTCGTCCAATATTCTCGGATTACAACCGAAGTATTCGACCAAAAGATGACGTCCGAGCGTGTCCAATTCAGCGGTTCCAATCGTTGCGCAGCTTGTATCTCACGTGCCTTAGGGCGCAGTCCTGAGTACGCGTACTATCATTGGGCCTGTCCCTATCAGATGGCCTTGCATGTTACTGGCAGGTTCCAGGCATGGGCATATTACCTAATGCCGTGAGGCGCAGTTGTAACTATGCCTGCCACTTTCGGATAAATGCCACAAACTCCTCCAGCATTGCTCCCAGACGCTCTCGGGTGTGTGGATCTGTAAGCACGAGGTCGGCATCGAACTTTTCTGTAGATCGACCACAGAGGAACTCCGGATACGGGAACATGAGTGCGGACATACCGAGTAGGTTTTGTTTGACTTGTCCTTGTGCTCGCGCCGTACCGACGGAACTGGGAGCCGCACCGATAATCGCTACCGGTTTATTGGCGAAGGGTGAGTTGAAAGCAGGACGAGAGCACCAGTCGATGGCATTCTTCAACGGGCCCGGGATCCCATAGTTGAATTCGGGGGCTGCAATCAGGAGTCCGTCTGCGTCAATAATCGCTTGGTTTAGCTTGCGCACAGGGGCCAGCTTGTCCTCATCAAAGAGGTCATCGTTGTATAACGGTAGGTCGATACTTGCGAGCGGGATGGAAACACCCGCGGGGACGAGGTCACCCGCAGCTCGTAGCAATGCTGTATTGACTGAGCGCGCGCGTAGGCTCCCAGAAATTCCTAAAATCGTCAGTTCTTTCAAAGCTTTCGTCTCTTGCTATCGGATTGGTGAGCCATGGGGATACCCTTGTCGTGGCATGAGGCATCCCAAGCCACTCAAACCTAAGGTAGCAGAGGCTATCGAACAAGTCT
>PKDL01000502.1 GCA_002863065.1 Pseudomonadota bacterium
GCCGTCCGTACCAGTGATGGCAGTACTGCCGTCAGTACCCGTGATGCCAGTGGAGCCGTCACTTCCGTCTGCGCCCGTGATGCTGGTAGAGCCGTCACTACCGTCCGTATCCGTACTCCCAGTGATGCTCGTACTGCCGTCACTTCCGTCAGAACCATCACTCGAGCCGCCACTGCTCGAGGAGCAGCTCGCTACAAGCATCACAGCACAACATAAAAGGCCTATCCGTCGCATCGAACGTCGCTCCATTTGGTCTGCTCTTACTGCCACAGCTGTGGGTTGAGAATCGATTGATTTAGGATGTGTGGTATATCGCAAATCGGCCGTGAATGCAGCCCCCTCCATCGTATTCGAGGTGCCATGAGCCCGTCCTCTATGTCCACCGTTTCCTCACCGGCCATAGGCACGGGATACCGAAGGCATCGATTACTCCAGCGCCCGCCAGCCCTCGGCTTTCAGGACAAGCTCCATAGGAGTCGAGGCCGGCGTCTTACCACCTTCTACATGAATGCGCGCAGACCACGTGCCACGAAAGCGGTCTAAAGCAGCTTGATGTAACACCACCCCTGGATGCCGTTGTGCCATATACTTCGCGAGACTAGCGACCTCGGGTGTCTTGAGCTCATCCCAGCGACGGATCGTGTAATCCAGTACACCGCTATCTGAACACCACCACAGTCGATCCACTTTGTGCTCGTCTGCCACCGTGTTGACGTATGTGACGCAGAGTGGCTGCGCGGGCGTCCGGGGCTGAATATCTCCTACCGCTGCATTGTAGACTGACAACCATGATTTGATGACCGGCTGCGTACCGACCAGCTCGGTGATCCCTGAGACAGACTCGACCAGATTCCGCACTGCAGTCGTGTTGTACTCGGAGTCTTGGGGGACACCGTCTTTTGCGGCAATCCATAACATCAACGGGAGCTGATGCGTATGCTCAGCGATGCGTACGTTGAAGAGTAGCTCCAACCGCTCGTATTCAGGTGAACCATCACAGGTGTCGATAGAAGATGACGCTACCTTGAATCCCAGCAGCGGTGAAAACGCATCCCAGGCTCGTAGACGTTGCACTACAGCCGAGGCGTCGAGATGCGTCCCGGTACATTCCGGTGGCGGCGCCGACGAACTATCACTCATTCGCACCAGCACCGCGATCGCGCCCACACACGCTACGATCGAAACCATGAAAACCGCTCGTCGCATATGCGCAGTCTGCCAGAACCCAAAGGCAGAGCCAATGTGCATACACCTGCAGCATGTTATGAGTGATTAATCTCGAACCGTACGTTTTCCCCCATGGAGCACGTTACCCGGATGACGTACACTTTGAATTCGCTCTCGCCATCAATGCGTACCGCGAGGTCGGTACCACCAGGGAGTGCGCCCGTGGCATCCAGGCGCTTTAGCTCGAACGTGACGGTGCGTAGCTGCCCGGTCCCCGTCTGGATTGCGCCCGGAGTCGAATGCATGCAGCCCCCATCACCGTCATGGAGGGGGCCGCAGTCCGTAATATCGGGATGGGTGCTCGAGCTTATTGAACGGTGATCGTTCCGATCATGTCGATCGTGACGTGGGGTGTGCAGACGTAATAGTGCACACCGGGCTCGGTAAAGGTGACCTGCTTGGTCTCACCGAACGTTACCTGAAACCCACCATCCAGTGCGGTCACGCCCCGGTTGTCGTAGGTGTCTTTGCTCACCTCGATCGCATTGTGCGTTGCGGACATGACGAAGTTGATCGTATCGCCAACCGCGATCGTGATGTCTTCCGGACTGAAATCCATGACACCATCCGATGACGTCACCTCGTGCGTGGTACCGGAAGGATCGGGGGCGCCCGACGTACCAGTATCCGTGGCATCTCCTCCGTCAACACCGGTGGTTCCATCGGTCGCGGTTGTCCCCGCAGTGGTAGATGACCCATCATCGCTGCTCGAAGAACAGCCAGTAATCATTGCCAGAACCAGAAGTGCCAGACCTAATCGTCGCATGCGTATATCTCCCTCAGTTGTATTGACGCTCTGTTGACCGACTCGAACCCGTGCAGGTCCGTTCGCGCGCGGCGTGGTTATATCCGATCGCACTGCAGAATGCAGCTATCCACCATGTCTTGATCGACGCCAATCGGAGCAGAGACAGGCTGCCGAGCGCAGTCGACATGCTCGTATTCGGATTTACTCAAGGCGATATCAGAAGATATGAGGATGCGCTCTAGTCCTATGCTGCTCGAGTCCTATGCTGCGCCTTCGGAGGCCGCCGCCGTGGTACGGAGAAGGTGAATCGATGCCAGCAAGATAATCGCCCCGCCAACGAATGCTGGCCACCCCGGGATGACGGCAAAGATGAGGAGATCCACGAGCAAACCGAACACTGGGCCCAGATACGTCGCGGCGCCCACTACGGCGGCACGCTCTTGTTTATAGGCGGCGGTCATACACATCTGACCGCCCGCCGAGAACATCCCGATTCCGATAAGAAACCAGAGCATGGAGTGGTCCGGAATGAGAAATGGATTACGTCCTTGTGCGCCAACAAAACCTATCGCCACCACAAGCACAAAGACCTGAAACCAGAAAGCGACTGTTACGGGATATTCGCTACGACCCAGCGCCCGTACACAGAGATGCGCACTCGCGGATGCGGTCGTGCCGAGCAGCGCCCACCAGCCAAAGGTCGTACCAATCGCTAACTGAGGCCCTAGGATGACGGCGCACCCCAGGATACCCGCCGCGAGAACCACCCAAATCGAGCCGCCCACCCGCTCTTGTACGCCGAGAATCAATGGAGCCGCGACGGCGATAAGAATCGGCTGAAGCCGGTGGATAAACGAAAGCTCCGTGAGGGGTAGCCCCTCGGCCGCGGAATAAAAGCCCACCATCGCCAAGAGACCGAGACTGCACCGCAATGTCATGAGCCATGGCCGATGGACCCGCCAAGTCGCGCGACGCATCAATAGCATCGTGAGCGGCACGGCAATCAAACCACGCCAGGCAATGATGGACATGGTATCGAGGCTGGCGCTCACGATTTTGACGCAGGCCACCATCAGCGTGAAAAACAAGGAGGCTGCGATCATGAGCAGGACACCACGTGACATAGAAAAACCGCTACCTACCAGTGTATCGAACGCACTCCGTACGCCGCTCCTGCCACGGAGCTACCATGCTCTCATCACCGGGTATGCACCCCGAGCGAGCCGCTACTTCTTCGGGGCATTGCCCCAACGCTGATAATCCACCGCCATCGGGGGTAGGTTTGGGCTCTCCGCATGCTTTCCTTTCGCTAGGTAGCGCGTCATCCAACGGAGCAGTCGGACGTTATAATCCATCCGTGATGCGGCCCGTCGATTTCCGTGGCCCTCTCCTGGATACAAGACAAGCCGCACGGGGGTCTTTCCGAGCACCTTCAGCTGACGATAGAGCTCCATAGACTGCGTCGGATGCACGCGGGGGTCTTCTTTGCCGTGCGCAATCAGGATGGGCGTACGCCCCTTTTCCACGTAGTAAATGGGGCTCCGCTTCAGGAAAAACGTCCAGTCGTCCCACGGACGCTTGCGGGTGTGCACCAAAAACTCTTCATCTGGAATGTCGGTGGTTCCCGTCTTAGATATCTTATTGCTAATGCCGACCATCATCACGGCGGCGGCGAAACGGTCGCTATAATAGGTCGAGGCCCACGCACTCGCGTATCCGCCGTAGCTGCCCCCCGTGATACCAACCCGCTGTTTGTCGATCGGATACCGCGTGGCGAGATCGTCTATCGCATCGACAAGATCATCAAATTCCTTCCCGGCTGCGTCTGCCTGTCCCAGCTTAGAAAACGCGACGCCTCGCCCGGTTGAGCCGCGGTAATTCGGATAGAAGATGTACATCCCGCGGGCGGCCCCCACCTGTCCGAGACCGCTGTAGCTCGTGAGCCATCCATTCCGCACGTGCGATTCGGGACCGCCATGCACCTGAAGAACTAAAGGCGCTTTGCCTTCCACCGGGTCCAGCGGATGCACCAAAATACCTTCGAGCTCCATGCCATCACGCGCCTTGAAGGTGATGGATTCCTGTGTTGCCATCCGGATATCTTTGAGCCACGGATTCGTATCCGTCCTCCGCTTCACAGTGCGCTTCGACAGGCGTCCGGTACACACCTCATACGGATGCGCCGGGCTATCACACATGGCAGACCATCGGTCGCCATCCCGGGCTAGGTTCCACCCGTAAAAGAGCTCCTTCGGAGCCTTGATAAGCGTCTTGAACCCGCTACCGTCCGCATGAATTTGGGCCAAGGTGTTGGCCGTGCCTTTGTCGAGGGCGAACACCACCGTCTTCGCATTCTTCCAGGCAAGCGACCGCACATGGCCCAAGACATCACCCAGCAATATCGTCCCCTTACCACCGGTCGCGGGGGCGATCAGTATACGCCCATCACGTGGGTCGTGCACATCAGCGCCCGAAATGATGGCGAGCTGTTTCCCATCTGGGCTCCAGGCCATCTGCCCCATCTTTCCGGCCATATCGATAAGCGCCACCTGTTTGCGGGTGCTGGTGTCGTAGATGGCGACATCGCGCTTCATATAGTGGTCATCGATCGTGCCGGTAGGCGCTATCGCCACCGCCAACTTCGTCCCGTCAGGACTCCAAGCAAAGGTCGAAGGCGCGTATTTCATCTCAATATCTGCGTTCTTTCCCGAGGCGATATCGAGCAGCACAAGCCCTGGATTACGCCGTTCTTCTTCAAAAATCTCTTGGGTGAATCCGCTCTTCCGTAAGGCCCCTGCCCCATTATCCGCGGCGCGCCCCACCGTATACGCGACGCGTGTTCCATCATGAGAGATGGCATACGCCTTCGCCCCCGGTCGAAGCTCCGCAATCCGCTGTGCTTCTCCGCCATCCAGCGCGAGCCGATAGAGATTCCTCGCTGTATCCTGTCCGCGTTTGGCGAGAAATGTGACCGCCTGGCTATCGGACGCCCACTGCACACTGCCAATGGATTCGCGCGACGTAATATACGGGCGCGGGGCCTTTCCATCGTCCTTATGTCGCAGAATATAGAGATCCGTCCAGCCGGGCCCATCACCCTCCGAGAGCGGCTCGGGACGTGCCTTGATCGACGCGGCCACGTGCTTTCCGTCGGGAGAGACTGTTGCTCCCACCACAAATCCGAGCTTTGCGACATCGATCGGAGTCATCGTGCGATTTCCTGCGGTCGCCGTATGCGCCCCACAGCCCACCAGACACACCAGGAGTACGGTCGAAATTGGTTTCAAAAGATGCCCTCCAAGGCCATCGACTGAGCATTGCGGCATCGGTATTCATGGCCGGCATCACCACAGAGTCACTTCCTCTGTGCCCGACCCCATTGCGCCGCCGCTGGGGCCGTACGGTATCAGTCCACTCTCGCGGTGTGAACCTGCAGTTAGCCCGCGCGTTCTGAGAGGTCTTCCCAGCGAGCATACAGTCGTTCGACCTCAGCGCGCGCAGACTGCAAAGACCCATCGAGTTCGAGAGCCTCATGGTGGCGCTCGGTCCACAGCGTGGGGTCTGCCAGCTGCGCCTCCAGTGCTTCCACCTGGGCTTCGGCCGCCTCGATAGCAGCCTCTATCCCATCGAATTCCTGCTTTTCTCGGTAGCTGAGCCCCCGTTTTACCGGCGTGGGTTTCGGCGCGGCTGCACGCGCTTTTCGCTCTGCTTCCCGGGCATCCTTCGCGCGTTGTTTTTCCGCTTCCAGTTCCTTCAGACGGATGCGCTGATAATGGGTCCAATCCCCCTGCACTGTGGTCACACGCCCGGTGGTCTCACCGGTGGGGTCGGGCTCAAATGCGATGATTCCCGTCGAGACCTTGTCGAGGAAGTACCGATCGTGGCTGACGACCAGGACACATCCTTGAAATTCGACCAGTGCCGCCTCCAACAGATTCATCGTCATGATATCGAGGTCGTTGGTGGGCTCATCGAGCAGTAAGACGTTGGCGTCCGTCAATAGAAATCGACAGATCGCCAACCGATTCTGCTCGCCGCCCGAAAGGCTTCCCACCTTCATATTGTGGGTCTGCGTAGGAAATGAGAACCGCTGCAGCCAGCCCACCACGTGTATTTTCTGGTCCCCCATGAAGACATAATCACCGCCCTCGGGGGTCACGGTAGCCCGTACCGTCTCATTGGGGTCGAGAAACGCGCGATTCTGATCAAACCATGCGATCTTGGTATTCGTACCGCGTGTCACCGTACCGCTATCCGGCTCTAGCGTGTCCGCAATCAGCTTGAGTAACGTCGTCTTCCCGCATCCGTTGGGTCCGATCACGCCCAAGCGCTCCCCCCGTCGCACGATGAGAGAAAAGCGATCGATGAGCGTCGGTAGACCTCCATAGGTCTTCGTCACGGATACCAGTTCCAAGATGGTTTTACCGAGACGCGGCGGCGTACCGAACCGGAACCCTTCCATCTCATCTTCCGCCCGCAAACGACGAACTTCCGACTGCTGA
>PKDL01000082.1 GCA_002863065.1 Pseudomonadota bacterium
CGCCCGACGAGGAACCAATCCTGCCTCCAGACGTGGAAGCGACAGGCCGTCGTGTAAGCACACGTCGTCAGCTCAGTCTTCGGTCGTATGTGACGATCGCGCTGAGCGGTATGGTCCTTCTCACGGCAGGAGTCATCACCCTGGTCTCGTGGCTCAATGCCCGGCAAAACGCGGAAACTACCATCGCTCTGGTCACGGAGCATGCCATCGCTCAAACAGAAACGAGCGTCCGCAGCTACCTCAAGCCAGCTACCGATGTCGTTTCACTAGCAGCCACACATGCTAGCGTAGGTATTCTTCACCTCGACAGTATTGAGTCCATTGAGCGGTATTTTTTCCAAGCCCTTCAGGTCCACCCCACCGTAGAGACCATGTGCTGGGCAGATGTCGAAGGAAACTTCATCATGGTGCAACGGGGAGACGATGGATCCCTCGATACCAAGATAATTCAGATAGATAAGACGGCACCTGAGGGACGCCGAGTTCTACTTACTGACCGCGTAGGGCCACAGGACAGATTAGAAGACACGCCGATACGACAAGGCCCCTCGAAACCGGACACCTACCAGCCACGCCAACGTCCCTGGTACCGGCTAGCTGAGACGGCGGATTCGTTGGTTTGGACCGATGCCTATCTATTTCATACGAAACGTATCCCTGGGCTAACCGCAGCATACGGGGTGCGCCAAAACGGTGCGCTTCGCGGCGTATTATGCGCTGACGTGACATTGCGAGGGGTATCGGACTTTCTCCAGGATCTGACGGTTGGGCACGAGGGACAAGCGATCCTCGTGGATAAGGAGGCCCGCTTACTGGCCTCCCCGCAGGCCGATGATGTGGTGGGGAAAAGTAACGATGACCAGCTCCACCTAAAGCAAGCTGCAAGCAGCAGCATGGCGCACTTTGCCGCCTTCGCACAGACCGATGAATGGCAATCTGCTCTTCAACTCTCGGACGCCGAAGGCACCGGGCAAGTGCCGTTTACCCACGACGGGCATCGATATATCGGCACGTTACGCCGGCTCAACATCAATCAAAGTGCACACTGGTTTGTCTGTGCCGTGGTTCCAGAGGAAGACTTTCTGGGCCCGATACGTGATTCGAATACCTCCAATGCGGTCTTTTCTCTCATTCTTCTGCTACTTGCCTTCATCACGTCGCTAATTATCGCGCGCAAAGTCTCAAAGGCCCTGTCAACCCTGGTCAACGAAGCCCGGGAGATCACTCGCCTGAGCTTCGTAGACCATCCAGAGGTGACCAGCTCATTTCGAGAGGTCAACGACGTCCTCGATGCATTTGAAAATATGAAGGTTGGTCTGCGCTCGTTTCAGAAATATCTGCCGTTGAAGCTGGTACGGCGTCTGCTGGCGAACCAAGAAGAACCCGAGTTGGGCGGTGAATTCATGGAACTCACCATCTTCTTTTCCGATATAGCGGACTTCACACCGATCAACGAATCGATGCACCCAATGGATATGGCACGGCGGCTTGGATCCTACCTCGCGGCCCTTACAGATGAGATTGAAAGCCGACAAGGCACCGTAGTCCAGTACGTTGGCGACGAGATCATGGCGTTATGGGGCGCTCCGCAATCGGTACAAGATCATGCAACGCTTGCCTGTCATGCTGCACTTGCATGTGCGGCTCGCGTAGAATCCTTGTGGGAGGAAAGCGATGCTCTCCCGTCCTTTCGTACGCGCTTCGGAATCCACACCGCCGATGTAGCTGTTGGGCATTTTGGCAGTACGGAGCGACTCTATTATGGAGCCATTGGAGATGGCATTAACGCCACCAGCCGGCTCGAGGGGCTCAACAAGTTTTACGGCACATCGATTTTGATAAGTGAGTCTACGCGGCAGCTGGTAGATGACGCATTTCACGCCCGCCGGATTGATAAGGTGGCTGTGAAGGGCAAATCTTTGCCCATCACCGTGTACGAACTTCTAGGAACAGCCGACGACCCCACGATCGATATGACGTGGGTGAACCGCTGGGAGACCGCCTACTCCTGCTATTTGAAGCGGGAGTTTAGCGACGCAAAAACGCAATTTGAGATGCTATTCGAGCAGCGCCCTGGCGATACCGCGGCGCGCCTGTTTATCGAGCGATGCCAACGGTTTGAGCAGAAGGCTCCACCACCCGACTGGGATGGAGTGCATCAGATGAACACAAAATAAGCCGTTTGCTACCGTCCGAGGCGATATCTCGCACTCGTGAGTATGCTGTAGATAAAGCCCTTCACGTCGCGCCCTCCGGCCACAAATTCCGATACGAGGCTGTTAAGGTAGGGCCCATCGAGCGCAAAATTGAGTTGTATACCGCCGTACCGGCCATAGAGGCGACTGACCATACACCGGTCAAAGTCGCCTGACGCTACCAGTGCTTTTCCGAACCCAAGTGGGCCGATCGTTCCATCTCCGGCTCCTCCCAGCAGCTTGGTGCCCGCTGGTGCGAAATCCAAGAACCGCGCATCGGGATTGAACGACATATCGACTTCCGTCACTGGGGTGAGGATGGTGTTGGCACGGTATTGAACCAACCAACGAAGTCTATCGGGATCACTCGGGTCCAGCGCATTCCACTGCCACTGTCCGAAACCACCGACCCGCGCACCGTTCGTCGAAAAGCGTTTGAAGTGCATCGCGACCGGGTCCAATATTTTGTGACACACCTGGCATCTACCTTCCATCGCAGGATCGGTAACCGTGTCCACCGACATAAACTCGACAGTAGGGGGTGTGAACGTCTTGCATGCGAGCCGCTCCAGCCAGCGGGCCGCTCGCGGCCTTTCGCGCTCTCGTGCTCCCAATGCCCCACGCATGGTGAGAATACCGGCGCTCGGCAGTGGTGGGGGTTCGCCATACTCCACTCTCGGGTCAAACTGCACCAAGCGGTCGCTGGTATAGAGCGGGTATATGTCCGATACCGTGACCTCCCTCCACTCGGTTGCGTCCTCGACCGACTCCCACCACGGATCCAGATCCAAATACCCGTAGCTCCCGCTTTGCCGCGCCGCTCGAATATAGGCATGCTGCAGTCCCTGGGTGACCACGGTATAGGTTCCCACGATCAAATCGGTCAACGGGCGGCTGTTCACCACGATATGAGCAAATAACCGCGCTGCTTCATCACTCAGCGCGCGACGCTGGCTCGTGAGGTCGCTATATAAGCTATCGTCACCTAGCGAGGCTCCTGCGGTGTTGCTACTGCGAGCGCAGTAGATCAGATTGGGACCGCAACCACACCGTGGCGTGACCGAGGGGTCCGGCGGATTCGGCGCAATATAGTGCCCAGAGATCCCATTCGTTCGCTTCAGCACCCCACAGTCGATCGTACTTCCCGGTGCCTCAGGGTCGGGAATCGTAGCGTACTCTCCCCCTGCCCAACCGATAGTCAACACGGTGCCATTGGGATCCCACCATGGTTGAATCGCTTGTAGCGACGCCAACGGGTCATCGCATAGTGAAAGAGAGTCGCCATATTGCGCCTCGGACGAGAATAGCCCTAGCCGGCCTGCATGCAGTGTATCTGGGGGGCAGGATGTCAGTCTAAGAGCCTGCCCTCCAAGCCAGGCTTCCTGCTCGAATCCGTGCGTGTATTCTTGTCCTCCGAATAGGTCTCTTCCGTACACCACCATGGATTCATAAAAGGCAGCCGACTGTAGGCCATCTGTGATGGCGGATTCTATGAGCAGCTCTTTCGCTGCATCGTCGGGCGCATCGATTATGGCTTGATAATCACTCGGGCTCGGTACAGTCCCCCGAAGACTCAGGTGCACTTTCCGTAATAACCGGGTGTATGACAGCTCGGGTAGGGTCTGTGCACCAGCATCCAGCGCACATAGGCACACCAATACCATCGCGAATCGACGTTGAAGCGCCGGGATCATGACGTAATCCCCAGTATGCGCCCGGGCTGTCCAGGGATGTAGATATCGTCCAGACCGAGTAACGACATGGCGGTGTAAATAATGTCGATGCTTTGTGGTGCGCGCACCTGCGTGTTGCCGTCCGGATCGATGAGCGCAAGCGGTGTCCCCGGAAAACCAAGCGCACTCGCAGCCCCCGGTTCCACATCATACCCCCCACACATGCGATTCGGGGTGATTCCACCACCCGCAAACACCACCGAATTATACGGCCAGTGATCGCATGTTCCACTCAACGGCAAGGTCCGCCCGAGCTCGGAAGTAATCATAACTAACGTGTCATCTAACAATGAGGTCTGTGCAGTGAGGGGAGTCATCGCCATTTCCGCTAACATCCTACCGACCACGTCAAAGGAGCCTCGTAATTGTTGGTAATGATGTGCATGTCCTTCCAGGTGCATATCGAAGTCACGACCTACCAATGGCGACAATGTCAGCGTGACACTCGAGACCAAATCACTCTTCAATAACTTCAGTGCGAGATTGAAATCCGACGTCCAACGCTCGTTCTCACTCACCATACCGTTGACCTGCAGCCCAAGCGGTCCCCCAGCGGGATAATTCCAGAATGCCGGCACCAAATGTTCAATCCCGTTGGTTTGCTGAATCACGGAGATGACGTCTGCTCCTAATGTCTGGCTGACGTCTTGGAAGGCATCGTACAACTCCTCGAACAGGAGATCGGTTTCGGTATTGGTTCCTCCGGCATAGCCACGGATACGTTTGCTCACCAACGCTTCCAGCGCATTAGTCGCCAAGGGCACATCCCCTGCATTCCCCCAATAGTCCAACACCTCTTTTTCTATCCTATCGCGCAGGCCCAGCCATGCCTGATCGGACTCCTCAGACCAGTCGAGAACCAATTGCTCATAGGACCCCACGATGGACGGTGTGGCCTCGATGCCGAGAAACTCGTTGCCCGACAACATGGGCTCACCAATCGTGACCGCGCCAAGTGGCCGTTGATTAGGCAGCAGCTCGCCAAAGCTCGACGCCACCCACGATGCCAGCGGCGGCGATTTGAAGACGGACGCGGGCACACCCGACAGCATGCTTATAAGCGCGCTGGAGTGCGAATTCGTGCCCATATCAACGCCATGAACTACGCTACAGTACTTCCACAGTTGATGGGCAGCCCATGACCAACCGTTGGCGAAGTTCGGAGCGGGCTGTCCACCAGCAAGCGCATTGGTATCCCAGGTCTGAGGCACTCGAAGTTTGTCGAATCCTAGGTTGTCTTTCGCGTTACCCGAGCCATCGAGGTTCGTGACATCGGCCGCAGAAAAGAAAATTGGATCCTGACCTAGCGGATGCGATGGCTCAGGAATCAAGAGGTCCACTTCGGATGCGGAGAATGGACAGAAGAGATAGTACGGAGCCCATCCCCCCGGCAAGTGTATCGTCAACAGACGACTCGGTGATCCCGACCCAGCATTAGCCGCCAGTGAGCGCATTCTTCCAAACGAGCCCAGACTCGATGCAGCAAGCACACTGCCCGCAAGTCCCCCCCGAAGGAAACGTCGTCTGCTGAATCTGCTCATCGCACGCCTCCCTAATAGGTCAAAAACAACGGGTCCCGCAGAACGGTTGCGCACACTGCGGTCCACGCGGCACTCGTCGATTGGTTTTGATAGGTCGCAAAAAGTCCCTCTAACTCGTCAACCAGAGAGTCACTCGGAGGCTCTCCGAGCGCTCGCAGATAAAATGCCGAGATACTCTGCCGAATCACCGTCTGAGATGAGGGCAAGGTATTGCCCAATGTCGCATTGCCACGCACCGCAGTGTTTGCTGGGGTCTCCACCGAGAGACGACACCACGCTTGCGTCACTTGCACGTACGCGAGCCCAAAGGACCGGTCGAAACCCAAACGCCGAGGCCGGTTCTCACCATGATTCGGCCCCCATAGCGCCCGCCAATGTTCATGCGCTAATCGACCCAACACCAGTCCATCACAAAAACCGGGGCTCGCATCGGGACTACGTACCGGGTACAGGTCGACGTTGCCGTCACAAATCAACCCACTCAACGCGGCATTACCTTCCGGCATGGTGAAGAAGTCGGCATCACTCAAGCCAAGGACCGCGTAGAGTGACGCCACTAACTCCTCAGCCGAAAGACTCGTGTTTAGCGGGACATCCGTGGGTGAGGTTGGAGCGGTTGGGACCACCGGGCTCAGGGTGTCTATCCACTCCGCAATTTCGCCGAGTGTCAGCGAGACCTCATTCATTTCTACTAACTGCTCGTAGGACCATTGCCCGGGGGGCATCGCTCCAAAGGTCCCGTCGTATTGCCCCGACAATAAGGCTATCAACCCACTGCCGGCACCATTGCCCGGAGTAACCCACTTCGAGTCATTCACAATTCCATTTTCAAAGGCTAGCAGGCTTTCAAAGTACGGTTTATCGCCGTTGCCATGGCAGCCGACACAGACAGGTCGTATCAAGCTGTATACCGCTTCAGTGGTGAGCGCATCGGGCGGCGTGACGATATTTACCTCAGGACCATCCGTGGCATTCCCTGCCGCATCCATCGCCGACACATAG
>PKDL01000494.1 GCA_002863065.1 Pseudomonadota bacterium
GCCCGGTCAAGCACCTTCCGGTAGTCGGTCGATAACGTCTTCGAAGCGACTGACATTGTCGAATCAAGGTGCCACAGTCAGCTTATACGTCATCACGGGCGAACGGCTGGATTCGCATCGGTACACACGAACTACTGACAAAGGTACGTCAACGACTCGATCACCGGATGGGAGTGGCTCGTGGGGCTCTCATGCTGACGACAGCAGAGATACACTTATGTCTCCAGGCCAATGCGTGAATGGAGGATATTTCCCGGAATGCGACGCTCCGGAGATCACAGTTCATGACGACTTCCGACTGGATAAGCTTTACGACTGTCTTCCCGTTTCTGCCGGCGAGCTACGTCTGAACGAAATTATGCCCGACCCCGGCCTTTCAGATACAAACGGCGACGGACTTTTATATGCCCCGCATGACGAATTTATAGAGCTTGTGCTCGTTGCCAATGGCAGCAGGAAAACTGCGGATACCAAGATTTTTGTAAATGGAGAAGAGCGCTACAAGCTGCCAGAACTCTGCATTAAACCAGGTACTGCGATCGTTATATTTGGAGGAGGCCAGCCACAGATGACCGTCCATCCCGGTCAGGTTATTCTTTCCTCCGAGACCCCCCTCCGACTTGCCAATTCAGGAGGCCAAGTCAGCCTTCATCTTGCAAGCATCATCGATACAGATGTTGTTTGGGGTAATGAAGGAGGAAAAGATCAGTCCATTACGCGCTTCCCAGATATTTCGGGGCCATGGGTGTTGCATTCAAGCATTAGCCCATTCAACGCAAGCCCAGGTTGGTGCACGAACGGAGCGGAACTTCTTGCCAATGGCTGTGATGCGTCCTTGTAGACAATATACAGTAGCCGGTGCCGGACTAATCCCGGCTATGCCAGATACTTACGTCGGCTGCTCCCATGCGCATTTCTGCATGAGGGTCCTGATGTGTCCCAACCAGGCCAGTGAATTTCAATTCACCCCAACCTAATGCACCTAAGGGCAGTGTAAGACTCACAGGTTCATCGGCCACATTGGCGACAATGAGTACTAGGTCGCCTTCCAAAATTCGAGCAAATGCCAGGACTTGGTCCTGGTATCCCACATCGATAACAACAGTAGCACCGCGCCGTAACGCTGGAACCGTACTCCGAAGATGTGCCATCTGGCGATAGACCGTGAACAGGGATTTTGGGTCGTTGATTTGCCTCGCAACCGATGGAGTGTCCTGGTTTTTGTCATCCATGGCCCAGGCAGTCGCCGCAGATGTGAATCCATTGCCATTCCCATCATCCCAACGCATCGGCATACGCTTTTCAGGGTCTCCCTGGCCTGGACCATTGAGTAGACCGAGCTCCTGTCCATAGTAGATAAAAGGCGTGCCTGGCATGGTAAATAACAGCTTCCCAACCAAAGCCAAACGACTTACGGAAGATGTAGCGCCAAGGATAGTCGCAATACGGTCCATATCGTGATTCGTCGCGAAGCTCCCAAACCATCCGACGGCGGGACGAGAATCCAGTTCCTCACATATCGCATCCTTCAAAATAGACGCGCGATGAGATGAAATGCCGCGCCGCAGCCCACTGGCACGGTCAAAACCAAAAAGCATGTGTAGTTCGTCTCCGTTGCCGAAATACTCCACTGCACGCTTGTTATCGGTCCAGGCCTCACCCACTAGTAAAGGCGTTCCATTGTGCCGGTTGGTTAGCTTGCGTAATGACCGCCAGAAACGATGCGTACCCGGTTGGTCCGCCTGTAGGCCTTTACCGTTTTCGACGAGATAGCGAGCCGCATCCAGCCTAAATCCGTCTATACCTAATTCAAGCCAATACTCAGCTACGTCGAGCATCTCGCGGCGCACAGCCGGGTTTTTGAAATTCAAGTCTGGCATGCCGCCCCAGAACAACCCGTAAAAGTATCTTTTACCGATTGGGTGCCAGGTTGGGGATGACGTGTTCCATGGCTGCGTCCAATCGAGAGGTGAATCTCTAAAATGATAATAATCGAAGGTAGAGTTCTGTGGGCCTCGTTTGCCTTTTACGAACCAGGGATGCTGACTTGATGTGTGATTTACCACCAAATCCATCACCACCCGGATTCCCCGCGCATGCGCCGCCTTGAGAAACCGTCGAAACGCGTCCATACCACCATACTCAGCGGCAATAGCGCGATAATCCGTAACATCGTATCCATGATAGCTGGGCGACGGATTAATCGGCATAAGCCAGAGTGCAGATACTCCGAGATCTGTTTGCGTACTCGGATCCCCATCATTCAAATAGTCCAGCCGTTCAATTAATCCATCGAAGTCCCCGATCCCATCACCATCAGAATCTTGAAAGGACCGCACAAAAATTTCATAAAAGCTGGCGTCCACGTACCAGGCGCTTGGGGCCTCTTTCCAGTCCGCACAGACCACTCTATCGCGCGGATAGAAACGCTCAGCGGATGCTTTTGGCTTCACTGTCGCGCAGCCCACAGTAAGTGCGAACCCCAATATAAGGATGAGCGTTCTATCCTGCATCTAAGTCCTCGAAATACGGTCTGAGCATGCCGAAGGCGTGGTCAAGGCCTTGTGATACGACACGTACGCTAGCCGTCACCGGCATGAAGTTAGTATCACCCCGCCATCTGGGTACGAGATGAATATGCACATGTGACTCGATACCCGCTCCTGCCGCTTCCCCTTGATTAATACCAGTATTGACACCGTGACAACCAAGCGCATGCACCAAACGGGCAGTAGATTCACGAAGTAACAACATCAGTTCTATGTAAGCCTCTTCCGATAAATCAGTAATCGAGTTCACATGTTCTTGAGGCACAACCATAAGATGTCCCCCCGTGTAGGGATAGCGATTCATAATGACCATTGAGTGACGCTGCTTGGTAAGTACTAAGTGCTCGACGCCGGGGCCCGCGTCCCAACCTGTACAAAATGGACAGTCGTTCGCCTTTGCTCCAAGGATGTAATCGATACGCCACGGCGCCCATAGGCGTCCGGATTCGGACTCATCAGACATCTGCTATCTCCTCACACGTAGTAGCACATGAAGAGGATACGACGGACTAAGCCGGAAGCCCAAGGAGGGCATCAGGATGATTGCTATTGGAAGGGGGATGCCGTGTTGGAAACGGCTACTGAGCAGTGAGCAGGCCAAACCCTGCTCACTGCGATGAGAGAGGTGCCCGAGGCGGTTTATTCCTCGTCGTCCTCATCATCTTCGACCTCACGATCAAAGTCCGGCACCGTGATAGGCTCGGACCGCGTCGAAGGCAATGTGTTAATATCGATATCCCGAAGCAGGTCACCGAAACTAGTACGTGCAGGTCCTTGGGTCCGGACATACTCCGCATAATCAGCCGTCTGCTCGTACTCAAGAAGTCGCTTGATGGACAAGCCGATCTTGCGCTCTTCCGGGAGCAGGCTGATGACTTTTGCGCGGACTACCTGGCCCTCCTCCAGAATCCGACCGACATTCTCGATCTTCTCCTGGCTGATTTCGGAGATGTGTACCAAGCCTTCGACGTCGGACTCGAGTTCGACAATAGCGCCGAAGTCCAAGACCTTGTTGACCTGACCTTCGACCACCTGCCCAATGGGGTAGCGGTGCTCGATGGTATCCCAGGGGTCTGACGTCAGTTGCTTTACGCCGAGGCTGAACCGCTCGTTATCAACATCAATGTTGAGCACAACCGCTTCAATCTCGTCACCCTTCTGGTACACGTCCCGTGGATCTTTGACCTTGTTGGACCAGCTAAGGTCCGAAACGTGAATCAGACCATCGATGCCTTCCTCGATACCCACAAACACACCGAAGTTGGTGACGTTCCGCACGCGGGCGCGAATGTGTGAACCAACCGGGTAGCGGTCTGCTAGCAGGGTCCAAGGATTAACTTCGATCTGCTTCATGCCGAGGCTGATGCGCTTCGACTTGGTATCGATGTCAAGGATCACTGCCTCGACTTCATCACCAATCGATAGCACCTTGGACGGATGCTTTACTCGTTTCGTCCAGCTCATTTCCGAGACGTGAATCAAGCCTTCAATGCCCTCTTCAATCTCAATGAAAGCGCCATACTCGGCCATCGAAACAACCTTGCCACTGACGCGGTTGCCCATGTGGTACTTCTGATCCACAGTGGCCCACGGGTCATCGGAAATCTGCTTGAGCCCAAGTGACACGCGCTCAGAGTCGGAATCGAACTTGAGTACCTTCACTTTGATCTCGTCACCCACCTCGAACATCTCGCTCGGGTGATTCACCCGGCCCCAGCTCATGTCGGTGATGTGCAGCAGACCGTCGATACCACCGAGGTCGACGAAGCAACCGTACTCGGTAATGTTCTTGACGATACCCTCGACGGACATGCCTACACTGAGCTTGTCCAAGGTGTGCTGTTTGAGGTCCTCGCGCTCTTTCTCAAGCAACGCACGACGCGATAGAACGATGTTCCCGCGCTTCTTGTTAAACTTGATGACTTTGAATTTGTAAGTTTCACCCAGATAGCGGTCGAGGTTTCGTACTGGCCGTAAGTCGACTTGCGACCCGGGCAGGAATGCCTTCACTCCAATATCCACCGTGAGGCCACCTTTGACGCGACCGGAAATCAGACCTTCAACCAGGTCATCTCGCTCGCAGGCCTCAGATATCTGGTCCCAGATTTTCAGCTTATCAGCCTTCTCTTTGCTCAGCTCGACGAGTCCAGACTCGTTCTCGCGGCGCTCTAAGTACACGTCGATAGACGAACCGACTTCGATGTGCAGCTGCCCGTCGGGAGACCTGAACTCATCGACGGATATCTGACCTTCCGACTTGTAGCCGATATCAACGGTTACAAAGTCTTTGCCAATATCGAGCACCTTGCCCGAGTAGATCTCACCCTCGCGAATTGCTTCTTGTTGTAAATACGCTTCGATGAGTTGTTCGAAATTTGCTTCGTCGTCGCCCTGTACTAGAGCGTTGTCGACTTGAGCCTCAGATATGGACAAAATGCCCTCAGCTTATTGAGCACCGGCTGCGTAAAATTTAGAGAGCGGCGTTTGGAATGTACTGCTCTACGTCTGCTGCCGTCACGGCTTGAAACCGTCGTGGTTACTGGGAAAAGCGGCCGGGGGGATTCCCCTGGCCTTTGTGAATGCGGGACGCTACTAGGCTACTTGACAGTTGTCAAAGGGTTTCTGTAGGACCAACCTACTGATTCATATAGCCATTCTGGGCTCAGAGCGATGCTATCTTTCTACGCTGTAAATAGTCCCTCGGCTAACCCTTGCTCACATTCAAAAGCGTTTTATAAAAAGGCAACAGCGGTATATAGGAAATCAAATCCACGCCCAATAGGCCATGATTGACAGCGTTCGTACTGAGTTTGAGTTTGCGAGTAGCCCTGCTAGTGTGCCGCCAATGACATCCCGTACGTACAATATTGTGCTGCTCCCTGGCGACGGTATCGGCCCAGAGGTAACCCATCAGTCTCGGAGGGTGTTGAATACACTGCACACCGCCGGATTAATCTCTTTGGAGATTACTGAAATACCGTGCGCTGGCTCCTACTACATCGAGCATGGTCAAGAATGGCCAGAAGGATCATTCGAACGGTGCCGTGCCGCTGATGCGATACAGCTTGGCGCAATTGGCCACCTTGATGCAGACGGGAAACCGGTCCGGCGCGCCGATGGTGAGTTAGCGGGATACGAGCAAGTCATTGGATTACGGACGAAACTCGAACTATTCGCCAATATGCGACCCATCCGGTTATTTCCTGGAGTACGACATTCTATCTCCGGTTCATTCAAAGAGGTCTGGCGCCCTCAGGACGTCGACTTGGTAGTCTTTCGCGAAAATACCGAAGGTGCATACACACCGGGTGAATTCCGTTTGGAACGCGGCACGGATACTGAATTCGTCATATCCCCAACCGTCATCACCGCTCGTGGCGCTGCAAGGGTGGCTAAAGAAGCATTCCACCTGGCCTCACGACGAAATGGTGCGCCATACGACGGTAAGCGACGGGTCACCTGCGTTGACAAATCCAATGTTGTACGTGCTCATCGCTTCTTTCGAGAAGTATTCCGTTCCGTTGCAAAAGATTTTCCAACGATCGAAATAGACTTCGCCTATGTCGACGCCTTTGCACATGCACTGATCACCAAACCTGAACGCTACGATGTCGTGGTCGCACCCAATCTACCCGGAGACATCATCACAGACCTCGGCTCCGCACTTCAGGGCGGGATGGGTATGGCTGCGAGCGGTAATCTTGGTGAACATCACGCTATGTTTGAACCTATTCATGGCTCAGCACCTGATATCGCTGGTAAAGGCATCGCGAATCCTGTGGCTGCCATTATGTCAACGGGCATGATGCTCCGCTGGTTAGGCGAAAGAAATGAAGACCCCAACGCCCTGAAAGCCGCA
>PKDL01000327.1 GCA_002863065.1 Pseudomonadota bacterium
CGACCCTCGGATAATGGGCATTGGCCCCGTACCAGCAACAAGACGAGCGTTGAGCCGACTTAGCATCGACATCAAGGATATTGAGCGGTTTGAACTGAACGAAGCATTCGCAGCGCAGTCCCTCGCGGTTATTCGAGACCTTCAACTCGACCCTGAGCGCGTCAACCCGACCGGCGGAGCCATTGCTATAGGGCACCCGCTCGGTGCCAGCGGCGCACGTATCCTGACTACGCTTCTCCACGGAATGAAGCGGGATGCACAACAACTAGGCGTCGCATCCATGTGTATTGGGGTAGGTCAGGGAATTACTACAGTCGTTGAGCGCTGCTAAACCACGCTAGAAGGATCCACTGTGAGTCGTATAGGGGCGTCATCCACAAGTGAGTTCGAAACAGCGATGCCGACGCTGTTGCTAATCCTGGCAATGGGCCTGGTTGGGTGTAATGATCGAATTGGCATTGACCCCCCTCCCCTTCCTCCGAGCGTCGAGACCAAGAAAAACGATCCAATGACTGCAGCGTCGCAGGCTCAAGCGTCTTCACCGAAAGCCACCGCCATACCGGCGAGAACGGTAAGGACATCGGCCAGAAGCCAGAAGCGAGAGCGATTAGTTCGCACGCGATTCCTTGTCGAGGCCCCGGCAGGCGAAGCAATGGACCCACGCTCACTTCAAGCGATAGATGCGCATGTTCAGCTCGGCGAAGAGAAGCCAATCCCGGTACAAGCGATGAATAGACGACAAGCCAGGCAAGGCATGGCGGTTCTCATTGTGCTCCCCATGCCCAAAGTACAGCCTGGCTGGAAGGACGCAATCCGCAAGTTCATCGATCAGGTGGGGCCTTGGGACACGGTAGCCGTCGGCGTCGTGGACCATCGCGGCTTCAGACTGATCCAATCATTCTCGGCCGATCCGCTCAGTACCATCGCCGCTATCGGCTCATTACCGACAATAGACTCAGAAGAAGAACAACAACGCCTGAAGAAAAGGATCCCGTTATACCGGGGACTTCTTGAGTCCCTGGACTCGTTTAGGAAAGGACAACTACCAGAGCTACGATCCCTCGTACTCCTCAGCGACGGAACGGATCGCACCATTCGCCGCTCCAGTGCACGCGAACGCGTAGAACGATTTATTCGACAGAGAGCTCAAACACTCGGCGTACGCTTGTCGTGGGTTATCACCACCGCCGATGCCCAAATAGCACGAATGCGTACCCTCATTCTCGACTCTGGTGGAGATGTTGTTCAGGGGTTTGGCGACGATGATGCGCTTGATAATGCATGGAAAAGGCTAGGTCAGTTGAACACCCAATGGGTAGTCGTTGAACACACGACTACGATGCAACCCAGCGGCTCAATTCCAGTCACGGTGACGGTTGACTTCCGTGCCGGACGAGTGCGGGCGCAAAAAGATGTGCGATTTTCAAAAAAACGAAAACTGGGTGTGCGCACGATAGATATTGGATTACCCGCCCCGCCCAATACTGTGCTTCCGCCCGGGGTAAACGATTCGCTAGAAATCGTAAAACAGGCCGAGACCGCTCAAGCGAAGGAGAACTGGCTTACGGCAGGCGCATTATGGCACCTTGCAGCGCTTGCCATGCCGGAAAACAGGGCATTTACGACTCGAGCGGCCTTGATGGATACGAGCTTTGTACAATCACCGCAACTGCCTGGAAGTGTCGTGTTCCGCTCTAAGGACATGCCCATTGGGGTCAACATAGAGAAGAAGCCGAGCGTCTTCCCATCCATCTGGAGAGACATACTACAATCAGAGCGAGACGCAGCAGCTGTACTCAGCCCAGCGCCCACCGATACGGCCGCCTTACCCCCAAATCAGATTATTCTTTGGGCCACTGAACAATCCACCGCAGAGGGTTGTGCTCGCGAGCTTCTCGTCTCCGAACGCGCCACGCACCTTTTTATGGCGAGCAACGGACAGATTACGCAGCTAGCGGACTTGTCAGCCCGAGTAAAATACCCAGACAACGCATCGCCCCGGGCGATCCACATGCATGTGTATGTGCCCAATACAAAATCAGCCACCTGGCAAGATCCCACTGATCCTGCGACTTGGCGACACCCACGACTAAGGCGCCCAGCACTTGAAGTCAATGATGTCAGAGACTTCGGCTGGTCCCTCACTATGAGCCAGACAGAAGCCTTGACGCGCGTCTTGGGGGGACTCACGTCGACTTTTCGGATGGTAAAACCAGTATTCCCCGTGCGCAGCAATGGGAAGCCTGCAGTCGATCGTATACTAAACCCGGACCAATACTCGGGCCTCATTAGTTCAACATGCCTCGATGACACCAGCCTGCCAGCTCTCGCGAGGGCCTTGGAGTATCCTGTTCTCAATATTTCCGTACAACGCTATAGCCCGCGGTCAAAGTCGACCAACATGGAAAACTGGCTCGATGACCTCGCCAACGCAAAACGGGTCTCTGGCGCTGTAGCTCGTTTCGCGCACATCGGTGAACAAGCAATCCCGCTACTCGAAGAAGCCGCTATCGAGCTCAAACCAGAGCAGGGAATAGGGGCGATACGCGCGTTAGTAGCTCTACAAACCAACAAGGTTGTGAAAAGCCTACTAACAGTGGTCCAACTTGGGGTGGGAGAATCCGCCTCGGATGCCGCCACACAGCGGACCATCCACGCAGCTCAAGCGTTAGTGCAGTATGGAAATGCAGCGCACATCGGCACTCTGGAGAGGTTGGCGGCGCTGGCTCGCCAGCAGCTAGGTGCCGATTCCGCTGCTGTACTGCATTTTGAAGAGCTACATGCGGCACTCATCGCTGCGACTGCCACTACGGCGCAGCTACCGACACTCGACAACCTATTGCGATCTTCGAGGGCCAGTATCCGCGCACAAGCAGTGCTCGCCCTGAGCAGGCTTGAACCACAGCTCACGAAGCCTCGGCTGCAGCAAGCCCTCGCAGATGAATCAGCCTGGGTTCGTCTTTTCGCTGTGCACGCGATAGGCCCCGAAGCGCAGACGCTTCTACCTGAACTGGTGCAAGATGTCGGCCTCCCCGCAGTGGTCAGAACGCTTGGTTCCTGGAAAAGCACCACACCGCTGACTGAGGCACTGAGCTGGTTTGCCGAGGGCAATCCTGCGGTACAAGACATGCTGGGTGACATCTTCATTCGATGGAGGTGGAGGCTCGCAATAGACCGACTGGCGCCGAACCTGCGAAAGGTTTCGCCCGGTGGGCAAGAACGAATACTGCGTATCCTGAGGGGGATTACGGAGAGGGATTTTGGTAGTGCGCCTGACCGCTACCTAGAGTGGGTAAAAGGATAGTCAGTATCAGCCGTCGGTCGGATGCATTCAGAGATTTAGTGCGCTTCTTTTTCGGCGAGCCATCGCTCTGCATCTAGCATAGCGGCGCATCCCATCCCAGCCGCGGTGATCGCTTGCCGATAGACAGTATCCGCAACATCACCGCCGGCAAACACGCCTGGTACACTTGTCTTGGTCCCGTCGACTAGAATGTAGCCGGACTCATCCAAATCCAGCTGCCCCTCAAACGGCGTGGTATTTGGACGATGACCGATCGCCAGAAACAGTCCGTCGACAGGAAAGTCTCGAAGCTCGCCGTTTTGCGTATCTTGCAATTGCAGCCCTGTAACCTCTTCTCCTGTCTCGGTGTATACGTCGACAACTTGGGTATTCCAAATGACCTCGACCTTCGGATTACTCAGCGCACGCTGCTGCATAATCTTTGACGCGCGGAAGCTGTCGCGCCGGTGAATGAGAGTTACTTTACTAGCGAACTTTGTAAGAAAGTTGGCCTCCTCCATTGCACTGTCGCCGCCGCCGACCACGGCCAGCTCTTTATCGCGAAAGAAAAAGCCGTCACAGGTGGCACACGCGCTGACGCCGTGACCGATTAGCTTCTGCTCATTTTCTAGTCCCAGGTACTTCGCCGACGCTCCAGTGGTTATCACTATGGTCTTCGCCAGCTCGACGCGGTCTTCGTCCACTTCCACCTCGAATGGCCACTTAGTGAAGTCCACTCTCGTAACCATTCCGTATTCAGTATCTGCGCCGAACCGCTGGGCCTGTTTACGAAATACGTCCATCATTTCGGGGCCCATAATGCCGTCCGGAAATCCTGGGAAGTTTTCGACATCCGTTGTGGTAGTGAGCTGACCGCCTGGTTGCGGCCCCTCGAGGACGAGTGGCTTCATGTCAGCTCGAGCCCCATAAATTGCGGCAGTAAGCCCTGCAGGTCCGCTTCCAATAATAATGACGTCACGCATTCTCATCTCCTAACATTGTTCCGGCGGGTGTCATTCGACTCAATCATTCACCCTTCAATAGCTCGCGTCTTGATGCCTCTTTCACTTTCGGTCGGAAACGTACGTGAAAGTGGTCGTCATGACCACGCTCCCAACGAATTATTCCGACCCTCCGACGCCAATGCCGTGGCCATTGAAAGAATCGACGTAATTTCCGTTTAGACACTCCTTGCTTCTGTGCATACCGATGCAGCGCGCGCTGTATCCGGTATGAAACAAAGATAAACTCCACTTGGCCGGTGGCAATTAGCGCATTGAAAAGAGTCCAAGTACGAGCCAGATCAAGCGAACGACCACGAGGCTTAGCAAAGTATCGACGGGCGCGTCCATTGCGGAAGTAAAATCCAGCATCAATATCCCGACCGTCTCGATGTGATCGATGAGGCCGCATCCGCCCGCCATGCTGAAACGAAATATCGCCAACCATCAGGTCAGGTGTTCCGGAGAACGTAGTTCGAACGGTCTCAACGGCAGCTAAAAACAAATCAATCGTAGCTTTGCGTCCAAAGGCACGCTTCGGATTACGCACCCATACTCCACGCCCGCTCTTCATCTGAACTGTGCACGTATTACAATGAGTGGGCTTTTCAGAGCGTTTGGCAAAGCCCTCGGGGGTAAATAAGACGAAAATTGGAAACAGACCCCACATAAGAATCATACCGCATGGACGATGCGTGCGAGGAATCGCGTTCAGAAGTCTCCCAACAACTCTCGAGTTCATCACACTGGCCCCCAATTTTAGCGACGTCTGGCCACTGATTTTTGGGACTGCCATCCCTGTAATCCTTGGTTGCACTCAGAACCACCGCTGACTTGACGACAGGCTTCTCGCCGAGCTCGCCTGCAGGCACGTTCCGCAGATGGAGCCTCCGCTTGCTGACTGGCCCGCGGTTTACCTGCCGGACGCTTTACCTCGATAGAGCACTCGACAACCGTAGGTTTTTTCTTAGCTGCATCGGCACAGTGCGCTGCGCCTAATTGCCAACCTGACATCGCGGTTTGGCATGCTCTGCCTCCATTCACCTTTTTGCATCCATCTCGAATGGCCGAGGTTCGCGCAAGCTCCCGAGTCGAAGCACTACCCTTACCCGTAGCCTGCAGCGCATCACGTTTTGGGCCCGATACATGAACTGAACATATCCACACCCAACGACCTGAATCAGGTTCCGCGATCCGGGCTCCATGTGAGGGTCGAGCCGCTGGCTGTTGTCCATCACATGCCGCCAGAAGCAACACGCCAAAGCCGAATAATCTCGCGAATGGAACCCGTCTATACATAGCTTCCGATTAACACAGCAATCACGGACAATCGATGCCTAATTGACTTCGCGCCGAAGTTTTACGGTCAGGCAACTTGTGACCCGAGGCATAAACGCAGTCACTGCTAACCGCTAACCTTCTCGACCCGAAATATCAAACCGAACAAACGCACGGAAATATAGGCCGCAACCCATTGAAAACATTTGAACTTGAGCCTTGACACAAACGCGCCTCAGCCGTCTACTTTAGGTAATGAGCATTAGTAATAACGTACGTTTCCATGGGCGTATTTTATACCTCACGGAGGATGCTTCTCTCCTTTCGCGCCAGCTGAAAGGCGAACAGCTATCATACGATCCGTCACGACCGTTGCTCGATAATATCTCCACCGATGAAATTACCCCCGGCTGGGTGTGTTTTTACTACGATAAAACGTTGGCGAAGTATGTCTATGCAGGATTGCGCCATGGCGATATCGAACCAGACTCCTTCATCAACGCACATGCCGGAGTTCTTGTCAGCGGACTTTCTAAAGGCTGTGGTTCGTCACGAGAAACTGCTCCATACGCCGAGAAATGGGCCGGTATTCAGCTGATCATCGCACGTAATATTGAAAAGATTTACGGTCAAAACTGCCAGAATATTGGCCTTTTGACATCCACGGACTTTGGTTTAATCGAACGGATAGAGAATGGTGAATCCATTCCGCTTGAAGAGTTCACACGCGGCCTTGACGCCATCGGTGCTGAAATCGTCAGACGTGGCGGATTATTCCCGTACAACCAGGCACGATTGGCCGGGGAACTGTATCCTCCATCACTCGGCACCCGGCCACGC
>PKDL01000001.1 GCA_002863065.1 Pseudomonadota bacterium
CCCGGTGGTCAGTAACCAACCGGTAAGTAGTCCCCCCATATGCACGAAGAATGCGACGCCACTGTTTGGCGATAGTAAGGAAATGACGTCGAAAACGACCACCAGCACTAAAAGGTGCCATGCCTTCATGGGAACCACAAAGCCAGCTAATACAGTTTCATTTTTGTAGTACACGGCGTAGGCCATTAATAGCCCCATGGTGGCCCCTGATGCGCCAATTGCTCCGGTACCCACCCAACGAGGCGAGAGAGTAAGAGACAGGGTAAAAGAAAGGATTGCACCACCAAGCGCACTCAGGAGGCAGAAAATTAGAAACCGCTGTGGTCCCCAGTATCGTTCGAAAAGCGGCCCGAAAAAGTAAAAGAAGAGAAGGTTTCCCCCTAGGTGGAATGGTGCGCCGAAACCAAGTTGACCAGTGAGAAAAATGGACGCAAATGCCGCGATGAGAAAGAGCATGGGCTCTCGGCGTGCCCAGTTGGATAGGGAACCGCGATAAATCCCCCATATCAATCCGATGCAGACGAATAGGTCCAGTAGAGGTCGGGCATGTGGGGAGCTGATCTGCACGTCATGTAGGACGGCATATGTGATGAGTTGCCACAAACGGAAGTCTGACGCGAGCGCGGCGTAGTCAAGCGCAAGTTCACGGTACATCGCCACATAAGTAGACGGGACAAACTGAGCGAGAAGCACTTGAAGAACATACACCGCGGACAGGAACTGCATAAGGCGTCGAACAGCGGGAGACATCTTTTGCCGAAAGTCGAATGGTGAACGTTGATAGTAGGGCAAGTCTAAGGCTCCTTTGAGAGAATTATCCACGTGAGCGACCGGAGGTCAAAGTTGGTGTGTACCTAATGTGCACTGCACTTGATGCGGGCGTTCCTAGTAATGGGTATCCTCACGCCGGTGACTTGGACTATTCGATACATGCTGTCTGGGGTGGACGCCTTGGGCTTGCCGTCAGTGATGTTGGCCCTCTCTTTGATGATGGGAGTGGGACTAACGACGATGGCGCAGGCCATACCACCCGGGCAACAAGACTACGATAAGTTAGGGCAATTTGAACGGGCAACGGTCGATCCGGTGTTGAAGCGTCTCGGCCGTGAGGTCGAAAGTGCTCCCAACGGAAAGCATATACGTCAGCTGGTTGTTGAGAATCTTGATGTCTTCACGAGTGAGACTGACCAATGGCTTGCATGGGCGAATCACGTTCACAAGGTGACTGCGAAGGATGTGATTGCCCGTGAAGTGCTGCTCCAGCCCGGTGATCGGTGGTCAAAAGACCGGGTCGATGAATCGATCCGAAGAATTCGTGACCCGTTTTTATCTAATGTCGTCGTAATACTTCCCCTAACCACGGATCATCCCGAGCGGATTGATCTACTCGTCGTCACTAAAGATGTGTGGAGTCTTCGGCTGAACACAGATTTTGAGGCCCAAGGAAACAGCTTGCTCAGCATGAACGTATCGCTGGCTGAAAATAACTTTTTGGGGTGGCGAAAGAAGTTGAGTTACGGATTTTCGATGACGCAGGGCCAGATGGGGACTGGGCCGCAATATGTGGACCCTAACATCGCAGGGTCTAGGATGACGATGACGGCACGAGCACAAGCGTTATTCTCACGTGCAGACGGGGCATTTGAAGGTTCCACGAGCGATGTAACCCTGGCGTACCCGCTATGGCAACTGGCTAGTAGGTGGGGAGGGAGCGTGCGGTTTCGTCATTATGATGGTCCTGTGCGAGTGTTCGAAGGCAATGTGTTGCGCACGTATGACTCACCGGATACTCCGGCATTAGAGTCTGTCCCCTGGGAATACGAATACACGCTCTACCAGGGGACTGCACAGTTGTTCTATCAGGCAGGTACTTGGCTGAAGCAGCAGGTGCGTTTCGGGATCGATGTCTTTTCAACCACCGCTCGGATGCGGGATGGCTTTTCGGGCGAAACTACCGTGCAGAGTGCATTTGAACGAGATGTTTTACCCCGTCAGGAGACAAGTTCTGCGGTGTTTTTATCGTGGCGCATGTTTACCCCGACCTGGGCCACTTACAGACATCTCGCAACGTTTGACTTGCGAGAGGATTACCGTGTTGGTCCCGAGTTCAGTTGGCGCGTATCTCAAGCACTCACCGGGTTAGGGTCGGATGTAGATTATACCAGTATCCGCGCCCTATTCACCTACGCTGTTGATCCAGGATTATCGAGTTACTTCAAGTTACGGGTGGAATGGAGTGGTCGGCTACAGGGCGATGAACTCATCGACCAGCAGGCATCTTCGACACTGTATTTTGCGAGCCCTATGCTGGCAGATGCACTCAGGCTTATTGCCCGTGCGGAGGTGTCAGCTCGATTCAACGACCGAAGCAATCGATTCCTAACGGGTGGAGGCGATTCGGTGCTGCGGGGATTTGATGTTGCTGTCTTTCAGGGGCAGCGCCGTTTTATCGCTAATATTGAGTTGCGCACTGCGCCGTTACCTATTTGGTTTCTCCGTATGGGCGGCGTCTTATTTTGGGATGGAGGACACGTTTCGGAGACGTTTTCACAATATCGTTTACATCAGAATGTAGGGCTGGGGTTACGCTTGTTAATACCTCAAGTAAATCCATATGTTATACGTGTTGACTGGGCGTTTCCGATAGCGGATGGTTTTTCCGCCTGGCCCGGGCGTGTGAGCTTTGGATTCCAACAGGCCTTCTAATGCAATGGCGACGTGCAATACTCTGTGTGCTTACTTTGTGCTGCAGCATACTTGGCTCTTGTTCAGAGTTTGTGGACCTTCCGGCAGACGTTGAACTTCCACAGGATACAACAGTCCAGGCAGAGGAAGAGCTTCCGAGCTGCGTAGATAGCGAATGCGACGATGGTAACCCGTGCACTATCGGCCGTTGTGGCACTGCCGGCGCTGGATGCCGTTACGATCTCCTGCCAGATGAAGTCCCCTGCTCGGATGGCTTGTTTTGTACGGTCAACGACCAATGCACTGGGGGGCAATGTCAAGGTGACATCGTCGAATGTCCTTCGCAGATGGGTGGATGCCTTGTTGGGGTCTGCGACGAGTTTCTTGGCGCGTGCACTAGCTCGCCGCTTCCAGATGGAAGCGCTTGCGATGATGCTAATGCCTGCACGCTGGAGGACCGCTGTGTTGCCAACGTCTGCGTTCCCGTTGGGTTAGTCCAATGCGATCCTGCGGACGAGCCATGTCGGACCAATACCTGTAACCCCGAGCAGGGGCAATGCGAGCTGACGCCGATCGCCGATGGCGCTCTATGTACTGATGGTGAGCCATGTACTGTCGGCGATGCGTGTTTCCGTGGGTCCTGTAATGGGGTGCCTATGGACTGCAGTAGCTTGTCTAGTGGATGTTCGGTTGGGAGTTGTAATCCAGAGAGCGGAACCTGTGGTTTATCCAATGCCCCGGATGGGACCGGTTGTGATGACGGTTCACTGTGTACAAACGACGATATCTGCACACAGGGTACCTGTGCGGGTACACCAAAATCATGCGGCGCATTGGATGTATGTCAGCAGGCAACGTGTAATGAGTCGACCGGTGCATGTACGGGGCCAGTGCCGGCGGATAATAGTCCATGTGACGATGCCAACGTCTGCACTGAAAACGATGTGTGCGAGGCAGGGACATGTGTGGGAGTGGTGGTGGTCGATTGCTCTCATTTGGATGATGGCTGCTTCATCGGCATATGTCAGGCAGAGACTGGTTCATGTGCGTCTGGTATGGCGCCGGATGGCATTGCTTGTGAGGACGGGTCATTATGTACTGTTCTAGATACTTGCCAGTCTGGGACATGCGTAGGCACCACCAAAGATTGTTCATTTATAAGTAGTGATTGCACTGCTGGAGTATGCGCAGCAGATGGGACGTGTATTTCAGCACCCGATCTCAGCAAAGATGGTTCAGCGTGCGGTAGTGCAAACAAATGTGTTTTGGGAGGACAGTGTGAATCCGGCCAATGTATCGGACTTACTAAAGACTGTAGTGCAACTGATACGGAGTGTCTTGAAGGGATATGTGATCCGACCTCGGGTGCATGTGTCACAGCAGAGAAACCATTTGGGACCGCGTGTGAAGACGGTGCGGTCTGTACAACGGGTGAGGTCTGTGATGCAGGGGTTTGCGTGCCGTACGGAGATGTGGATTGCAGTGCCTTGAGTGCTCCTTGCACCATTGCGTTTTGCTCAGAAGCTGATGGAGGCTGCATTACTGAGACGGTACTCGATGGTACGGCATGTTCTGACGGTTCGAACTGCACTGTGGACGATTTCTGTTTTGAGGGATTGTGTTCTGGGACCGCAAAGGATTGCAGCCCTCTGGATTCCGAATGTTCGACGGGCACTTGTTTGGTCAGCACTGGAGCCTGTGTTGCTAGTCCCAAGTTGGATGGAACACCGTGCGATGACGGGATCGCGTGTGCGGATGAAGATATCTGCGTGGCGGGTTCATGTGTAGGGGGTATTCCTGAAAACTGTCCCTGCCCAAACCCACACTATGGCATTAGTTTGCTGGGTGGATGCCTAACCAGCCTACCTGTGCCGTTTGTCTCGTCCGATTTGGGATTCACTATTGAATTTTGGATGCGAACGACATCTGACCAGTCCGGGATTGTCTTGGACTCGCGGCTGAGTACCCAAACAGGCGAAGGCGATTGGAGTATTTCCTACGATGTCGCGGGCGGGGCAGGGCAGCTGCGGTACCACTATGGCACCATGACGGGCACAGACGCGACGCTAGGTATGTCGAATACGGTTCTAAATGATGGCGTGTGGCATCACATCGCGCTTACTCGGGTGGGAGTCACAGTGCGTTGGTGGGTGGATGGGCAAGGTCTCTTCGCGCAAAATACCTCTAACATGGTTGCCATTTCGGAGCCGATAGCGCTCTCCGTGGGTTGTTCAAAGTTCGATGCTTCCTCCGTTCAGCTTGAGCTAGATGGCTTACGGATATCCCGGTTTTCTCGATACCTTACTCCCTTCGAACCTCCCGGACGGCATATGCCGGACGTCGGAACGAGTGCGTTGTGGCGGTTTGATATGCCCGAGCCTAGTCTCGAGGTCAGTGGAGTGATGGGGAATACCCTCTCTATCCTCGGGGCGGTGGCTGGTGTGGCTGACGTTGCGGGCGTGTTTGCTTCGAGCTGCTGTGGAGATGGATACATCAGCTATGGTGAGCAATGCGATGGTGGCTCGGAATGCGGCAGCTCCTGTGATGCTGATCCACTTTTGGCCACAGCCTGGCAGCTTGGGTCTTCCTCATGCATCACGCTGGACGACGAAACCCTCTTGGCGAATCCAACGGCTATGACCCTCGAGTTTTGGCTGCGGTGGAGTGGCGATACGGGAGAAATAATGCGCCGTGGTGATGGCGCAACTGGGGACTATCGCATTACGGTTGTGGAAGGCGGTTACCTTCAGTTTGAAGGCGAGGCAATTTACGGATTAGTTACGGCTCAATCGGATACAGCGGTTGCTGCCGATGAATGGCATCATGTGGCTATGCTGTACGCTAACCCGCAGTTTGTACGTTGGTATGTCGATGGCATTGCAGAACCTACCGTCGTCCTTTCTTACCCCATGCCTGAGTACTTGTCGGTTGAGCCATTACAGCTTAGTTGCGGAGCCACCGCTGCGGCTGGGCGAATAGACTCTGTTCGGGCGTCTCCAATAGTCCGGTATCCTCAAAGTTTTAGTCCGAACAGCGTTCTTACGCCGGATCAAGATACCTCGTTCCTCTTTGCGTTCGACCAACCAGCGCTGTTTTGGCCTGATGGGCAGGTGCGAGTATTGGACATGTCCCCATACGGTCGAGACGGCATGGCTGAAAGTGGCAGTTTCGTTGAGGGGCATCCATGAGGATTTCCGAACTTGCTCGGCAGGCTGGCGTTTGGGTGGAGGATGTTGAGTTGCTGCTGCACAGGGAGTTGCTTCCACCGGTGGCTTCCGGCTCGTTTGGCGAACATCATCTGAATGCGCTTCGCCTGGTGACTGAGATGAGAAGCGTGCATCGTCTCTCGTTGAATACTATCCATGCTATTTTGGCACATGAGTATAAGTACGACGTCTCACGTGCCGAGCGAGCCTTATTGGCCTATGTTGAGCCTGATCCGGGCAGAGCAGGTGCGGGGCCGCTGACAAGAAATCAGCTATTGGAATCCATTGAATTACCACCAGGGACTCTTGAGGCACTCGTTGAGAGGCAGCTGGTTCCCGAGGAGGGTCCCTACGGGGGACATCATGTGTGGTTATGTGAGGCTGTACACCAATTGCTGGAAAGCGGTGTGTCTGAGGCTCTGCTTGAGGACATCCTCGATATTGCTGAATCAGTAGGAAAGAGTGAGGCGGGTCTT
>PKDL01000168.1 GCA_002863065.1 Pseudomonadota bacterium
ATGGTTTCTGTATCTCTATAGTTTTCCGGGAAAGTACATTGGTTTCAGCGCCTTGAGCGTTTTGGCAAGCAAGTTGCTCTAAGTCCGTCACGAAACCGACGCGGACCGTACCGCTGACTGATTTGGAGAACACCATGAATGCAAAGACTTTCGCTATTGCCTCTCTCGCTACTCTTGCAATCGTCGCGCTTCCCTGCGTTGCATCGGCTGCTCCCATAAATTCCGATGTTTTCGCTATTGAGCAGATTGAATGGCGGCTAGACCGGCAGCAGCGGCGTATAGATAACGGCCGCATTGATGGCTCGCTAACGCGTGGTGAGTATCGTTCTCTCCTCCGAGCGAATCGGCGCATCAACCGGAAGCTGAACCGAGCCTTGTTCGATGGATTTCTCACGGTTCGAGAGGAGAACCGACTTACCTTCATGCTTGAAGATCAGTCCATGCGTATTAGGCGTTTGAAGAATAACCGGCGCTTTGCACGGATGCACAGAGGATTTAGAGGCGACCGAATACGTCCGAATCGAATGCATCCGAATCGGCTACGTCCGAATCGACTGCGCCCCAATCGAGTAACCTTTCGGTTCTAGCCTTGACCGACCGTTAGCGCCCACCATCCGTATGGATGGTGGGTTCTTTACTATCTGATGCCGGATGCCACGCGTATTTTGCGGTTACTTCAGGATGGATGCTCGAGAGATGTCACGCGTAAGCGCTTGCCATAGCGTGTTGTTTGAACGAGTCGTAGAGTCTACCCTGGTTCCAAGTTCATAGTCGTATGCTTTGGACTCTGGACTGCGATAGCAGAAGAAGAAGCGATGCCATTGGGCCGTGTGAAAGATATCCGTTAGATGATTCATATAACCCACGACTCCTCGAGCGAGTCGATGCGCGCCGTATTCTACGGCCATTATTCGCAACGACGAGATGGAATGGTTCCGCTGGAACGTTAGGACGTCTTGATACTGTTTTAGCAATACTCCCTTATTCCACTCCATGGTACGTCTTTCTAGCGCCGGCATTTTGCCTGGGTAATGGTACGGCGACGCATCTTTATCCACACCGGTGAACGCGTGTGGTTCGAAAGCTTGGAAGCCGTAGATTACCGCCGGGTCGGCTTGTGGGCGCAAGTAGCGAAAGGCCTTCGGTGCACCCCCACCGATTGGTTGCACGACCACTGGTAGATGACGTGATGATTTACGAACCCCCGAGATGATACGTGCATACAAGGTGTCGGAGTCGACGAGTGTGCCTCGTGAGGTCGCCACTGTAGCGGCAAATTGCTCGGATTCTATGTCCGTCAGGTTTTTCGTAACGCCTAAAGGTCGTGGGCGAGGGATGGGATCGATTGCCATCAGCGCTGGGTGTGTGCCCAGCTTGGAGGCGAAATGTGTCCAAAAAGCTACGGTACGTTCTTGTTGGACCGCATCGCTCCACAACGTTACGTTCGCTGTGGATACATCGTCCCGTGCCCATCGTCTGCCAGGAATAGTTCGCATCGCGACGACCACTCTCAGTCCAAGGCGATGTGCGTCGTCGAGAGTTCTCCGTAGGATTGCCAAGTCATCTTCTACGAGTTGCGTATAGTTGAGCGCATCGCCAACGAGAAAGTCATGTGTCTTCCCCTTCCAACGACTGGGAGTTATACGAATGGTCTTAATGCCAGCTTTCGCAGCGGCTTCCATCCTTTGGATCGAAAGTGAAGAACTGCACAAATTGGCGCCGGACACCGGAGCGCTAGTGGCGGTTGTGGTGCGATTCAGGGGGCCATCGGGAGGTGTCCCGATGACCAGCGCCAGCAGCAAGGTGTACATCGGGGTCAACTAGAGCGGGCAGACGTCGCCCGTTCCGCGGATATCGATTTCTAAATAGGGGTTGTAGCAATACCGGCTGCTAAAACCTGATTTCGTATCGGCGGCAAAGGGAGCTGATACGTATGCTGAGCCCACGTGGCGACCTGCTAGGAAGGTGGCGGTATCGAGGAAAAACTGTCCAATCGGGAGTTCGATATAGGTCGAGTTGTCGCCTGGCTTCCATTGAGCCGCCCAGGGCGCTCGGCCATCACCTTGATCGCCGGAACCATCAACCCACCACCGGGGAAATGTGATTTGTACCGGTTCGGTGCCACCAACGTCATGAGACAGGGTGGAGGAAGCATCATGGAATATGGTTCCGACATCATTTCGGCGGACCCACCAGGAGGTGAGAGCGTCGCCGAGAACATAGATTGCGTTGGCGTTCGAGCCGGTCGCATCCTGCGTAGCGCGCGGCCACTGCGTACCGTTCTTCTGTAGCGTTGTAGCTGTCGTACCGGGCTCTAGTTGGATGATTTCATCCGTAAGCAACGCCTTGTCTCCAGCGGGGATATCGCAGCCGGTTCCTTCGGGCTCTTCCCAGAGGCATGAGCTATGTGTTCCTGAGGGGATAAACCAGTCTACGCGATTATTCTTGAAGAGGTCTGCTTCGGCATAGGCCGTAGTGATACCCTGGCTGTCGGGATCACCGTCAAGGATGCCGCTCTCCGTCGTGGTAAAGGAGCGCATATATTCACTGGCGGCTTGTTTGAACCAAGTGATGGCTTCGACCGGCCTTTCAAGTGGCCACTTTTCCACTACGATGGTGAGTCCAGCGGTCTCATTTTGAAAGGCGCTTCCTCCAACTCCAGGGTTGTTATGCACGCTCCAGTACGCGATGTAGTGAATAAAATAGTGACTCTCTGACTCGAATACCGAGTAATGAATGGCAGGTCGTAATTGTTTGGTCAGCGGCTTCTCTAGATAGGCTTGGTTATTCGTAAGGTCCCAGTCGCCATCGAGATTGGCGACGGTTGGGTAGTCGTACATTGCATCCGGTTGCGTCTGGAGTCGAATCGTCGGTGCGTACTTTGAAGCGAGGGCGTCATACTTTTGGGTATTCGCCGGCGCCTGAGTGAAGAATGTGAATTCAGCAATCCCCTGAAACTTATTACCCGCATTATCGAGAATGACCTGGGTGGGAAAGTTTACTGTGACCCGGTACTCACTGGTGTAGCGCAATGCAAGAGTCGGTTTGAGAGTCCAGTTTTGCCCAGTGGCATCTTTCGAGAATGTAACGTTGACCGCTTCTTCATCTGGACCAGTGAGTTGCACGGTGTTCTTGTCCACATTCTTTACTGGCTCGGAGAACACGAGTTGTATCTCAACGCCCACTTCAACATCGCCAGCACCATCAGCCGGTAGGCTCTGGGAGAGGGTAGGCGCATTGGTGTCTGGAATCAGGTCTGGAGCTGGCCCCGAATCGCTGGCTGAGGACGTATCCGTCGATACGGCGTCATTACCTGAAGCATCGCTTCCTGGGAAGCCCACTTCTTCAGCCCCAATGACGCGGCAGAAAGAATCCACGCAGAATTGGCCAGCAGGACAATCAGATGAGCTGACGCAGGTCCCTGGACTTCCGCTTCCATCGTCATCGTTGCTGCAGCCGAAAAGGCTTAGTGTGACTGCGAAAAGTATTGCAAGGTGTTTCAATTGGTCCTCCGTTATCGAACTCAACTCGTCATAGTCGTCGCCATAATTACGCAATCGTCGACCATGAACCGGGAATTTCCGTTCGCCATGTTTGACGAGCCCCGTTATAGTGCCGCGCACGTTGCCACAGCCCCTGTAGAGGGGTCAATAGTTTAGAAAACGACATTCCCCTTTATGAACAGACCCTTTCGTATGCTTTTTGGTGTTGAGTGGCTTTTGGCCTGGCGAATAGTCCGGTCACGTCAATCCCGATTTCTTAGTGTCATCACCGTGGTAGCCGTCATGGGAGTCGCACTTGGCGTCTCTGCATTGATTGTTGTTCCGGGGATTACTTCGGGTTTTCAAGACGCATTTCGAGACCGCATATTAGGGCTTCAGCCGCATTTATTGGTCTGGCCTAGGGGAGAAGAGTTCCAGAATTATGACGAGGTGGCGGCCCAGTTGGTAGCACAACCCAATATTGTGGGTGTGACGCCAGCGACATATGACGAGATGATGATGGCTCACGGCGATCACCGAGCGGGTACGGTAGTCAAAGGAGTGGATTACGAATCTGTGCAGGCCGTGTACGACTTAGCGGGCATGCTCGTTTCTGGTTCACTCACCTCACTAGATGAGAACCCCAAAGCCTTTTGGAAAGAAAATGAGCTCGTCATCGATAACCTAGTCCAAGAAACGTCTTGGACCGCAGTCGTATTCGGTAACCAGCGTGTTGCCCTATGGGCGGAAGATATCGGTGGAGCGCTCCCTGACGAGGCTTTGGTATCAATCCTAAATGTGGATACGTCTCTTGGGCCACTGGATGCCGCACTATTAGGCTCTGTGCATGCTCGTATGGTGGCCCAACCTGTTGGTATCCCTTCAAAGCCCATATCCGTACCATCCGGGAAGACTCGTTTACGCATCAAAGACCGTGAGTTGTTCGAAGCAGGCGTCGAGCTCAAGTCAGGTCAATCCTATCTTGCGGTAGTGACGCCTGCAAAAGCGATACTTATTGAAGCTTCTCTGCAGCGTCCAAGTCCTGGGGCCGCTCGATTGAGAGTGGTCGATGCGCGCGGTTCTGCGTCGCCCTTATCCGTCCGCGTCGATGATCAGTCAGTGGCACTTGGTGCAGTAGCTGAAGTAGCTGCTCGACCGCCTTCGGTTCTTATTGGGCAGGCACTAGCGGAGCGGTTAGTTGCAGACGTAGGAGACCTTGTGACCCTGGCGAGTAGTCAGCGAGGCCTAGGGGTTCGAGGTTTAGCACCTGTCGGTATGGAGCCGACATCTGGACGATTCCGAATCGCCGGTATCTTTAAGAGTGGATATTACGACTACGACAAGCGCTTTGGCGTGGTCAGTTTCGATGCTGCGCTGCGCCTTTTGGGAACTGGAGATCGGGCGAAATGGTTGGAGGTGAAGACAGACGATGTTTTTGCATTGGACCAACGCAAGCTGTCTATCAGGAATGTGTTGGAGCCGTATGCGCTCGGCGCTTTCGTAGATGATGTTAGTCGCATGCGTGAACGGCTGCAGCGCTTATTAGATAGTGAAATTAGCCAATATGATGTGGAGCAGCCAACATCCCTGCTTGGCCTTCTGCGTAACTCCGCTCAGGCACTCGCGGTTACGCGCGGAAATTCCGCTACGATGTTTAGTCAGCAAGACAGCTATCAGCTACTCTCCTGGTACGAAGCAAACGAAGCACTGCTGGATGCAATGAAGCTTCAGAAGCTCGTTTTATGGATCATATTTCTCATCATTGTGGTCTTGGCGAGCTTCAATATTGTGGGAACACAACTCATGACCGTAAACCAGAAGACGAAAGAAATTTCGTTGTTGAAGGCGTTGGGAGCGACGAGCTGGATGGTCCGACGAATTTTTCTAATTCAAGGGCTGATCGTGTCGTCGTTAGGTGCGTTTATCGGTCTCGTAATCGGCTTATCCTCGTGTGGAGTGCTTATTCTGGTGGGATATCCATTAGAGCCAGAAGTCTACTTGATTGACAGGTTGCCAGTATCTATCGAAGCCATAGAAGTCGTACTTGCTGTTATCTCCACTCTGTTGCTGACGTTTGTGGCCACCTTGTATTCTGCTGGCCGTGCCGGGCGCTTGATGCCCGTTGAAGGGATACGTTACGTCGAGTGAGAGAATACCTCGGCCGTCGAGTGGTGACTTCGCTCGTTCTTTCAAGGCGATGCCTCCATTGCCCACCTGCGAGGCAACGGAGCATGGTGGGGCCCGCATTTCGCGGCATCCAATGCCCGATGTTAGCGAGTGCAGCGTAACGTACGAAATACCCCAGTCGGCTCAGTAATTTTTGGGTGGCTGTACCTCGATGTGGATTTGCGGGGTTGCTACTGGTGCCCTCGAAGATGCAAATACGAGGCAGTCTCTTCTTTTCTCCAGGATGGTTTTTGAGCTCAGGCAGGTTGGCATAGCCATTGATGTTGAGAACCGCATTGAACACGTTAGAAAAGGTGAACATAAGGCGGTACGCGAACTCTCCACCATTTGCATATCCAGCTAACCAAATCCTGTTCGAATCAATCGAGTAATTCGTCCGAAGGTCGCCTAACATACGGTGAATATTTACGGCGTCATTAGGGGTCCAGTATGCGCTATTTCTCGAGTCAGGTGCGACCACAATGAGGCCCGCTTCGTCACCGTCTCTCTCCCAAAAATGAAGAAATGCTGGACCGTTTACATGTGCCCAGTGGAGCACCACCAGTACGGGATATCGTTTGCCTGCATCTGGTGAATACTTCGGCGGAGTACGTACATGGTAGGTGAACGGCCCTTGCTGCCTTTGCCGAGTTCGACCGGACGCAGGG
>PKDL01000016.1 GCA_002863065.1 Pseudomonadota bacterium
CCTCCGCTATCCGGAAATTGACGTTCCAGCCCAGTGGGTGTGCGCTCCCACATCACAGGAGGATTCGGTTGACAGACGCCAGCATCCGCCAAGCGTCGACAGGCAGCGTCCCGAACCTCGCGCCAATCGGGTGGATTCAACATCCTGTCCACCGGCGGAGTATTAATCATCACAAACAAGGGGTCGCCGTCGGCCCAACCAGCCCTAGCGTGCGTTTTCGACTGGTCGCATGCATAGATGGTCGGCTCCGCCGTGACGGTCGCGCGGTCGAATATGGCTTCAAACTCTGAAAGATACCTGGTGCCAAAGAGGACGGAGTGCGGTCGACGGTCGCCGTTGGGAGCCGCGTTCACGACAAACGTATACCCGGACATGGAGGCATCAGCACGTACTGCAGCAGCGCGGGTTTCACAGCCCGGAAGGAGGCGCCTAAAGAGATGTGCAACGTCCGCGTTGCAGACGACCGCATCCGCTTCGGCTAACTTGCCATCAGCAAGACGAATTCCCGTGATGCGCTTCGACCGACACTCCACGCCAGAGACAGTACGCTCGAAGTGGAAGTTCACACCTGCTTCAACAGCAGCACGGTACAGTGCTTCAGCTACCGCATGCATACCACCAACGACGCCATAACCGCCTTCGCCCAATTCTACATGAGCAATACAGTTTAACGTGGCAGGCGCCTTCCTAACATCTGAGCCATTATACGTGGCGTAACGCATCAGGATATCCCGGAGGAACGGATTGCTTATACGCCTAGTAATTGCGCTGTGCATCGATCGCTGAGCGTCGATCTTTCCAACCGACATCAGCGTCATCAGATCTTTCGTGACGAGACCGCGTACACTCGGTGCGTCGCCCAAAACAAAATGAGGAGCAGATGTTTCCCAGATAAGACGGGCATACTCAGCGAAGTCATCCAACTCGTCCGCATCTTCCGCAGAAAAAGTGGCTCGCACAGAATCTAGCGTGTCATTTAGCGCGTGATGCACATCCAGCCGCGTGCCATCCGGCCAAATGTATTCAAAAGCAGGCGACATCGTACGCAGCTCTAGGCGATTCCATAGGTCTACATGCGCCACCTTTTCAAGCCTTGTCAGTACCTCAGGCATGGTCAAAAGCGATGGTCCAGTGTCGAAACCCACACCATCCACCGTGACTTCAGCCGCCTTCCCGCCAGGAGCATTATGGCGCTCGTAGACTGTCACATCGAAACCCGCTGCATTGAGCGCAAGCGCACTGCTTAATCCGCCGAAGCCGGCCCCGATTACAACGACCTTCTGCCCCCGTCTTGCCATACCTTCAACCATCTCCTTAACACCGTTCAACGCACCTATTACGATGCGTAGTGGGCTGGCGTACCAGCATAAAAGTTACGGTAGCAACCGGTTGATACGACCGGGTAGGAAGCGACGTGACAATTGCCGCAAGTGACTTTCGCGTGCACCTTGAAAAAGCGGAAGCCATACAGAGTTTCGACGTATATCGCTCTGAACACGCATTCGGACCAAGGCACGGTGCCGACCACGATCTATCCGCTTGGGCTCGATTAGCTCCGCAGAGCCGTAATACCCTTCTGACCGCGTCAGATAGCGAAGATAAAACGGCCCATCATCTACCGGGTCGCTGAGCGACGCTTTCATGAATGTGAGTCCATGCTGCTTGAATTCATATGCCCGAAATGACTGCATTCCGTAGGGACGTTTATGCTCGCCCCGCGTGGCCAGCTCCAACTGGCTCGTCGTCACAACGCCATCCTGCGATATTTCAAACCCGTAACATGCCGGTGGACCGCCGCTCTCAGGCCAGAGTGCATACGCTATCCGGTCCGTATCTCTCCCGAGTGCGTGGGCCCAGAACCAGCGTTTGATACCGAGTGTCTCAAGGTCTTGTGGACTTGCGTTTCGGTCAACATACCCGCGACCGGACACCTTCATCTGGTAGTTCGATGCATCTTCCCGAAGCATGGCCGTGCCGAAACATGGAGCGATAAGAGGCGTCCACAAATGCGTTGAACTGCCACGGCCTTGAGTTCCTATTGGGACAGGCCCGCCGAAACGGATACGTCCCTCGAGGCGCCCCCCGCCTGTAAGAGGAATATCGATGGTGGCATCTATCCGACGGCTTTTTCCTTCGTCGACGCTTTCAAAATGCGTATTTCCGAAGCGCCAGCTACCTCGACCGTCCCACGATACGTCACCTGGCCGGAACTCATGAAGGAGATAAAAGTCTGGCACGCCTCGGTTGTAAGCCACAATATTTACCGCGGCGCGTTCACAAGGCGTTTCGGCGTGTCCCTTTCGAACTTTCGACATATACCCTGGCAGGAAGGGCAAACCAAAAGACCAAATGACCACCACACCGGTCTGGTCTTCGTCCAAAACCTCTCCATACCACCAGGCAAAACCGCCTGGAGTAGCCACAACTCGACGGTCAATCGGGTTGTGTGCGTGGTCAAGCCTGATCATATCGTGCAACTTTCTCCGCACCCCCGCATCGTCTGAAATCGAGTGGCCTTGATGTCGCTCAATTATTTGTGCGGGAGGTTTCGTGCCCATTGTCCACAAGATGCAGGTCGTGATTGCAGGATGCGGACCTAGCGGTCTATTTGCTGCGACGGCATGCGCAAAGGCAGGGCTATCTACACTGATCATCGCCCCAACCCCCCGTAAACGTTGGGAACAACGGCTTTGCACTTGGGAAGATGAATGGCCTGACTCATACCGCCAATGCTTGGGCCGACGGTGGCTCCGGCCGCGCATAGTGCTCGCAGATGGAACTTCACGACGACTAGACCGGACCTACGCACAAATCGATAACGACCGGCTTCAAGATGCTTTGTGGGCAAACTTTCAAGATTCCGGGGGAATCGTTCTCGATGCTCAAGCGCAAGAGTGTTGCCACGATGAGCTGGGTACCTCTCTCGCCACGACGGCCGGCAATGTCCGTACAAAAATCTTGATCGATGCAACCGGCAGCGCACAGGCATTGTTACCCGATTCACGACCAGCAACACAGTTTCAAACCGCTGTCGGAGCTGTCGTATCCCGAACAGACGGAAGTCCCGTTGACCCGGTGGCCACCTTCATGGATTTCAGACCCGCAGATAGTGCGTATGAAGATGACGACCTACCCAGCTTTCTGTACACGCTACCGCTAGATACCCACCGCTTATTTATCGAAGAGACGGTGTTGACCAGTTATGACCCCAAGCCCCATGAGACATTGAGTCAGAGACTCAAGAAGCGCATAGCTGCTAGTGGCTTCCGCGTCTTGCCGAACGAGCCAGGCGAACACTGCGTGATCGCCATGGACGCAGATATTCCGACGGACAGTCGGGTGATAGGCTTCGGGGTCGCCGGCGGCATGGTGCACCCCGCGTCTGGCTTTTCCGTTGCTCGGTCGGCAGCCGCTTCAGAACGACTGGCAAAAGCACTTTGTGACGCACAGGATTTGTCTGCCGATACAGCGGTGGCCAGGGCGGGATTAGCGATCTGGGACGAAGACCAAAAGCGTCGGTGGGCCTTGTTTGGCTTCGGTCGGGACATCCTGAGCAAGCTCGATACGCGCCAAACACAACGATTCTTTGAGGCATTTTTCCAACTCGATGATGATGACATTGCAGATTGGCTGTCTGACCGCATGAACAGTAGAAGACTGGCCGGGTGTATGCTCTCTGTCTTCCGGCGGGCATCCAATGACATACGAACGATACTAGTGCTATCGGCGCTACGACAGCCAGCCGTGCTGATGCGAGGCCTGATGTCCTATTCGCCAGTCCGAAAGAATTCTACACAACACCGAGAGGCTGCATGAGCGTAGTACCCATAAACGATAGTCAGCCAATTCAGCGCAATCCGCTTCAGGAAGTGCATCGCTTTTGCCAACAAGTCATACGCGACCACTCATTTGGTCCCCTACGCCAACAGGCAAAATTCCAGATCGATTCTGGTGGCAAGCGTATTCGTGCACGAGTGACCATCGCCGCTTGTGAAGCGCTAGGGGCTTCATGGGACGATGCGGTTCCCTTCGCCGCGGCATGCGAACTACTCCATAATGCAAGCCTGGTCCACGATGACCTTCAGGACGGAGACACTGTCCGTCGCGGACGACCTGCCCTGTGGGCTACCGCGGGAATGGAGCAAGCAGTAACCACCGGCGACCTGCTGCTCATGCTTCCTATGCTGTGCCTTGATGACGAACGCTATCGCTCTGACCTTCGGTGGAGACTCACGCAAAGTCTTTGCTATCGCGCGGCTCGCACCGCATGCGGCCAGTCAGATGAACTCGCCTTACTGCGGGATGGGAAACGACCAGGACGCTCGGACTATGAGCGCGCTGCGATTGGCAAGACAGGACACTTCTTCGCGCTACCTATTGAAGGATCGGCTCTGATCGCTGGACGGTCCGCATCGGTGGCACGCGCCATTGGTGACGCAGTGCTGCCTCTCGGTCTGCTCTACCAGGTAGTAGATGACATTATCGACCTGTACGGAGACAAGGGACGCGGTACCCAAGCCAACGATTTACGAGAAGGTAAATTTAGCGCGTTGGTAGCAATGCATCTCCAACACCGACCGGCCGACGCAAATGAGGCTTTTCGCATCCTCAACACGCCCCGCTCTGACACTCAAGAAGCAGATGTACAATGGCTAGTACAGTCCATGCGAGAGAGCGGCGCTCTGCATGCGTCGTTACAGTGGGCTTATGAGCTCGCCGACACCCTACGCACACACACTCGCCTCAGCACCCTCCCGGCACTACGCTCCGTGATTCTGCGAATCGTAGACCGGGTTATCTCGCCTTTGGCGTTGGTCCAGGACACATCCTCTGCAAGCGGAGCATACAATGACTAATCGAAAGTCTACCCCACATGCCGTAGTAGTCGGCGCTGGCCTTGGCGGGATGGCAGCTGCTATCCGACTGCGCGGCCGCGGATATCGAGTCACTCTCGTCGAAGCAAACGAACAATTGGGCGGTCGTGCATCCGTTTTCAAGCAGGATGGCTACATCTTTGACGCCGGCCCAACAGTGGTTACAGCCCCTTATCTGTTTGATGAGGTATTCGAATCTGTTGGACGGAAAACAACCGATTACTTTGAAACTGTCCCCGTGGACCCATTTTATCGGGTCGACTTTGCCGACGGTTCACAGTTCGATTATGTTGGCGAGGAAGACCGAATACTGTCTCAGATTGAGCAATTCAATATGCGGGACGTAGACGGCTATCGACGTATGGCAGACCATGCACGTCGTATTTTCGAAATCGGCTATCAAGAACTCGCCCACGTACCATTCGACAAACTGAATGAAATGCTCCGCATTATCCCCACGATGATAAAGCTGGAGAATTACCGTTCGGTTTACGGCCTCGTGTCTAAGTACATCAAAGACGAACGGCTTCGCCAGGTCTTCACATTTCAACCGCTGCTGATCGGTGGAAATCCCTTCAACTGCAGCTCCATTTACATGCTTATCCATTGGTTAGAACGTAAATGGGGCGTTCACTACGCAAAAGGTGGTACCACGGCGATCGTGAACGCTATGGGTCAAGTAATGAACGAAGTTGGCATTGATGTTCGCCTCAATAGCCCAGTCACCGAAATATCGGTGGAAAATCGCAAAGCTCGATCTGTGCGCCTGGACAGCGGAGCAGTGATTGACTGCGACTTAGTCGTCTGTAACGCAGACCCGTCAGTCGTCTATACGAAGCTCGTTGCCTCCAAGCACCGCCGCTACAATACGGACTTTGTAGTTGGACTCAAAAAGCAAAGCATGAGTTTATTTGTGGTCTATTTTGGCACCAAAAAACAATACCCCGACCTAAAGCACCACACCATCGTACTCGGTCCTCGCTACAAGCACTTGCTGAATGATATTTTCAACAAGAAAGTGCTCGCAGATGACTTTTCACTGTACCTCCACGCCCCAACACGGTCGGATAGTTCTGTCGCCCCAGAAGGGCATGAATGCTTGTATGTACTATCCCCGGTACCAAACCAGCGCAGTGGGATTGATTGGGATTCATGTCATGAAGCGTATCGGAACCGCATTTTTGAAGTGCTGGAAGAACGCTGCATGCCCGGACTCCGCGAGAACCTGACCACCGTCAAAAGCGTGGACCCACGATATTTTGAGGGACGCTTACGCAGTTACGATGGCGCTGCCTTTGGGCTCGAGCCTCGACTAACCCAGTCCGCTTATTTCCGCTACCACAACCGATCACGAGATGTGCATGGTCTCTACTTCGTTGGCTCGGGCGTGCATCCTGGAGCTGGTATGCCCGGAGTGTTGTGTTCAGC
>PKDL01000575.1 GCA_002863065.1 Pseudomonadota bacterium
CAATCCAACGGTCACTGCGGTAGCCCATGTTGCTGGAGGTTAATGGGTAGAACCGAAAGGTAAACCAGGAATTGGAGCACTGACAGCTCGAACTCTTACGAGTGGCTCCAAGCATCTGAGTGTCGGGGAATGGGACCGAATATTGGAGGCTTATGGGCTAGAAAGTACGACTGAGATCGACCTAGGAGACCGTTCCAATGTGAACCGAAATGTCTTTATGCGCGATGGTACTACGTATGCTGTCGGCGGCACACAGTCTCAGTTGCCTCTCGTCATCGGAGTGGTTGGTGAGGCGTTATTTCGGCCCACGTTCCCCGAGCGTGAAGTGCACAAAGCAAAGCAGGGTCTTCTAACGGAAATCACCACGCTCCAAAGTGATAATCTCGAGTTTCTCAAGCAGGAGTTCTATCGGCATGTTTTCCCTGGCCACCCCTACGGACGTCCGACGATTGGAACGAAACGCTCAATTTCTCAGCTCTCCGCAACGGACGTACGTGAGCATCATCGGCGAAGCTTCTCGCCGGACCGCACTACGTTGGCAGTGGTTGGTCCAGTCTCTCCTCAAGCAGTGATGCATGCTGTCATTGAGTCGATGGCGGATATCGCCATCGCGCCGCTCGGGCCAATTCTAACGGATGTGGAGCCATTACCGCCGGCTAAGACGCAGCAATATGTTCACCTAAAGCGGAGTCAGAAGTGTATTAACTTCGGTCGGCCAAGCTTACCTGCACGTCATAAAGACTTTGAAGTTCTCGAAGTTTTGATGACCGTGGCTAGAGGCTATCATTTTTATAAATATGTCTATGACCTGGGTGTCAGTTATCGCTCATGGGTTCGGCTGTGGCCTCATCGTGAGCGGAGCACATGGATAATGGAGAATGATATTGCTCAGGCAGGTTTTGAAAAGACACTCGAAGAGATACGAGGCGATGTCCGTAGGTATGCCGCGGGTTTCGCCAGTAAGGCAGACGTAGATGTCGCGCGCCGGCGCTTATTGAATCGTGACCTGCTTGATGGTCAGCGCACAGTATATTCCGCATTTGAGTTAGCTCGAAGCAATGCATTGGGTCGAGGATGGCAGGGCCCCGCACACCGATTGCAGCGACTCAGGGCAGTCACTACTCGGCAGGTGCAAGAGATGGCCAAAGACATCTTTGGTGCGGAACCTATGTACGAGGTGGTTCTCCAATGAGTGATTTTCTGAAACGGACTCCTGAGCCGGAACTGATGGACGAGCTATTGCAGGCCGAGGCATATGCAGCTGCCGACTTTTCCGAGCCTCATCAGCATTGTGTCAACACATGCGCTCAGCGTCTTGGTGAACTTACGGGCAAGGTGCTCGACTTGGGTTGTGGCCCTGGCGATGTACTCAGTCGATACGCCAAGGCTAATCTGACTGCGCAATTCGTGGGCGTTGATGGCGCGTCGGTAATGTTGGCATTGGCTAAGGCTGTCATGGAGGAGCTTGGTCTCAGCCAACGCGTTGCATTGGAGCAGCATTACTTACCGTCGAGCGCATTATCTGGGCGGTATTTTGATGCCGTCGTAAGCAATAGCCTTCTGCATCACCTCAATGATCCACAAGTGCTTTGGAAGACCATTGAAACCAGCGGTAGATCGGGTGCGCGCGTATTTGTTATGGACCTAATGCGGCCTGCTACGAAAGCGCAACTTGAGGCGCTCGTACACAAGTATGCTAGTGACGCCCCACCCGTACTGTTTCGAGATTTCCGTGCCTCGTTACATGCCGCGTACCGCCTCGACGAGGTCAAAGCACAACTTGCGATAGCTGGCTTGGATCTCAAGGTAGAGGCTGTGAGCGACCGGCACCTTATCGCGTGGGGTACGCTGCCCTAGAGCCCATATTCCTACGAAAAGACTCTACTACTTGTGTTCCTGTCGGGTTGACTGGTCTGCATAGGAAGCCGCCAGAGCACACAGTGCCCAATCCGATGAACGCGCTTGTACGGTCCTGGGAACAAGCTGCGGAACGAGCGTTTTCGTCCGGACCGACGCATACCAGTGTACGACCAGCGTGGATGGCTGCAGCAGTTCTTCTAGGTGTGCTGCACTACCTGCACGGAACCAATGCTGGGATATCTCAGGACCCAACGGATAGAAGACCGCAGGTGGTGCTACGTAGACATCCTCACCGTGGCGTAGATCACGAGCTACTTCTTGCAGTAGATGGGTCCCCAGAGCATAGCGCACTAGCTGTCGTTTGGGTGGCATAGCGATCATGCGGTCCAGCATTTCTCCGATAAATGGATGCTTGGGCTCACTTCCGAGAACCGCATTGTTCGCGGCCACTGGGTACGCCGGCGCAAGCCGACGAAAAGTACGCCATCCACGCGGCAGCCGGCGGCATACATCACGCATCGCATCTTGGCGGAGTGCATTCAAACGGATAATCGGGTTCAAGCTCTGTGCGACTGCTGCTGGAAGCACCACGTGTTCCTCTCCAAAGAAGACACCGAAGTTCATCCTGAGAGACGTCAATGGCTGGACCGTAATGGTATCGGTGTCCAAATAGACGCCGCCCTCGGAATACAAAAGAGCCGCTCTCACCATGTTCGCCCGGGCTGCAGGTTGGTTGAGCTGCGAAAACAATGCGTAAAGGGCCTGACCTCTGGTTCCGAGCCTCGCAAAGAGATCTGCGGGATTCAGCCGATGCAGTTCGATACCCGGTGCGTTTTCTAATTCCGGCCAATAGGGACTAGACGTGAGTTCGTCCGTATGGTGGAGGATGACGCGCTCAAATCCACCTCGAGCTGACGCTGAACGCAGCGCTGCGACATGAAGCCAAGGGAACGATGTCCCAAACCAAATAAAGTGTGCTGTGGACGGAATCACAAGCCGGGTCTACCATTCGCAGAGCCTCTTGGCGAGACACCTCTTGCGTCTCTTCCGATGGTCTGACAAACCGGGGCCGATGCGTGTCCTCGATCTAAACAATAATTATTCTCCGGTGGGTGGTGGTGTGAAGACCTACCACCATAAGAAACTTGAGTACTTTGCTTCTCGTGAAGGGCTCACTAACGCCCTCATGGTGCCTGATGACCACGATGCAATAGAACCCCAACCAGGTGGAAATGTGCTCTACCGAGTCGCGGCGCCACCGCTGGGTAAGGGCAGTGGCTATCGGCTTGCGGTTTCTGTAAAGCGGTTGCGGGCTGTGGTTTCCGATTTTAAGCCAGACATTATTGAAATGGGTAGCGTTTGGGCTCTCCCGTGGCTGATGAAACGGATAAACCAGCAGAATATACCGACGGTCGGATTCTACCACACCGATGTACCGAATACGCACGTCGCAGTAGCCCTGAAGCATGCACCACGGTGGTTGAAGAAGGGTCCGATTGAAAAAACATACGACCTGATGGCTAAAATATTTTCTCCTTTGACCGCGACTTTTGGGGCTAGTGAATATGTCTTACGCCGGCTTGAAAAGCACGGAGTTCAGAGACTGTTCCACACTCCCTTTGGAGCGGATACATCTGTCTTCAGACCATCAGACCGTTCGGCTTCGCTACGTACATCATGGGGCGCTGATAGTAAGCGGCTGGCTTTGTACCTTTCACGCATCAATGCCGAGAAGGGCGTGGACCTCTTGATGGATGCATATCCTCACGCAAGGGACCCCGAAAACTTTCAGTTAGTTATTGGTGGACATGGGCCTGGAGAGGCACGGTTGCAGGCGTTTCTGAAAGAATACCCGGAAGTATATCGACTGGACTATTTGCATGATCGCAGTGCAGTTGCGGCGGCGTTTGCGACGGCTGATGTATTTTTATCGTTGGGTGCGGCCGAGACATTCGGGCTGGCCGTCACCGAAGCAATGTCATGTGGTACTCCGGTCGTGGCGCCATTGGCAGGTGGTGCGGGTGAGCAGGTCGATAGAGCCCCATTCGGATACACATTCGAGCCTGGAAATGCGTTAGCGCTGGCCGATGTGTTGAAACGTTTCACTGCAGCGTCCGATGCTCAAAGAGAGCACTTGCATCGGTATATCGTCGATCATCATGATTGGTCGCGAACGTTCGATAGGATGGTGTCGTGCTATCAGCAGGTGATCGACGCTCACGCATCTAACGAGCTATCATCTTTGGATGGGGTTCATCGGATTTGAGGTCCAACAATCGTTCGGAACCACGGCAATGGATCGTGAGTTGGAGTTATATTCTGCCGCCTGGCTATCGCTCAAGCTGACGCTGCATTGCAGGCGGCCGGGTCAAGGGGCATAGTTGGGGCATATTCGAGTCTCGGGCAAAGGAGTGTCTACATGCAGCGTACGCTGTTCCCAGCCATACCAAATACGGCTGAAACACACTGGTTAGGTACGGTGCAGGCGCTTTACCAAGAGTTAGAACGGCACGGTGGTAGCCATCCATTCAAGTTATTTCGTGGTTGGATGCGCGACCGGAATATCTACGTGAAGGAAGAGGCAGAGGCCCTGCTTGATTTCTTAGACTGTGATGCAAAACCCGCGGTCGCTATTCGCCATTTTGGGGCGATGTATCTTGGATGTGATACTCCGCAGGCTCAGAAAGTCGCGATGTTTCGGTGGCTGATGGGTTGGAACCCGTTGCTCGTGAAATCGGTGTTTGAAGCACTGGACGTCGATGCGGGGGGCAGACTCCACTCTACCCATGAGCTTTACAGAATGATTACCAGCTATGCATTCGCTGGTGAGCACATCACATTGCCGAGTTTTCAAGCCTGGATAAAGTGGATGGCTGCCACCGAACACATTCGCTACATCGGCATTCGGTGGGGGCTCGGGGATCTCGGGAAAAACGCCCTGTCCACGATAAAGCACATCGATGTCGACGAGGTTCTGGAAGAGGAAGAAGAAGCCAGGGAGGCTGGTACGCCGGAAGTGCATCCTATGTTAGTTGGCGCTTCACCATCGCCGCTGGCGATGACTCCACCTTCTATCTCAGCGGATGCTGAGCCGCCTCTTGGTGCCTACCCTGACGGAGAGGCTCCCGTCGATGACACGGATATCGCCGATGACGAAGACCTTCCAGATATGCCGTCTGAACCACCGGTGCCCACAGCCGAGACTGTAAAATCGGTGATGGGCGCATCGGTCGAATCTGCAATGCAGGCAGCGTCAGCTCCAACGAAACGAGCACAGCCAAAAGAGGCGTCTACATCGCCAGCAGTCGGAGGAGCATCTGCTGCGTGGTTCGCCGCGGGGCCGAAACCCGCGGATTCAAGTGCTTTGGAACTGGGTTTTGATGCGAAGCAATACGGTGCCGACCCTGCATTATTCAGTTTTCGTATGGCGTGTGCAGCCCGTCTGCACGCCTCAGGGTTGCCGCGCGATGTATGGCATGCACTGTTCATTTCGCTGGATTCGGATGGGGTATTTGAACGGTATTTCGCACAGAAGCGTCCATGGGAGGAGATATTAGCGGGCATGCGCTGGTTGCAGGGTACATCGCACCGGGCCGCCCTGAGTTGGGTTCTTCTCGACTTTATGCAGCTACGAAAGGCATTGGAAGATCGCCCTGGCTATGCCGACCAATTAGAGCAAAAAGCGCCTGCAGAGGCATTATTTAGCGTTCATGGTGCACTATTTGATGGTGCAACCGATGGCGCAGCCTTTTGGTATGCACGCGAGATGGTACGTCTCGAACTATGGGAAGGATAACGTGGGCAGTTCACTCATCAAAAAAGTAGTCGTGGTCATCATGTGTTTCGCCATGGCCACTCCTCTGTTCTATTCGATGGCAGGTGGTGGTGGACAGCCTGGTCCATCACCGGGTCCGGATGCCGCCGCTCTCGAAAAGTCGATGCGAGATAGAGTGCGTCTTCTGGTGAGTCCAACGACCGATAAGGACTCGGTGCTGATGTGGTCACGCTGCCTTGCAGATGGATTGATCACATGGTTCGACGAAACGGGCTGCGCGAAGCTGAGCGATGCAAAGGAGCGCGATACTTGCCTAGCAAATGCCGATATGGACCGCGCGTATGATGAGATATTTCAGCGATGTGCTGCGACCCATGCGCCTAAGTCGTGGGCTGGTCTTAGTGGTGGTGTGACGGAGGATGTGGAGCAGTTTCTACGGGCACAGAAGACTCCGGCGATCCGTATGAAGCCCCTGTCTATTTGTGTAACAAGTAAGGCGATCGAGGCTATGGAGACCGAAGACTGTCCACCTACAGCCCTATTCCAGACCGACGGTTGCTTTGCTACGGAAATTCGGTCAGGTGTGTACTCAAGAGCGTTGAAAGAGTG
>PKDL01000083.1 GCA_002863065.1 Pseudomonadota bacterium
ATTTTGGCTCAATTTCGATATTGAGCGCGTGGTCTACGTCACCGTTGGTCAATTACAAATCCGTTGGGGTACATCCCGTGTTTGGAATCCGATTGATGTTCTGAATCAAACCCGGCGAGATCCGACAGCCCCGTTTGACCAACGAGTCGGCATTCCGGCGATAAAACTGCATTTCCCAGTAGAATCACTCGGCTGGAACTTCTACCTCATCGGACTCATGGATGACGTCACTTCGATCGATAAAGCCGGCGTGGCCGCTCGGGCAGAATTTGTGATCGAAACAGCTGAGATAGGACTTTCCACTGCCTACCGAAACGGTATCGACCCCAAGCTAGGCCTGGACTGGTCAATCGGGGTTTGGGACTTGGATATTACTGGGGAAGTAGGCCTGACATTCGAAGAACAAGCACGGTGCGTAACCGACCGCTCGGACGAGCAGAACTGCGATAAGGAGTTGGCCCCTTGGGTGCAAGTCAGTGTCGGGATGGAATATGGAATCCGATACAACGATGATGACACCATGTTTCTTGGACTTGAGTATTTCTATAATCAACGCGGACACGATTCACTTGAGAAAGCGATTTATGCAGCTGCCGGAGTAGGCAATGCAGACCAGCTTATAGAACAAACTATCGTGCGCAATGCAGATGACCCTGCCGCTGCCGCTGGAGCATTTTCCGGCCTACTCGGCGGTTTGGAATTCTTTTACATCGGTCGCCATTACGCCGCGTTCCTTATGCTTTTCCCCAGTCCGGGTGCATGGAATGAAGGCAGCCTTACATTTTCCACACTCGGCAACTTAAGCGACGAAAGCTTTATCAGTCGAGTCGATATATCCTGGCGTGTCCTAACCTATCTTCAAATTCAACTCTTTCTACAGTTGGCGTACGGCAATCATGGTGAGCTACGCATCGGTACCGACACCTTTGATGAAATCAACGCATCGCTCGAGCCATACAATGCACTTGCTCCCAACGAGGACCTCACGTTCCGAATCCCGACCCAAATAGCCACAGTGGGACTTTGGTTACGACTGGATATATGAAGGAATTTTAGGGTCTCGGAATCTGCTACCCGTCGCGCCGCACCCATGTGAGTATTCTGGCCTAATACTCTGCTCCGTAACTCGATTATGATGAATGTATTCATCACCATCAAGATAGACCTCAATGTATGAACTTCGAATTACTTCAAGTCCATGGCACACTCCGCCAACTTCGAAGTGGAAATGAGGTGGAGCATTGGACTTAGGTACCTTAAGAAATGAAGCAAGGTGGCGTATTCGCCGAGCTGTATTTTCGGCGATGCCGCCCTCGTTCATGCACCAGATTCGTGTACGACGGTTCGAACGAAATCAATCTACTGACATTGGCATTTACGATCGCTTCGCTGATTCCGAGCGCAATGCGCTCGATATTGGAGCAAATCACGGAACTGTGACTCGACTGCTCGGACAACGTTTCAAACGAGTACATGCCTTTGAACCCGATCCAGTAAATCTGGCGCAACTGCGAGCACATGCACCCGAAAACGTATCCATACACGCAATGGCCTTATCAGATATGCATGGATCTGCCGAGATGAGAACCCCCATCTGGGGCGGAGCGCCAAGCCGTGGGCATGGCTCACTTTCAAAGACCTTCGATGGTCATCAAACCACAGCAACAACCGTATCCACCCTACCGTTAGACACATTCAATCTGAGTAATATCGGCTTCGTGAAGATCGATGTCGAAGGATTTGAACTTGCAGTGCTTCGAGGGGCACGACACACATTGATGCGTGAGCGGCCTCCAATCTGGATTGAGATTGAAGCCATTCATGGGGGCTCCGAACACATCGGTGCAGTGTTCGAAGAACTACATAGCCTGGGATACGATGGAACATTCCACTGGGGCCAAGAGTGGAAGGACATCGGAGAGTTTAGAGTTGAAACGCACCAACCGAAGGATGGGGCGACTCGTCTCCCAGGCGAATTTGTATCCGATTTTCTGTTTACTGCGACGGCAAACTAGCTTGAGTTCACACCGGTTCAACGAGCCCCAACCCGCGCATAGATATTCGCGGTCTGCTGGGCGCAACGCTGCCATGAAAACCGATCCAAGTTCTTTCGCCCCAGGCGTATGAATTTAGACCGCAACTCGTTGTCGGTGTGTAGCTGAGAAATCGCATTTGCCCATGATGACGCATCTTGTGGCGAAAGTAGCATAGCAGCGTCACCTGCTACTTCTGGGAGACTGGCGGCGTTCGATACGATGGCCGGAGTGTCACACTGCATCGCCTCCAAGACGGGTAGACCAAACCCTTCGAATAATGACGGGAATACAAGCGCTCGAGCCATATATAATAAGTCAAACACATGGGAACGAGGTACAAACCCCAGGTGCCGAATCCGCTCTTTTACTCCGGCGCGCATCGCATAGTCCTGGATGTCGTCCCACCGCATACCTTTCCGTCCGGTGAGCACTAATTCGATAGGCTCCGGGACCGCAGTCATCGCGTCGATAAGTAGCTCATGGTTTTTGTGTCTATTCTCGGTCGCTGGGTAATACACGAATGGCTGCGACAGCCCATACTCCAAACGTCGTGCCTGCTGTACTTCCGTACTGGGGTGCGTTTTACTGCGGTCCACGCCTTCCAAGACTACCGTGACCTTCTCCGGCGGTACGCCGAATTGGGTCATCACATCGATCCCAGTAAAGGTCGAAATCGCAATGATGTGGACGCTGCGAAGAATTGAGCCACGAAACCAGGCAGTGCGCTGCATTCGTAGGGTTCGAGGAAATAGTTCCGGTACGTGAATATGCTGCAGGTCGTGGATGGTAATGACCTGAGGAACCCGTAACGGGAGTAACGGCGCGCCAAAGTTACCTGGCGAGTGTAAGACGGAGACTGGGTCACGGTAGAGCTGGCGGGCTAAAGCGCCGTTCTCCGCCCACAACCGCTGAGGCAACCGGTATCCGCCTTGCGATAAGACCCGAATATCAGCAGAGCTTAAATCCGTAAAGGTGTCAGCAGCCTCCTGGGTACAAAACAGCCGAAGGGGCACCCCCATGGCATGTAATTCCTTGAGGAGCTGACGACAATACACTTCCGAGCCACCGACATGACCGGGTCGCAAGTACATCAGATTTATACCGACAGGCTTACTCACGTTTCTGGTGTAACCCGGACTGACGCTTCGCACCAAAAACCCGTCGAAATTGCTGACTAAAACCGGATATTTGCGTGGTGTCTGTTGCTACTGCGCGCTCGATCGCACTTGAGCGAGAACGTGGCGAGCGAGAAACTTGGATCCGCGTACCATCTGTGTTTCAGGACCATCATTGAACGTCGCTCGGATAAGTAAATGTCCTTTGACAAGCTCTACTCCATACTCGTGAATAACCGCATATGTGCCTTCCCAAGCAGTACCATCTTCCCCATGGAGGTTGGTGAACTGGACGAGCGCTCCTCCAGGAGTCCTAAAGCGGTAAACCTCTAGCGCAATCTCTATGCCTTCCTCGGCTGCGCTCAGCGGGTATGTTGCGAACAATGCCGACACCATCCCATTTTCCAAAAAACTGAAACTACCGCCGTTTATCTGCTCAAAAATATCCTCAGTGCTTCGGGGCTGTACATCGACAGCAGGCGCAAACCCGTGCGGTGGAGCAGCAGGAAGCAATAGACTCAGCTCATCTGGAATGGACTGTGAAGCGGTATGATCCACTTGAGATGTGGCGGTCGAGCACGCCGACACTAAAAGCGAAGCCAATACCAGTCGATAAGCAAGAACGATCATTGCACCAGCTCAATCTCGCCATAAAGCGAATGCTGCAATACGCGTTTCACGCGTACTTGCGCCAACTTCCCCTTCCATCTCCAGGTTCCAAGCGCCGCATTCCCAACAGGAAAATTCACCACTACATTGGTGCGTGTTCGACCAGAAAGCTGCGGCTGCGTTGGCTTTGACGCCTTCGCTGGGCCTTCCACAAGGACCTCAACGACCTGGTCGGCATACGTCGCTAGGCGTTGTTTCCGATAAATATCGGCGGCCTCAAAGACGCGCGCGAGTCTCTCCTTCTTGACCGCTTCGGGCACATCATCTTCCCACTGACTCGCTTTTGTACCCGTACGTTCGGAGTATTTAAACGCGTATATACCGTCATACTCGACACGGTGAATAAGGTCGATCGTGCGTTGGAAGTCTTCTTCCGTTTCCCCGGGGAAACCGACAATGATGTCAGTGGTAAGGTGTAAGCCGGGTACCGTCGACCGGATCCGATCGGCGCGCTCCACATACTCGTCAAATGTGTAACCGCGACGCATTCGCTCAAGCACTGGGTTACTGCCTGACTGCACCGGTAGGTGGAAGTACTCACACAGACTTTTGAGATTGGCAAATCGGTCGATCAACGCATCGGTGCAGTCCCAAGGATGTGATGTTGTGAAGCGCAAACGTTCCAGCCCCTCTACCGCATCGACTGCATCCAACAAGTCGGGAAAGAGAATGCCGTCGTCTCGATCATGTCCGTAGCTATTGACATTCTGACCAAGAAGCATGACTTCGCGGATACCCGCCTCAACACACCGTTCAACCTCAGAAACAACTTCTGAACATGGCTTCGATAACTCCCGACCGCGCACGCGAGGCACAATGCAGAATGCGCAATTTTTATTGCAGCCCTTCATCACTGTCACCATCGTAGAGGGCTTGCCGGTGACCATTGGTTTGCCGGCCATGAACTCGTAGCCCTTCTTCTTCTTGTGCAGCTTAGTGAGTGATACACGCTCACCGTTTTCCCTGGCACGCTGTACCATACCAGGTAGCTCAGGGATGTTATCTGGCCCAAATACCAAGTCGAGAAGGGGCACTTTTTTGAGTAGCCGCTCCCCTTCCTGCTGAGCAACACAGCCGGCAACTCCGATCAATAGATCGGGGTTGTGTTCCTTTAGCTGCGCAAAACTCCCCAGATAGCTCATCATCTTCATCTCAGCTTTTTCGCGCACAGTGCAGCTGTTCAAAAGGATGAGATCGGCCCGCGAAGGGTCATCAGTTGCAGCGTACTCCTCGGGTTCGAGCACTTGCAGAATGCGTTCAGTGTCGTACACATTCATCTGACAACCAAATGTCTGTATGTAGACGAAGCGTTGCATAGCGGCGGACCTTACCGGTCGAGGCTACACCCAGCAATCACTTTCGAAATCAGAATGCATGAAAGTCTATGGTTCGCGAACGCCTCGGGGTCGTACCCGAACAACAGCACCTCGGTTTACCCCCAGGGTAGCCGCAGCATTTCCATTGGACTGCGCAATTTCGAGCATGCCCTCGGAGCTAGTTAGCGCTACCACATCGGCTGGTTCTGCTTGTCCGTAGCTATCTACCCACCGCTGGATTTCAAACTCCGCCACTTGGACGAGGGGACGACTGTAGGGCAATTGCTCAACTGAAATATTGGTCAGTATGTTTCCGAAGTGATCTACGGACTCAACAGCACCTACCATTACTGGACCATCACGATACGGAAGCGTCAGTGATTCAGGCGGCTCGACAAGAACAATGGGCGGACCGACATCGGCGGGACGAAAGCCATTTGCGATACAGCCAGCCGTAGGTCCGAAAATATCTCGTCCATGAAACGTCGAGCTCACCTGGTCACTACGGAGTGATTCATGCTCAATTGCCCAAGCCCCATCCAGACCCAAGCGCGAGGAAACTCGGCACAGTACTCCATTGTCGGGCCCGACGAAGACCTGGCCTCCGGCAGATACAACAACCTCCCGACGCCTCGTACCCACCCCGGGGTCTACCACAACCAAGTGCACGGTCCCTTGGGGGAAGTATGGCGCAGCTGCTTCAAGTACCCGTGCTGCCTCGGATACGTCCTGAGGAGGAATCTGGTGGGTAATATCTACGAGGCGTGCAACTGTACATCGGCTCAACACCGCCCCACGCATTGCTCCAACGTAAGAACCGCTAATGCCGAAGTCGGTGGTCAAAGCAACGATCCTGTTCGGTTGAAACATGACTCTATCCTTTTCTCTCGTGAGCGCACATCCGCCGCACGATACCCCAAACGAAATTACCAGGGACGCTTTCGGGCATTATGCTTGAGACGTAACCCCGTCGCATGCTATGTCCCGACCGCGGAGGTAGCAACATGCGCTTGTACCGAGGTCAAATACCTACAATTGCCGACGAGATGACACAACAGCTCATCAAAGAAGGCCACATTGAAGTACTCCCGGAATATGTTGGCG
>PKDL01000424.1 GCA_002863065.1 Pseudomonadota bacterium
GAACAGCATGGCCTGCTCATCGCCCCGTGCATCGGGAGCCGTCACGTCATACAGCGGAACACCTGCCCGTCTCAGCCCATCATCAAGCGCCCGCAGCTGTCCACGATATGGAGTCAATACAGCTATTCGCCCTGGTGAAATTCCGGATGAGATCAGTGTACGCACCAAATCGCACACCACACCGACCTCAGCATCATTTTTCCAGCTACCCAAATAGGCGCTTTGGCGTCCTCGAATGTCATAGCCCACAACCGCCTCCGCCAGAAGTGGGTGCATCGCTGGAGTCAGCTCCGTATGTGTCTTTAGTCCGTAGCTACAAAGTCGGTCACTCACGGCAATAATGTCATGATGACAACGAAAGTGGTCTCTCAATGTGGGAATGGATGCCCAAGTGCGGGCTCCCAAACGGATGGCTGAATTCGCATCGACTGAGGTGGTTCGATACATCGGCTCGATCTCCGGACGACCCAATCTACGAAGCATTCGTTCCTCTTCACTCCGATCCAAATTGATCACCGGTTCCAGCTGATGCTCGTCCCCGATGAGTAAACAACGGCTACCGCGCATGAGTGCAGAAATGGCATATGCTGGATGACACTGTCCGGCCTCATCGATGACCACCTGTTGGGCAATATCTGGACGAAACGGCAAGGCATTTCCTAACGACAAGAGCGTGCAACCCCATACTGGAAATAAGGTCTGCAGGTCCAATAAGACATGCTCAGGGAGGTTTCTGAAGGATCGCCGCACACGCAACGCTTCCGCTGCATCCGCACACGTCCTGGCCAGCCTCTCACGATGCTGCAAAGCCCAAGACTCACGTATTCGCAGCCCCTTTTCGTACAGACCAGGTTCGTGGAGCATCCGCATTTTTTCAAAGTCTGCTCGTATGCTGGTCAGGTCCCTGGGGCTCGCACTCATCAAGGCATCACATTCTTCAATACGGTCTTCCAGCACCTTTCTCTCGCGCGCGCTTGCCAAATGCACACGAAGCGTCTCGAGAGCATCATCTACTGCGTCATCGAGTTCATCCGGATGCACATCACCAACATCACTGATTGGACAGTCAGCCAGCAATAGGACTGCCTCCGCCGCCTCAGGCCATAAGCTAACCAACTTTCGCCAAGATTCGGCGGTGCGCTTGGGTCGATCTAACCATGCCGCCAAACGTGCGGCGAACAGTCGCAAGCTACGAACCACCTCCTCTAGTGTGTCCAAGTCGCATATCTTCGCTGGCATGCCCTTCAACGCCTCTTTGGATTGCTTTTTACGTTCGGGGGCTGTTTTTCGAAGTGCTTGGTCATGAGCTGCAGCCAAGAGCTCGGTCCGAATGGGGGACATAGCAGACATTGCGGCCATAAACTGTGCACGGTCGCTTCCTGTATCAACAGCCTCCCTTGGCTCTCGTAGCCAGCGTATGGCCCGTTCGATCGTCGGGAGGGTCACCTGCTCCATGACCCTTCGTGACCCAACTCGAAGTACAAACGGTAGGGAGCCTTCGGATAATGGGTCCATTACGTTATCTACTGCACGGTTGTTAGTAGAACACACGAGCAGCTTCAAACCGGCACAGACATCATCTGGATCTAGAGACTCGCATAGCGCATGTGCTGACATATTCAGGATAAGCTCGGTCTTGCCGGTGCCAGGTGGGCCCTGAGCAATAGTAAGCGGCGAGGCCGTTGAATAATCGGCAACGAGGCGTTGATCGGATGTCAGAGCGTGCGGACCTCGGCAGCCGATATGTAGACCCCGGATACGCGGTGCGCTAGTTCCTCCTAAGTAATGCTTTAGCGAGTCGCTACTATCCCAATCAACACGCCCCTCCAATATATCGCGTAGCTCGCGCTGTAAGTGATGTGTGGTGAATGCCGTGCTTGCGTCATATACGAGCGCTACGGGAAACACCCGACCCAAAGACGAATCTAAGCGCGAGGATATCTTTTGGAGTAATACCCGCATAGTCGCATCTGCGTCGCTTTCATCGGTCGTCTGTTCAGGGGATATTTCCTCAGTGGGCGTATCCGGAGCGGCGGTAAGAAGCGCACACATACGTGCCAACGTATCTTCTGTGGACACTTGGAGCCATGGTATTTGCTCCTCACTAATTCCGAGAAGCCGCGTGGCGGCCAACTCATCAACACTGAACTTTGGCAATCCCTCAGGCCGCCCATCTGTACGCAGGGTCAATGACATGGGCGGAACCAAAGCAACGCTGGAGCGTAAATCGCGTGGTAATGGAGCCGTCCACTGCTGTTGGGTAGCATCCTTCCAAATGATGGATTCCATCGGAAATCGTAACAAGGTACTGAGCTCGCCTCGACGGGGCTGGTAAATCACCGGAAACCCAAGCATGACTTGGGGTCCATCATCATCAGTACGCCGAGATATATACCTTCGCCTTAGCCAATGCTCGAAGAAGAGCATACGGTCGCCCTGTAGAGAAATATCCAATGTAGATTGCTCTCGTAAACAAAGCGCAGGCACATCCGGATCGGACAAAAGGCCAAGCTTGAAGTAGGTTTGTCCGCGACCGGGGTTTCGCAAGTCCACTGATGGTTCTCGCCGGACAGGTGGAGCGGCACGAATGGCCGACGTCAAGGCCTCTTCACGGCGGATGATCGATAGCCAGTACCGAAGCACATCATGTGGTGCGGTCATTCCGGGCACGCTCCCTGGGCGACAGCCAATTCCTCGCACGTTCTACATTGAATCCGAGTACTGCACAAATGTATACCCCGCAGGATGCGAGGATTCTCATACGAACCCAGCAACGCTCGATATCTTCACGCCATGGGCAGCAAGCCTATATAGTCGCGTTGACGGGAATCTACGTGACTTTTCCGGGGCCAGCGCCATGTACCTCGGACGTCATCAGCAGTCACATGGGACGGCCTCACAGTATGGGCAGCCCTTGCCATATTTGTGTTCAACCGCCTCTTGTAAATCAATTCCCGCAATACTGGCCAAGGTAGACAGCCACGCTAGAACGTCAGCAAACTCCTCGAGCAGATTGTCCCTATCATGTTGACGTCGTAAGGCTCGCGTGAGCTCACCAACCTCCTCTGCAAACCACATGTATGTACCTTGGAGGCCACGGGCGCGATCTTTCTCACCATAAATCGCCTCAATCCATTCCTGAAATTCCCGTAGGCGGATGTCCGCAGCCGGTAGTTGAGTCTGGCGTTGCTTCGGTCGTTGCTGATCAGTCATGTCTCCGGATACTCTCCGAATGTCGAGACGTCAACGTACAGTTGCGCCACCGGATTATGTACTGAGTTCCGCGCAGGAGAAGACATGAAAGAAATCACATTAGATGCCCCAGGGAAAAACGCACTTTCATCCGCATTGATGGAACGTACGCTTTCTGAATTCAAGGCTGCCGGCGATTCACCGGTACTACTTACTGGTGCGAATGGATGCTTCTCCGCGGGATTAAATCTACACGAAGTAGCCTCCCTAGATGCAGAGCAAATGAAGGCATTCCTAGAGCTGCTAACCAATCTTTGTCGTGCGATTTGGAATCACCCCGGTCCCGTAGTGGCCTCAATTGAGGGACATGCAATTGCTGGCGGCTGCGTTCTGGTCCAGATGTGTGATTTTCGGATCGCGCAGACCTCAGATAAGTCACGTTTTGGCCTGAATGAGGTTGCTCTGGGACTCCGTGTACCTCCGACCGCGCTCGCCATGATGCGAGATAAAATACCCCGTAAATATCATGAGGAAGTGTTTCTCGGCTCCGGGCTCCACTCCGCGAAAGATGCGCTACGACTTGGCCTCATCGATGCCATCAGCAACGACGCCGCGGGTGACTCGCGAGCGAAGCTGGACTCCCTAGCACGACATCCAAGACATGCATATCGCGCAATGAAGCACGATCTACGAGCGCACATCTACGCCAGTGAGGAGGCAGAAGCTGCCTTCCTACGGCACGCAATTCCGGCCTGGACCGCACCCGAATTCAAGCAAAAAATTCAAAGTCTGTTGGGCTAACGATACCAAGGGACTTTAGTACGTTGGCTTGAGTTGACACGTGGTACGCCGCCACGCATGTTCCACGTTATGAGCATGACTCGAACCAAACGATTAACCTTTCCAATCTCCGCCCATACCTACATTGACGACATGTATTTCCACGCCGGATACACGCGTGGTTTGTATGTCGATGGGCTCGGTTTCACCACGTGCGAACAGCTCCAATTCGAGCGTCTAACCCACGGTGGTTACAAAAGAACGTTACGACTGTGCCCAACGATAAATGCTCCCAAAGCTGTGCAGAAGATTTTGGGTGAGACGCAGCAATACGATGAAATTGGACATTACGACGCGCCATCACGCACGTGGCGGTACGAGGTCATTCCGTCGACCATGGCGAACAAAGTGAAAACCAATGGCCGGATGGTTGTAGAAGCTCAAGGTAAGAGTGAGTGCTCCGTTATGTTCGAGGTGACCTTCGACGTCAGCATATTCGGAGTGGGCGCCATAATAGAAAAGTTTATGGGTACACAGTTCGATGAAAACCTGTTGAAACAAGAACGCTTTACCCGTTCGTGGATTGCATCATCTCAATAGCCAACGGGCCTACCACCAATGTATTTCATCAAGCTCTGAGTCGCCCGCAACGGCCGAGTCCCAAGGTCGTACCGGCAAATACTTCCAGCCACCATCAGAAAACATCACGACGATATTCCCTCGCTCCATGCGTTCAGCCTCGCGAAGTGCTGCATGAAACGTCGCTCCCGCTGACATACCGGCGACAATGCCTTCTACCTGCGCCAAACGACGGGCGGTACGTATCGAAGTAGCGGCATCCACCATAAGTCGCCGGCTAAGCAGATCGAAATCTAGTAATGGGGGCGCGAACCCATCTTCAATGCTTTTCAGTCCCTGCAAGCGTTCACCCATTTGAGGTTCCACCCCAACGACGCGGACATCTGGGTTCGTTTCTCGTAAACGGCGACCGACCCCTGTGACCGTTCCACCTGTGCCGATACCAGCCACAAATGCGTCCACTCGTTCCAGAGAACATGCGATCTCGCGACCGGTCGTCTCATAATGCACCGATACATTGGTTTCGCTTCGAAATTGCTGCAGGCAAACGCCTCCAAGGCGTGCAGCTAACTCATCAGCCATATCGATAGCGCCTTTCATTCCCGCGTACGACTCACATCGATGGACCTGAACACCGAGAATATTGAGGGCGTCACAAATGGTGGGCACGATCCCCTGAGGCAATACAATTTGTGCATCAAATCCCATCTGACGAGCAACCATTGCGACCGCAATACCCGTATTGCCGGAGGATGCTTCGACGATAGTGCCTCCTTCCTTCAGGCGTCCGTCCGACACCGCATCCTCAACCAGTGCACGCGCCACCCGATCCTTTATGCTACCGGTGGGATTATTTCCTTCCAGCTTAGCAAAGATCCGAACTCCCTCTTTCGGCGAGCTACGAGTAAGCTCAACCAGCGGTGTATGTCCAATGACGGATAATAGGGAGTGCGTGGTGCAAGGCGTATGACCCTTCATGGTGCAAGCATACCGGAGCTGGGGACCCTGCGGATAGCAGACTTAAATCAACCTTGGAAAATCTTTGGCGGCGCCCGCGTTGACAATACCCGGTAACCGACTGAGGTAGGTCTTATGACGGCACATTATACGTTGATGGGCCTCTATTCTCTGAAGTTTGGGACTTCTTGTCACAGTCCGGCTAGACTATGGTTTCGGTACAGGTGACAGAGCGAGCAATGTACGTCCAGCTACCAAAGACCAAACGCGCCGCAACGCGCAAATGAAGCGAGACCCGTGACCGAAACGTCCAACGAGCGAATTGTTGTTGTCGACGATGAAGCTGAAATGGTTTCTTTGCTCGATGAAGTACTCACTGACCGCGGCTACGCGGTAGAGAGTCATACCGACTCGTCAGCAGCTCTTGCCTCCATTCTAGAGTCGCCTCCTGCACTCGTTCTAACCGATTTAAGGATGGGTCAGGTGGATGGGATGACGCTGCTGGCTGCCGTAAAAGACAAAACGCCGCAGGTTCCAGTCATATTGATTACTGCATTCGGGTCAATCGACTTGGCAATAGAGGCAACTCGACTCGGAGCATACCATTTCGTCACCAAACCATTCCGGCTCAAGGAAGTGCTGCTGATTATCGACCGCGCG
>PKDL01000156.1 GCA_002863065.1 Pseudomonadota bacterium
AACCGAACAGGCCAACAGCTACGGTTGCCGACGAAATGCTAGCGATTATGTCTCAGAGAAGGACGATTCGTCATTTCTCTCCAAAACCGGTTTCGAAGCGCGTGATCGAGACTCTGGTCCATACCGCTACCACCGCACCGTCTGGGGCGAACAAACAGCCATGGAGATATATTGCAGTCAGCGATCCCGATACCAAGCGACGCATTCGAGCGGCAGCAGAACGGGAAGAGCATGCCTTTTATACGCACCGCGCAACAAAGCAGTGGCTAAACGACTTGGCGCCCCTGGGCACAGACGAACACAAGGAATTCCTAGAAATTGCGCCTTGGATTATTGTTATATTCCGACTTACGAAAGCGGATGACGGCGGCCAAGTCTATTATAGCCAGGAATCCGCCGGAATCTCTGCAGGTCTCTTCCTGACCGCAGCCCACCTAGCGGGACTGGCCACATTGACTCACACACCAGCGCCTATGGGCTTTCTGCGCGAGTTACTCGGTCGACCCGAACATGAAAAACCATTCTTGCTGATACCAGTCGGCTATCCAGCGGAGGATTGCCAGGTGCCCGTATCCGCTACGCACCGGCGCCCTCTAAAAGAGGCGCTAATCGTCAACCCAAAACCCATCGCTAGATGACGACCCAGTTATCCCAACCAGGGCCCAAACGGACTTCCCGTCCCCGGTCGTCGAGAACTATCCACGCCACCTCAACATTTGAGTCTTCAAGATACAGTCGAGCGCACGTGATCGGTAGGCGAAAGCGCTTTGGACCAATACTGCCCGGATTCAGATATCTGGTCCCCAAATGGTATCCGTAAAATGGTTTGTGACTATGACCACATACTAGCAGGTCTATTTCTTCCAGATCCTGAGCCTGTACATCATTCAGACGATGAGCAATCAAGATTCGCTGTTGCATCCAAATGACAGTCCGCTTTTCGGGGATTGAGAGGGACCATGCTGCTGTATCAATGTTTCCGCGTATCGCATGGACGGGGGCAATCTGGGTCAGACGGTCCAACACCTCCGGACTTCCAATATCACCGGCGTGAATGATGGACTCACAATCGTGAAGAGCGTGAAGAACCTCTGGCCGCATCATACCGTGCGTATCTGATATGACCGCCAGCATTAGCGAAGCTCCTGCTCAAGTTGCGTCATGAAATGCTCCATGGCCGAATGACGTTTGAGTGCTTCCGTCTTGGACGTCGGTAAGTGCATACCGTTCACAAGCCGAAGGAGTTTGGCACGAAAATGGTCGAGAGCCTGCCGACGATCGTTCAATTCCCGTGCCTGCAAGGCGATTGGGTCATCGGGGTGATAGAAGCGCCCGGGGCGGTTGGGTCGAGACATATGCTGAGCAGTCGCAAAACAACGCATAATGCCAATGGCACCGATCGCATCTAGCCTGTCTGCATCCTGTAAAACGACTCCGACGGCATTCGCAGCCGCTAAACCACGAGACCAGCTGGACGTCTGTACTGCCGATACAATAATGTCGATTTCTTCTTCAAGGTATCCGACCTCTCGCAATACGGGCTGCGCGGCAGCCGCCGACCGCTCTCCACCTAGAGAACGCTCTGGCGAATCTTTCGGGATTGGGACAAGGTCATGGACCAACGCAGCTGCTCCTGCAAGGTCCGGGTCTGCGTTACCCTCACACGCCAATCGCATGGCCCACGAGTAGACGCGGGTCACGTGCCAAATGTCATGAGCCAGCTCTCCGGGTGGGCATTCACGAGCAATAAAAGGGTAAAGCCGATGGTGTCTCGGGTACCGCTTGTCCAGCAATGACGACGCGGCGTCAGCGTCCTCGGACAAAATAATGTGGTCTTGCGACATAAGCATTCACCAGCGAGCGTCCGTGCTCTTGAGAGTGTCTTTGCGTGTGGGTGTTAGCATAAAACATGGCAGCCACAATGGTTGGATGACCATATGTGGACAAGAACGTAACATCAGTCCCCAGGTCCCCGCATTCAAACCATGGGTAATGTACGTGTGACTTGACTACAGATTGCGGTTCTCTATGCTGCAGGCCGTATTTGAGCCACAAGTGGCCGAAACCAAATAAAGACCCCAGTCACATGGATTACGGGTTCAGTCAATGAGCCGCGTCAAAGCCACTCGATGTCTACCGGAGACTTCTCGCATGAAGCAATTCATTACCCTCATCGCCCTTGCTGTTGTCACGCTAATCGGCTGCAAAGCTGCCTATCAGAACGAGCCTGTTCAAGACGAAAACAAAGCAGCTCAAAAAGTGGAACCTGCCAGCACGGCTCCGACGGAAAAGCCTGGAACAGCAGCGACTCTCAAGACGAATGAACCAAGCCCGCAGACGGACTTGTCAGCTACGGCGACCGAGGAGTCCGACAAGGCTATTGCTGAGCCCACCACCTGCGCAGGCAGCGGGACTGCAGCGAAAGGCGGATGCGGCGGATGCGCGGGATCCGATAAACAGCTCGTCGCGGCTGCCCCAGAGAAAGCTGCGGAAGCAAAGCAACACTTCGGCGGTGACTTTACTCTTACAGAGCCGGCCATCAAGGTAGATTCTGTTATGGCGACGCCAGCGGACTTTGCGGGAAAAAACATCAAGGTGACAGCCCGTATTGCCAAGGTATGTAAGAAAAAAGGGTGTTGGATGACGCTGCAACCAGAGGATGCGGGAGACGAATACGTACGAGTTACTATGAAAGACTATGGATTTTTTGTTCCCGTCGATTGTGATGGAAAGACCGCCACCGTTGAGGGCCTGCTGAAAAGCGTGGAGCGACCAGAGGCATTGCGGAAACACCTTGCCGAAGATGGCGGAGATGACCCATCCAAAATCAAAGGAGCTGCGGTCGAGCTGTCTATGGTGGCCACAGCCATTGATATAGAGCAGTGAGTTCACAACACGCTATTAGTCTAGCTCTTGTGCTAGCACTCGCCAGCTGTGAATCTGACCCGGTCACATCGTCGATTCAAAGTTCGTCAGAGTCAGCCACCGTACAGATAGGCCAAACGGAGCTTGTTCCCTCTGGAGGACGGCTCAAGCTGTCAACAGTTGCCGACTTACACCTTCCAGTCGGTGCCGTACTATCAGATGTCTTGGTGAACAGTACTGCCACCACCATATCGTCAACCGATGACTTTGCCGTGGTAGTCGGTGGTTTCGCTGTGACGCCGACAAATCTCATATTCCGGCGTCCGTCAAAGTTTACGTATAAAATTTCAGGCTCGGCGGACAGACTCGGTGTGATTTGGAGAAGTGACTCCGAATCAGACTGGAAAGGCCTCCCCTCACAGATTTGGTCATCAGACAGTGACGGAGACGGGAATCCCGATACTTTTGAGTTAAGAGCCTGGGTTTTTCAAAGTGGAGACTTAGCCGTCGTTCGACACACGAATGACCTAGGCGCCTGTTGTACTGGTGATACCTGCGTCCAGCACACAGTAGAAGCATGCACCGGCACTCACTACGGACCAGGAAGTTCCTGTGACCTACCGAACGTAGACCTTTGTAGTACCCAATGCTGTTTATCCGAATTCAAACCCATGACTGAAAGCACAGGGACACAAAGTACGTTAGCTCAGTGCCTATCGACCGACCTCTGGCCCCTCGGCTCTGCGACTACCTGTGACGCGAAATGCTGCTCACCTACCACTGGGACCGGTAGCGTTTCTCGGTACGCTGGTTTCTGTCTGGATACGTCTCAAGCCACAGATTGTCTGGTGTGCTGCATTGATAGCAATGCAGCTAAATATACGGCACCCACTGAATGCACCTCTACTGACCAAACGGGAGCAAGTTGCGAAACCATTTGTTGTGCATCAAGCGTATTATCACCTGTACAGGGGTTCACACGCGTTACACGCGCCGTGTGTGCCGCAGTCGCTGGGTATGAGTCCTTCTCTCGCTACTGCAACCTGTGCGAAAACGACACTGATTGCGATGTGCCACCTACCACCTGTCAAGACTCAGCTGGGACATGCATCGAAGGACAATGCATTTATGCCCCGTTGAATGAATGCATACGCGGGCTAGACTGTGGGGACGCAGCTAGCTGTACTGCTGGGTGTACGTGCGAACAGTGACTTCTATCCCTGCACGCCGACGCCTTGACATCATGCCAAACACAAACCGCGGTTGCATCTAACCACGCTAATGTACCGAGGACTACGCTAATCGGTAGCCACCATGCGCCTTCTAGCACACGACCGACCTTATAGCTGGCAGGGAAGACGCAACGGGCGGGAAATCTGCCGCGTACGCAGTGAGCCGTCCAGGGCTACGGTGTTCCCGTGGGCGCTGTAACGGCGGCCGTTTCCGCAGCTTCAGCCGCAGCGGCAGCCGCAGCCGCATTCTTTCGGGCCTCTTCAGCAGCAATGGCTGCCTGTTCGTTCCGCAGCACGAACGTATCGGTCTCTGGGTTTATTTGGCCCCGGAAGCCGAGGTCTAAAGCCGTGACAATGAAGAAGATCGACATGAATAACAGTGCTGATGTGAACACAAATACATTGAACTTGTCGTCCCACTTCAAGTGCATGAAATAGGTTGCCACTAGCGTTCCTTTAGTCAATGCCACCGCCATCGCCACATAAATGGCCGCTGAGCCTAGGTCGGCAATAGATACAAGAACGGTTATGACAGTGAGTACAAGCAGGGCTCCGTACACTGCGAAATATAATGGTAGCGGCGTGACATGCTCGCCGTGATGTTCGTGATCGTGACCCATGACGCCCCTCCTATTTGATGAGATACAGTAGCGGGAACAGGAATATCCAAATGAGGTCCACCAAGTGCCAGTAGAGCCCCACGTACTCTACCGGCGAATAGTATTCGGGCCCAAAATCCCCCTTCATACCGCGGCGCAAAATCCAATAGAGGAGAAAAATCCCAATAAGGACGTGCAGACCGTGCGTACCGGTCATGACGAAATAAATCCCGAAAAAGATGCCTGCCGACTTGGGCTCAAGAGTCCCGTCGTTTGCGCCCTTTATCGGTATTTCGCACTGCTCAGAGAACGTCCGACCACCATTCGGTCCCGGAACGAAGTTACCCTCGGTATCCTTCTCGGGGAGGCCGTAGTAATCGCCCGGTAGAAGACAGTCATGAAACTTGTGGCTATACTCGATGTACTTCACCACCATGAACAAACACGCGAATGCAATGGTGAAGATAAGCTGCCATTTCAACTGCGGCATGTTACCAGTCTGCGCCGCTCGCACCGCTAACGCCATCGTTAGCGAGCTCGTCAGCAAAAAGACCGTATTTATACCGCCATAGAAAACGCTGAGATATTCCGACGCCGCTAGCAGAGTATCCGGATACCAGAATCGGTATACCGAGTACGCCATAAAGAGTCCGGAAAAGAAGAGAAGTTCCTGGGCCAGAAACGCCCACATACCGAGCTTCGACGCAGCTTTTTGCTGCGCAGCGGTATGGAAGTGATGCTGGAGAAACTCCGGATGTGAATCGTGTGATTGTCCCATAATGCTCTCTACGCTCCGTGCCCTGAGCGCTTCAGCGACTAGATGAGCAGCGCCCTACCGCTGCTCATCTATGCGATTAGTGTGCGTGTGCCTCTTGGCTCGTATCGATTTCCGGGAATTCGTACGGACCTTGAGTGCATACCGGCTGTCCATGGAAGTTGTGTTCGATAGGAGGAGTTGCCGTCTCCCATTCCATCGACACGCCGCCCCATGGGTTGGCTGGCGACTTCTTGCCAGCGAATAACGAATGAATCAAGTACCCAAGGGTCAAGAAAAGTCCCGACGCCAGAATATAGGAGCCAATCGTCGAAATCTGGTGCAGCTGCGTGTACAGCGGCAGCAGGTCTTCCGAAACCATCGCGTACTCGTGATAACGCCGCGGCATGCCCATCGAGCCCAGATAAAACTGAGTAAAGAATGTCACATTGAAGCCAATGAAAACGAGTGCAGAGGCGAAGCGACCAAGATTCTCATTATACAGCTTGCCTGTGATCTTCGGCCACCAATGATGCAACCCGCCGATGAACGCTATGACTAAACCGCCCATCATCACATAATGAAAGTGTGCAACGACAAAGTACGTGTCGTGCAAGTGGACGTCCGTAGCAAGTGCACCCAAGAAGAGGCCTGTCAGCCCGCCGATGGAGAATGTCACAATAAAGTAAAGAGCATACAGCATCGGCGT
>PKDL01000155.1 GCA_002863065.1 Pseudomonadota bacterium
TAACCGACATCTACTGACCTCCTATGGCCTCAATTGATCGCACAGCCATCGCAATCTGGCCTGATGAGCCTGTATTGACGCACCGCGTCGGTCAAGAAACTGGTCTACTAGAACGACCTAGAGGTTTATGTCTACCAGCGCAGCCGCGATCTGATCTTGGATTTTACGCATCCGCGCCGTGGCTTTTTTGGTCTTATTCATGAGTATGGAGAATGCAAGAAGTCGCCCGGAGCGGCTCCGCGCGTAACCCGACAGAGCCGACGCTTGGTTGAGGGTGCCCGTTTTGCCAATGACCTTCAGGGCGTACTTGGGGAGTCGATATTCCAATGTTCCTGGCCGCCCAGCCACTGCCAGTGAGTTTCGAAACGCCTCCCGGTCCGCGCTGCTATTCATATGGACTAGGAGCTTGACAACTTGGCGTGGACTGAATCGTCCGCCATCGTACAATCCAGAGCCATTATGGTATTCGAAGCCGTTGATTCCGATGGTCTCGCGAAGAAACCGTTGGACACGCGTCGTACTTCTCTCCCATGTCGCAGGCTTGTCTTTGGTCATGGAAATTGCGCGCAGCACCATTTCGGCGATGAAGTTGTTTGAATGTTTGTTCATGTCCGCCAGGATTTTATGCAGCGGTTTCGATGTGTGCTGAACAATAGACCTCGCGTTTTGGCTGGCTTTCGCCAGGGTTGCATTCTGGCGAATGCGTATACCGTTTCGCTCCAGAAGTTCGCGCAGCGTGAAACCCGCAGCTAATGGGGGGTGTTCGACACGTCGGCGAAAGGCGACTGATTGCTGTCGTTGGCCAAGACGTCCACTCAAGTTTGCGGCTGAGCGCATGTCTTGCTTCGTGAGTCGTAGTGTCAGAGTACTGCCTTTTCCGGGCACTGTCGTCGCTCTATTATGGAAGACCACATAGCGTCCTGGTGGTTCAAAATTGACTCTGGGCCGTTCGCCCACTTTGTTCGGTCGTAGCGTGATCTGCACGGAGCCGTAATTCAAAGCCACCGCTCCTGTGGCGGCTCGATAACTTGCATCGGTGTTTTTCTTTCCAAACCCGGGTGCGAGTACGCTACCGGCGAAGGCAGTAGTGTCTACCGTAACTCGCTGTATTTGCTCATTACGAATAGCTGGCATAGCGGTTCTAAGCATCGCTCGAAGATGTTTGGTAAAGAAGACCGGGTCTCCGGTTCCACGCAGCGTCAGCGTGCCGCTATCAGCGAGTAACTCCGTGGTAAATCGTCGATTTTTGTCAAGGTAGTGTAGTGCGGCGGCCGCGGTAAATAGCTTAAGAGTGCTCGCCGGATTGAAATAGCTGTTGGGTCGTATTCTGACGAGTTCGATGCCAGTTTTCGCATCTGCTATCACGATGCCTACCCTGACTCCTGCCAGACGACCACGGCGAAGGATGCGTTTGACACGAGTTCGTAGTCTGCGGGCAGCTGGTGTGTTCTCCAGCTTATATGAGCTACCTGACTCAGCAACTATCGCTGGTTTCGGCTGTTCTGCGGACAGTTTTGCGGACCAGAGTATCAGCAGGAGTCCAACGATATTGAGGAATATGGGGATCGGTTGGCGGCTGTATTTGAATACGCACTGCGATTGATTCATAGGATATACATTGGGTACCGAGGTCTCCGACACAAATACAGCATAGCGGTGGGAGAATCACTTGCCCAGGGGGAACATATATCAGCGTAAACGGGCGTACTAACTGATATCAATGATAGGACTGCTGAACATTCGTTGCGTTACTGGCGTATTCCTTTCCATGTGATAGCGTCAAAACTGCGGCATAAGTCCAATGCAGGTCTGTCGAGTCATTCGTGGACGGGTTTGAGCTGATGGCCACTTTGACGTTGCTGTGTGGATTGGTCCTTGTCTGTGTCTTCACGGACACAATGAGTCATCCAGTCGCATCATTGTTGGGGGTAGGGTTTCGCCGCGTAAAGGCCAAGTCGATGAACGGCCGTCACGTCGGCTATTGGTACGTGATACGAATCTGGCCGTTAGCGTGGCGGTCTATCGAGGTTGGCATGGTTTGTGGAACGTTGAGGTCTGCAGCTGTGGTAGACGCAGCTAAAGTAAACGTGGGAGTGAATGAGGGTGATATCTCTCTTGAAATCATCGCTGTGTAAGACTCAGATTGTACCTATCCAAGTGGTCCTTCTGTGTCTGTCGGTGGCTTTCGCTGCATGCAAGACCCCATCAGAGCCGGTCTCGGATGCTGATACGTCCGCTTCTAGTACACAACGGACCAATGCGAAGGGTGAAGGAACTACTGCCGCTGCGTCTGAAGCCGCGGAATCAGTGTCTCCGTCTCTACCTCAGTCAGCAGACCGTCTTGCAGATTTATTACTCGCTAAGGTCCGAACATGGATAAAGAGAGATGAATCGCTAGTTGGTGACACCCAGCAGTTATTTGAAGCCAAAGCTGCTGGCCAGCCACGACGATGGCGAACGCTGGTGATCCCAGCGTATCGAGCTCGTGGCTATCAGCCTGTAACCCATGATCGTGGTCGGCTTACGGATGAAGGTCTGAAGGCCATTGATTTGATCCTAGACGTCCGCAGTCATGCATTGAAAGAATCGTCATACCCTATCAAGGCCCTGAATGCGGCGGTGATGGCCTACAAGGGGGGGCTGGACGCGATAGAGGCGCTAGCTTCCACTGCGCCAGATATGCCAGGCTTGGAGGTGCTCCAGCGGGTCGTAGATACGTTCGAACCGCAGCCAAATGAAACGTATTTGCAGCAGCGAAATCGAGTAGCTGAGCAATTACTCAAAGCGGCACTCACGGACAATACTGATCATTCAAGACTTCTAGACGCATTAGACCGCTGGTCCACGAAGCGACATATGGCCGAGCGAGAACTGCAGACACATCTGATTGATATCGAGCTCGCAGTCACTCGAGGCTTTTTTCAGTATGCGTTGGATTTTCGTTATCTGAAGCGCGCACATCCATTCAGAACTGCATCGGCTGACGACATCCGTCGGGCGCTCCGGACGTATGATGAGGAACTAGACGCACTGTTCCTTTCCAGTGCCGATGCGATTGGAACCGCGATGGAAGCTTTGTGGCCTCGCCACCCCTACTACTCTAAAGCGATAGCAGCACTGGCTCGCTATCGATCATTAGCGGAAGCGGATGCAATGCAACCCGTCAAGTTCAGGGGAATTGCGCGGCGGCGTCACAAAGGTAAAAAGGTGTTGGCGCTCAAAGCGAGGTTGGCGGCTCAAGGCTACTTTGATGGGGACCTGAACGACCCGAAATACGGGACAGACCTAGTTGAAGCAGTCAAGACGTTTCAGCGTCATCACCAGCTAGATGTCGACGGTCAAGTCCGAGATGGCCCAGGCCTCGCTAAGCTTACAAAAACATCATTGAATGTATCCATGGACCGTCGTGTGCGAACCTTGGAGCTTAGTCTTCAGCGATGGCGTGAGTCATCAACTCATAATCCGGATGAGCCCTTTTACTTTCGAGTGAACATTCCGCAGTTCGAGGTTGAAGTATGGGATGGTGACGAGTTGGTGCGTAGACACCGCATCATTGTCGGCAACAATAAAATGGAAATAGATCAAGACCACGGACGGAAGGGGTATTTGAACCGGACAGCGCTCATTTCTGATGAAATTGAGCGCATCGTGATCAACCCCGTATGGAATGTACCCGAGAGAATCCGCATTCAAGAGATACTGGTAGAAGCTGCCAAAGACCCTGAATACATGGAACAGAACGGCTATAAAGTTCGCCAGCTCGGTAACGGTAAAGAGCAGATTTACCAGGAGGCTGGCCCTACAAACGCCCTGGGGCGAGTCAAAATCTTGTTTCCTAATAAGCATGCGATTTACATGCATGACACTCCAAAACGGCGATTATTCCGACGAACTATCCGAGCTTTTAGTCATGGATGTATGCGTTTGAAAGACCCGGTCGAAATGGCCACATTCCTATTGGAACGGCAGGGTTTGATGACGAAAGAGCGTATTGACTCGATATTGGATTCGAAGAAAGAGCGTGGTGTTAAGTTGAAGGAGAAGATACCTATTCACATCGAATACAATACGGTCGCATTTGATCCAGACGATGATGAACCCATCTTTCTCAATGATATCTATCGTTATGACCGCTCCTACTGGAGCGGAGACCTGCCTCTGGAGCGTGAAGAGAAAATACCTGTTGTGAAGACGGAGTTACCCGTGCCTGAGTGGGAGGAGGATCCTAGGGCCGACGATACGTCTCCCGAGGCTGTGGAAGGCGATGCACTGCGAGAAACCGATGGTGCGGAGGTTCTACCAGTCCCTATACGTCCGGTGAAGGACGACAGTGGAACTGAAAAGCGTGTAGTGCCTCCTGCGGATGTACGCCCTGAAATTAAAAATCTAGAGGCTGCACCGGCACCTGATGATACGGATAAATCCGAGGAACAGGACTGACTCACGTAGCCACTCATTGACATGAAGCCTAGCCCAGCGGTACACCGCTCCACCATGCGGTCCGACCTCGACGAGCTGATCATGAATCGGCGCACCTTAGTGTGCGTTGGACCAGGTGGAGTTGGTAAAACTACGACAAGCGCTGCAATTGGCGTTCGCGCAGCGACTCTAGGTCGCAAAACGTTGGTGCTCACTATCGACCCAGCTCACCGACTAGCGAACGCGCTCGGCCTTTCGTCATTCGAGCATCAGCAACAGAGGATAGCTGATGCGTTATTTGCTGACGCTGACTTGAAAAATATCGCACCGCTTCACGCCATGATGTTGGATACACGTCGGACGTTCGATGAGGTGGTTCGCCGTTATGCCGGCGACCCTGAAGTACAGGCCCGAATTCTAGAGAGCCCGTTTTACGAGCAAGCATCTACTCGATTAGCTGGTTCGCAGGAATACATGGCTATGGAAAAACTCTATGAGTTGTCGCAGACCAGGGAGTTTGACCTAATCGTTCTGGATACGCCTCCCACCATGCATGCACTCGACTTTCTGGATGCACCGGACCGCTTAGAGGCGTTCATGAGTCAGAGCACTGAGGGGATTACTGCTGCCAGTACGAAGTTCTTGTCTTCAGTTGGCCTGTCTTTCATGAAAGCTAACGCCATGATCCTGCAAGGCATAGGTAAGTTTCTCGGTACGCAGCTGTTCTTGGATATTCTGTCATTCCTTGGCGATTTTCGGTCGATGTATACTGGGTTTCGCGAGCGGGCTCAGGCCGTTAAGGCCATGATGCGGAGCGATGATGTGGGCTTTTTGGTCTTGAGCAGCGCTGAACCCAGTAGTGTGAATGAGGGTCTCTATTTTGCCGAGCAGCTCACAAATGAGACGATGCCGGTAGCGGGTTACATCCTCAATCGGGTCAGACGTCAAACGTCCGACCAAGAAGCGGGGATGGACGAGGAGACTGCGCAATCTGTACTTCAAGCGCTGGCGGCCTCCGGGACAACGGCAGCTGATGCCGAAGAGCTGCTTCGTAAATTAGAATTGTGTTCACGTCAGGCGAATGAAATCGCTGCTCGAGATGTGGCGCAGACCGTACGCGTCCGGAAGGCTATTCCCGCCGTGCCATTGTTGGCCGTCCCCGACTTCGATGAAGATATCCATGACTTGCGAGGTTTATACCGTTACGGCCAGCATTTAGCTTCGGTGAAGGGATTCGGTGAATAGCGGACTTGTACGAGTGTAAGCCCATGGGCTGGTGCGGTTGGGCCAGCCAATGCACGGTTTCTCGCACTGAGAGCTTGCCCAGCGGCTTGGATGTCACGGTGTCCGCGGCCGATATCAACTAGAGTTCCAGCGATGATTCGCACCATATTGTGTAGAAACGCATTGCCGCGAATGGTGATTTGGACCGCGTCATCTTTACTCTTGGTCAACTCAATGGCCGTTATTCGGCGAATGGCATGTTTTGCCTGGCATTGTGATGTTCGAAAGGCGGAGAAATCGTGTTCACCAATCAGCGCAGACGATGCGTCTTGCATTCGGTCTAGGCTAAGGGGCATCGGCACATGCCAATGGTCATGCCTGCGATGCGAGGAACGCGTACGGGCATTCCATATCCTGTATTGGTATGTTTTTTCCTTTGCTGTCCCCCGAACATCAAAGTCCGACTCTACTTCTGCGGCCCGTAGAACTGCTACGTCTTCAGGCAGGTTCGAATT
>PKDL01000324.1 GCA_002863065.1 Pseudomonadota bacterium
GATGTGACGATCTTGCACCTATCATCGAGGCCCCAACGCTGCCGGATATTGCCACTGCGGATACTTCACCTCCGGCCCCGACAGATACCTCATACTCGCCAGAGGATAGCTCTACAGAACCACCGACAGCATGTACAAGCGAAGATGACTGCATCGGTAAAGTGCTGGTCGAACCGTGTCAGCGCCCGCGATGTACTGAGTCAATATGCTCGGTAGAACCAGCAGCCGATGGCACTCCGTGTACCGACGGAGGGTTGTGCTTTACCGACAAGACATGTAACTCCGGACAATGCCAGGGCGGCGTACCTATCGATTGCGAAGACGGTGACCCGTGCACCCTTAACTCGTGTGAGGAAACAACTGGATGCACGCACGTCACAGCCGCCGGAGGGTGTGACGATGGCAATATATGTTCACTCGCAGATTATTGCCTCGATGGAGTGTGTACCGCCGGTAACTCCGTATGCCCTTGTATAACAGACACAGACTGTGACCAATGGCTGGATGGGAACCAATGCGGTGGAGAGCTCCGATGTATGGCGGGATTATGTAAGCCCGACCCACTGACTATTCCGCAATGTCCGACAGAAAAAGTGACTGCCTGTACGGTACAGGGATGCGATCCTGGAACTGGAGACTGCACTACATTTTCTCTACCCGACGGGACCATATGCTCGGATTCAGACCCATGCACTACGGGCGACAATTGTGTTTCCGGTAATTGCATCGGGTCACCTGGCGCGTGCAGCTGCACGTCAGATGCCGAGTGCCTTGTCTACGACGATGGGAATCTGTGCAACGGGCGGCTGAGCTGCACCGACGGACAATGCATCTTCGATGCAGCGACCATCGTCAAATGTAGCGAGTCCAACAACCCATGTTCTGGCACCTCATGCGACCCTACGACTGGAAGCTGCACTTCGTCCGCCTTAGATGGGTCCATTTGCGATGACACCGACCCTTGCACCACTGGAGATGTATGCGTGGGTGACGTCTGTGCTGGCACCCCGGTCAATTGTGATGACCTGAACACCTGCACGACGGACACATGTGGCGCCGACGGTATGTGCCAACATGTCCCGAACAGTTCTGACTGTAGCGATAATGATGAATGCACTGTTGGCGACACCTGCATCGGCGGTACCTGTGTACCTGGCACCGACCAGTGTAGTTGTAATACGACGGCCGACTGCATAGCGTTCGATGATGGAAACGCATGCAATGGGACATTGGAATGCGTGAATAGTATGTGTCAGCCAGCTGCCGGCTCGCTCGTCACCTGCGACCCCTCGATAAACTCAGACTGTGCAGTCAACACCTGCAACCCACAAACGGGACAATGCGAGCTCACGCCGACGAACGAAGGTGCACCGTGTTTTGATGGCGATGCCTGTACAGACGGGGAGTTTTGCCAATCTGGAATCTGTGGCGGCGGGCTATCAGAGTGCAATTGCCAGGCCACCACAGACTACCTTTCATGCAATAGCTTTCCGTCTAAATGGGCGAACTTCGCATTCGGTTCGACACAGAACGTAGACGTATGGCCCTGTAGCCCCGGAGATTTCTCTGCCAAAGAATTCGCCTGGCAGGTCTTTACCAACCAGCCCGTCTCGATGACCGTCACGCTCTCGAAGGAGGACGGGAAAACTGGGCTATTTGTTGTGGAAGATACGGGGGATGGGTGCTCAGCAAATGACTGTCAGAAGTACCACCCGTCCTCGGTAACCTTCATCGCCTCACCAGAAAAGACGCAGTATGTCGTAGTCGATGCGAAAGACGGTGAATCAGGGGAATTTGAACTAGACGTCAGTTGCCAAACCGCCATCGAAACGTTCTGTAACAATGGCTTTGACGAAGACAATGATGGGCAGACCGATTGCAACGATATCGACTGCGAGACGGACCCGTGGTGCTCCGGAATTGAGAATTGTGAGAACCAATTAGACGATGACAATGACGGAAAGATCGATTGCAACGATCCAGATTGCCAGACGAATCCCATTTGCAGCACGATTTGCGTTCCACAAACCAACGCCTACTGCGGCCTGGCAACCCTGTGGCAAACGGGAGGCATTGGCTCTACAGATGATGTCGATACCTACAGCTGCTCCGTACAGTCATTTGACGGACCGGAGGTGGTCTATACGTTCGATGCGCAGAAGTCACAGCTGGTGACGGTATCGCTTCCCGAGTTTTTTCCGGGCGCAAACGTGATGGTAATGCAGGGCCAGCAGGGTGCCTGTAACGGCGCGTACTGCATTGCCACTGGACCGACCTCCGCTAGCTTCTTTGCCATTGCTGGCACCACATACTACATCGCCGTCGATGGCCAATTCGACACACAAGGCGGTTATAAAATCAAAATAGACTGCCAATAACACCTGCTGCCTGGGCCGACGCTCGCGGGATTTGCGTTCTTGACGTCGCTGCGTTAGTCCCCGTTTAGAGCAGTACTGCTAATCGTAGAAATCTCGGAGGCCTTATGCGACCTTTCATGGTGCCGGCATTACTCGCAGCCCTAATCCTGGGACTGACCAGCTGCAAGTCTGAAACTTCGGACAAAAACACATCCACCACGACAGAAAAGATGAACGCCGATAATGCGTCTGCGACCTCCGGGGAAACCGAAAAAGAAAAGGCTCATTCCACCGACAATAAACCACTGCGAATTGTCAGTGGCCGGAAGGAATCACTCGTCGGCCCACTCTTCGAGGCGTTTGAGAAAAAAACCGGAATCAAGGTGGAAGTCGACTATGGCAAGACCCCAGCCTTGGCGATGCAGTTACTGAGCGAAGGCAAAGATAGCCCAGCCGACGTCTTCTATGCGCAAGAATCCGGTTACCTGGGCAAGATGAAAGAAGCAGGTCTGCTCTACGCCCTACCCACCGAAATACTCTCTCTTATCCGCAAAGAGTTGAATCTCGGTCAAAGTCACTGGTTGGCCATTTCAGGGCGAGCACGCGTCCTGGTGTATGACCCGGCGAAAGTGCTGCCGGCAGACCTTCCAAAATCACTCAAGAGCCTTACAGATGAGCGATGGAAAGCACATGCGGGTTGGGCGCCAGGTAATGGCAGTTTTCAGGCGCATCTCAGCGCATTGCGACACCACTGGGGTGAAGTAGAGACCGAAAAATGGGTCGCAGCGATGAAGGCAAATGGCATCCGGGCCGCTAAAAATAATTCGTCATTAGTGAAAGATGTGGACCGAGGAGCCATCCAGGTAGCGCTTGTGAATCATTACTATACCCACAAACTAGGGGTGGCCGAGAAGGTGAAGACCTGGAACTTCCCAGAAGATGACGGAAGCAATGTGTTGATGATTTCCGGCGCCGCCATCATGGCTCATAGCAAGATGAAACCAAAGGCACTTGCGCTCCTCAATTTTCTGGTGAGTAAAGATGCCCAGAACATCCTTGCCAATAAAAACTACGAATACCCGTCTCGACCGAACATCGCAGAGCATCCAAACGTTGCACCACTGAGGGGACTCAAGGTGACACCGGTAAAACAAGAAACGCTGGCAGACGTTGGCCCCACACTGAGCCTCCTGCAAAAGCTGGGATTGAACTGAAGACCCATTTACTCATACGAGCGTCCTAAACAATCGAGCCGATTTTCTTGAAGACCGTTGGTTCACGGTGCGAGGGCAGAGCAATACAGACGCCATCCCCCAAGCTACGCCTGAAGCTTACGACAAGTGCTCTCAGCTTATTGATCCTGGGGCTCTTGTCGATTCCCATCGTTGGCCTTTGGCTGGCACGGTCTAGAGCGTTCGAGCAGGCAACGCACCTTGCTTCAGTAGGTATGCCTATCGATACCGGAGCTGCTGATCTCTGGGAAGTGGTATTCCGCACAATAGGACTTGGGGCGGCGGTTTCCACCGGGGCTCTCGTGTTAGGAACCACCCTGGCCTGGCTCGAACATCGGATTGATGTACCCGGCCGACGCGCCCTAGCCATGGGAGTCCTGCTGCCACTGGCGATACCGAGCTACCTTCTTGCAGGCACCATCCAGCGCGCAGTAGAGCCCGAGGGCTTGATCGGGTCATCCATTGGAAATACCACTGCCTTCACTGGATTTTGGCCGTCCGTCCTCGTGCTTATCATGGTGACATCCCCGTATGTCCACCTATTAGTTGGTGCAGCCCTCGCGCGCATACCCGGTGCTGAGTTGGAAGCGGCAAGAAGCCTCGGCCACAATCGCTGGTCCACCTTCCGCCGTATTATCCTCCCGCGATTGCGCCCATCATTATCGTTTGCCCTCCTGTTGGTCGCGATTTACACCATCAGTGACTTCGGATGCGTATCTGTACTTGATTGCAAGGTTCTAACGTGGCGCATCTATCAAGCACAAGCCGCGCTTCAAGTCGTAGCAGCTGTCGATATGGGCTTTGGTATTTTGGCGCTCGTAGTGCCTCTTCTGCTCGTTTCAAGACTGCTTCACGGACGGACTCATGCCGAACGAGGAGTAGCTAACCCGAGACCGGCCCCCCCCGTCCGACCGAGTCTATTTATCGGTATATGTGCATATATGCTTCCGCTAATTGTCATATGTTTCGCTGTACTTGCGCCAGTAGCGGAACTCGTACAATGGCTTAGCAAGGGAGTGGAACGCGGTGAGGAACTCGCGCCAATAGGGGCTCCACTGCTGGGCACATTGCTACTTACCTGTATCGGGGTTCTTACGACGATTAGCCTCGCAATAGCCACGGCAGCGATTTCCAGTCGCAGCCGCCGCACGTCCCCGCTGCTCGATGGACTGTTATTTCTCATGAGTGGATTGCCTGGGGTGCTCGTTGCATTCGGCCTCGCTTTGGCAGCGTTATGGCTTCCACCTGCTTTCGGATTAGCACCACTACGAGAAGCGCTACGAGCTGCGGGCGTATTGGTGGCACTGGGATACGCTATGCGGTATCTGGCGGAAGCTCATGGTGTATTGAAACCTACATTTTTACGCATCGATCATCGCCAGCAAGAGGTAGCCAGAAGCCTGGGGGCAGGTCGATTTCGTATCATTAGACACGTTTTGTTGCCGCAAGTTGCACCAGGCTTGGGCGCTGCGGCACTTCTATTGTTTATCGCGCTGGTGAAGGAGCTCCCCGTAACACTGCTTGTGGCACCGCTACACCTCCGGACATTGTCGTATCGCATATGGGAAAGATACAGTGAGGCATTTCTTGCCGATGCGGCCGCAGCTGGTCTGGTCCTGCTTGCACTGACTTTTTTGATCCAACTGCTAACGATGCGTTGGAGGCATCATGCCTAACGTACTTCGGCTCGATTCCGTGGCTCATCACTACGGCTCAACTCCCGTACTCGACCAAGTTTCACTCACCGTTGACGACGGTGAACTCGTCAGTGTGCTCGGCCGTTCTGGAGCAGGTAAAACCACTCTCCTGCGAGCTATCGGAGGATTCATCACCCCGACTGCAGGACGTATTAGCATTATGGGTAACGACGTCTATCGCGATGGTCGTACACTGGTACCATCTGAGAAAAGAGGACTCGGAATCGTATTTCAGGATTATGCGCTCTTCTCTCATATGACGGTAGCTGAGAATGTGGGGTTTGGGCTTCCGAAACACTCCCAGCACGGAGGGGGAGTCGCGGAGCTTCTGAAAGCAGTTGGCATGGAAGAACACGCACAAAAGCGACCTGCCCAACTCTCGGGAGGGCAGCAGCAACGTGTGGCCCTAGCACGAGCTCTCGCACCTGAGCCAGCACTGTTATTACTGGATGAGCCCTTCGCGAATCTCGATGCCGCGTTACGGACCGAACTGGAGCGAGAACTCCGACGCTTATTAGACCATTCGCAGACTGCGGCCCTGATGATCACTCATGACCGGCGTGAGGCCCTCTCCATCGCGGATCGAACGGTCATCTTAGAAGACGGCCCACGGGGTGGCTGGATCGCTCAATGTGCACCGCCCGAGGTGGTATACCGTACGCCAGCCACTCCAGAAGTTGCTCGAATGGTTTGCGCTGGGGTTGGCATGACTGCAGCATGGGTTCAACAAACAACCGCGCCTGTATTCACGTCTACCTGGTCATTTTTGATCAAATATACATAAAGATCCATGTATATCAGTTTTGCGACCGATTACGCGGCAGGGGAGGCACAACACGATAAACATACATGTTTTGTTAACATTTTGG
>PKDL01000262.1 GCA_002863065.1 Pseudomonadota bacterium
ATGAACTTGAAAATCAAGGAGCGGGAGTCTTTCAGGCCATTCGCGCCCGCCGTCTTAGCTGAGTATGTGTCTGAATGGTTCGACCATACGACCGCCAGTCCTTATATGCTGCTAGTCGCCGAACTCGCGAAAAGTCAGCGAAAACCGATCGCTGCGCAGGAGAAAACCAGGCAAGGACTGGAGCGACTACATACTGTCCGCTCTACGATACCTGCAGTTACACACGTAGATAATTCAGCCCGTATTCAGACCGTTCACTCAGACACCAACCCTCGTTTTCACGCACTACTCCAAGCATTCCATCAGCAAACGGGTTGTCCAGTGTTAGTAAACACCTCTTTCAATGTGCGAGGAGAACCCATCGTTGCGTCTCCCAGAGATGCCTACCAGTGCTTCATGAGAACGCAAATGGATATACTCGTTATTGGAAACTTTATACTGCGAAAAGAAAAGCAACCCGAGCGTGATCCCTCGCGCTGGAAAGTAGAGTTCGATCTCGACTAATGCCGTTCACGTTACCAGAAGCACCACAGCCCAAAGGGCTAAGAAAATATGGTCTCGTTACTGGGACCGGTATCGCACTGCTTTTCGGTTTGTGCTTTCCCATCATTTTCAATATCGATTGGCCGGTATGGCCCCATCTTTTAGGGGGGCTCTTTGTGCTCACCGCAGCGGTCTATCCACCAATACTCGCGCCGGTGTACCGAGTCTGGATGGGCATCGCACTGGTATTAGGCTACGTAAATTCCAAGATACTCTTGACCATCGTGTACTTGTTCGTTCTGACACCAATCGGGCTCATGCGGCGGGCCTTTGGCGCAGACGCGATGGGAAAGTCATTTCAGCAGAATCAATCGAGCTATCGGCAAGCGGCCGAAAAAAGAAATCCAAACCACATGGAGCGGCCATTTTAGGTGAACAGCAGGCACCAGTAGTGATGCGACTCTCTAATGTTCAAGCACCATTGGATCAGGCCCTTCGCGTACTACTCGAATACGGTTAACTATAGGGACAGGCCTTCACTCTATCGGCATATTGAGCGCCATCGCATCGGCCTCCGAGAGCAATACACCCTCTTGTCCGCGTTGGACATACGAATTGCTATTGCATGGCAGCTCTTACAGGGCGAATGTTCACGTCCTGAGTCGTCTTGAGATAACGTCCCCCTAAATCCGCGCACTCCGCGTCCACAGTCAGCCGAGCTTATCGATATCCAAAGACTCCAATTCGAATACATAGGCCGTGTCTATCAGTAGCGACACGCCTGGAGTCTTTTTTCAGCCGCGCTGATGCACTGTCATCGATGCCCCCCATGAGGAGTGCTCTGGCAAGACTAAAGAGAAGAGCTAAGAGCCACGAGCAGCAGGTGATATGAGGTAAGGGCAACCTGAGGAATGCCCGATGCATACAAGCTATCGGCGCGGCGCGAATCGACGCACACCGCTAACAGTAACCGTCGTCTATTCGGTTTCGAGATTCTTATAAAATGCCGATGCTTGCTTCACAGAGCAATCGCCACGAACCGACCCTTCCGTTCCATACCCATAACGCTCAAATGTACTGTAGACAGAGTCGCAATCGAGGTCAGCATGTGCGCGTGCTGTATACTTGGAATCAAGCCCACTTCCAGAGCTGACGAATTCGTAGCCAAAATAATGTTGGTCACGAATTTCGAAACTTAACGCGGACCATTCAGCAGTGTCCCACTGGCTGGTGAGTACATCACAGCGGTCATCTTTATCCGAGTCCTGCGCGCCTCCGCAGCAAATACCGCTGGTAATATCCGGCGTTAGCGGCTGGGTCGATGGGAACAGGCATGGAAGTGGAGCACCGGTCTTTCCAGCCACCTTCCCTTGCGTAAAGTAGCTCGCTGCACCTTTATGTATTTTATCGAGCTGGTCGAGTGCTTCAATCGTCTTCGCGCGCCGCATGTACTTAATAAAAGCCGGAACTGCGACCACCGCGAGAATCGAAAGAATAGCCACGACGATCATGAGTTCGATAAGCGTAAATCCGCCTCGCCGCTGTCCTTTTCTCACGCCGTCTCCTCCTCTGTTTCCGTACACGTACCCTTCATGACCGCGGAGATACCATCGTATACCTAGACGACACAATGGCGGCTACATGGCATCTACCTGTACCTGTCAAAGTGAAGAACGCGGCTTCCGGATGGCTTTTCCCAACGCCAAACGACAGCGGTAGACTAATGCGAAAGTGGTGCCGTCGCTACCATCTGATACCGCAATTGTACTTGCCACATGAAAATCGCGTCTCTGATGACACCGTTTCGCTTGTCATGCAGCTTCTCTGTGCGGGAGTACGGTGTGAAAGCGCTACGATATATCGAGCTTCTTCAGAAGATATTCTAATGACTTCCTATGTATCCCCCCCCGCCGTGCCGCTTCGCTAATGTTGCCGCTAGACTTTCCGAGTTGGCGTGTCCAATAGACTCGCTCGAACTCATCGATCAGGCGATTCTTCGCATCTTTGTAAGGGAGCTTGTAGTCCACTCTCATAGCACCGACAGATGTTGTCTCACCAGGAACTGACTGAATCGCACCATCGACATCTACATCGCTAGAAGCGACTACCCGAGGACCGCTGATAAAGCGCGTTTCAATACGGCCCGTATCAGCAAGAAGAATGGCTCTTTCAATGAAGTTTTTTAGCTCTCTTACGTTGCCGGGCCATGGATGCTTTTTCAACTTAGCCATCGTTTCATAGCTAATTTGAAAATCACCGCTCTCCGGTACCTGAGAGCGCATTTCCTGAACAAAACAACGTACAAGCAGGGGTATGTCCTGAACCCGGTTTCGAAGCGCTGGCAGTTGAAGCCGAATCACTGCCAATCGGTAGTATAAATCCTCCCGGAAGTTCCCAGCGGCGACCTCTTGCTCCAGATTTCGGTTAGTCGCAGCGACAATTCTACAATTCACCCGTGTCCGCTGATTTGATCCAACCGGTTTCACTTCTCGACTTTCAAGAACACGGAGGAGCTTGGGCTGTAGGTCCATCGGGAGCTCACCGATCTCATCCAAGAATAAGGTCCCGCCAGTAGCCTCCTCAAACGCGCCCACTCTGTTCTGTGTAGCACCAGTGAAGCTCCCCTTCATATGACCAAATAGTTCGCTTTCAACTAACTCCCGCGGTACTGCACTGCAGTCGAACACCACAAACGGTTTATCACTTCGTGTACTTTCTTCATGGAGAGCTTGTGCCACGAGCTCTTTACCAGTCCCACTCTCTCCCTCAACAAGCACAGTTGCGGTAGTAGGAGCAATGCGAGCCAATAGGGCAAAAATCTCTCGCATCTCTAGTGAACCGCCGATTAGACGCCCAAATCGGTCTTTCGTCGCGAGCTGCACCTCGACACTTTCGTCACCCAGAGAAAATTGAATTTCGGTGTTACCCACTCGCACCCGGCACTCACCTGGCAGATAGGCGTCTGTAACCCGTATGCCGTTGATATAGGTTCCGTTTTTGCTATCAAGGTCCCGAATACGATGTCCTTGTCGGTCTGCTTCAATTTTGCAGTGCACTCGTGAAACAGTGGGGTCTTCAACAACAAAGTGGTTATCGGGGTCGCTTCCGACGTACAGGAGGCGTTGACCAAAGATTCCGGTCACATCTAGCGATCGAAGCGTGTATTTCCGCAGCGTCAGCTTCTCAGGAGCGACATCAACCAGCAGCGTCTTCGTCCCAGCCAAATGCTTTCCTCCAATACAACCGTTCTGGTCCTATACCTAAACACAGGTATTCCAACCTGACCATAGCTACTCTGATTTCCGCTCTATTCGGTCGTCAGTAACTAAGGTTACGGGGACAAGACGCCGTGACAACATCCTGGTTTAAGTCGTCTTGTAAAAAATCATTGAGGATCAGCGTTCACTCATTCAACGTAGCAAACGAATGGACTGTAGCTGCTTCGATTCATTTGCCTTGACCTCAAAGCGACGAATCGCGGTTTGCCCTTGATATTCCGCCCGAAGAGTATGCGTCCCAGGAGACACTTTTCGCCGTATCCGTATTGAATCGCGCGAAACAGGTGCGCCATCTAATGTCACCTTCGCAGCCGCGGGAAATACCATAACCGTCATGCGCCCTCCGTCCTTCGCTTTTAGCTGAACGGTCCGAGTTCGACTCCCGTAGCGCAACGTCACAAATTCAGACTGATATCCAGGCGCATCGATTCTAACTCGCTTCGACGCATTACCGACGACAGTGATTTCTGCACTCCCTTGCCCGATAAGACGGCTGCCCATTCGTATGGATGCCTCCGCCGGTATAACCCGTAATCGTACTGCCATCGCCTTCGGTTTCAGATCGGGTGTAAGCGTGACGAGACCCTCTTGCCGATTGACCTGCCGACTCCATCGCTCATAACCAGGTGCTTGAACGGAGAACGAGACCATTCCAGTCCCCGGAACAGGCCATCCGTCACCTGAGAACATATCCGTATCGATTTTTTCACCGTCAATAGCGACGGCCGCATTTCTGGGCAGAGACCCAATTTTCAAGCGCATCTGCTCCTTCCGAGCGATACTCACAACCCGAGCCGCCCTAGGACGCCGGACTGAGGCGCTCTCTGACCAGGCCCTTCGTCTTAGTACAACCCCTTCGCCAAATACGGCATCCATATCCTGCTGCGCAGATTGGATTGGCTGGCCTTCGCGAGTAGACGATGACTTCGACCATTCGACGACAGGTTCGCGAACTGCCTGGTTAGATGGAGTGGAAGAGGACATCCCTACATTTACGGCTTGTAGCGAATTGGCAGCCTGATCCTGACTCGAACCGAACGTGTTTATCATGATGATGTTTAGTGCAACGAGCACAAACACCAGCAAGCCAATGCTCCAGAGGAAAATGCGATTACGACTCGCGGCGTTGACCGTGCGATCGGCAGTATCAGCCATCCGAGCTCTTGCAGTCGTACCACTCGAAGTCGTCGGAGACAGGTCCAGACCAGTGACCGGATCCACGGCATCGAAATCATCCATCGGCCTGGGCTTACGTGAGATCTGTGTAGGAGACCGCGGCACGCCGTCGCCAGGTGCAAACAACAACAATTGGTCAATCTGCTGTTGTAGTGCATCGTCGAGTGAGACCGGCTGACTATGCCGAGATACGGGTATGTACGGGTTGATGAACGTCGCGATATCAGTAGCCGACACGACCGTCTTGGATTCAACAAACCAAGCAAGAAGGATACGTTGCAGGCTATCCGCAGATTGGAACCGCTTGTCCGGGTCAATCTGAAGGCAGCGCTCGACGATAGCCTCGACCTCTGCGGGTACGTCTTCCCGAACATCACGAACGGGCTTATGTACTCCAGACCGGATCAGGTCGAGAGTCTTTAGCTCGGATTCACCGGCGAAAGGTCTTTCACCGGTCAATAGTTCGTAGGCAAGACTGCCCAAAGAGAATAGGTCACTGCGGTGGTCCAAGGGTCTGGCAGCAGCTTGCTCCGGTGACATGTAGAGAAATTTACCGTGTAACGACCCCGAGATTGATTGATTGAACCGCGCAGCGACTTTTGCGATCCCAAAGTCGAGTAACTTGACCTCACCAGTGCGCGACACCATGACATTAGATGGTGATACATCGCGATGTATGACGTTGAGGCGGACACCATCGTCATCAACTCGATTATGAGCGTATGAAAGTCCTTTTGCGAGCTCTACCAAAATGTGCATTGCGAGCCGAACGGGAAGCACTTCCTCTTCACGGCGTATGCGCTGCAGTAGTGCGCGCAAATCAAGCCCATCAACGTACTCCATTGCTAGGAAGTAGGTGCCGTCCACTTCCCCCATATCCAAGACTTGGACGATATTTCCGTGATTAAGCCGAACGAGAAGCCGCCCTTCATCTAAAAAGCGCTCCACAAATTCGTTGGACTCCGCCAAGTGCGGGAGAATCCGCTTGATCACTACCCGCTTTTCGAAACCCGCAGCGCCCAGAACTCGAGCAAGAAAAATCTCGCCCATGCCGCCCGACGTGAGCTTGGACTCAAGCAGGTATCGCCCGAATGCGACTGGTTTAGCCCCCGACACAGTCTGTAACGATAGCTCACGTAAACCAATGCGTCGAGGTCACATTGACGCATCGTAGTTGCGACATGCTTCGTCCGTGATATCCT
>PKDL01000169.1 GCA_002863065.1 Pseudomonadota bacterium
CACGGCCGCACCGGTACCGGTTATAAAGCCGAACTGGCAGGTCAAAAACTGACCCTGTCGCTCGGCTTTTCCCATCCAGTTATCTTCGAGGTGCCAAAGGGTGTGTCGGTAACGGTCGAAGATCGTGGACTTACCGTGAAGCTCGAGAGTGCCGACAAGGAATTGCTGGGCGCTGTCGCATCAAAAATCCGTGGGTTTCGTCCCCCTGAACCCTACAAGGGCAAGGGTGTCGCATACTCTGATGAGGTCATCCGGCGAAAGGCCGGTAAGACTGGCAAGTAGGGAGCTACACTATGGGCAAGCACAGTTCTCGGCGTGTTCAGCTCCGGCTGCGCCGTCGTAAGCATACGCAGAAGTCAATTCGCGGGACGGCGGGTCGTCCTAGATTGAATATCTTCCGTAGCAACACTCATATCTACGCGCAGGTTATCGATGACGACAGCGGCCGAACGCTCGCTGCTGCATCAAGCCTAAGTGCCGACGTGAAGTCGGAGATTTCCGATGCCGATAAGTGCGGTACTGCAAAGCTCGTGGGCCAAGAAGTCGCTAAGCGAGCGATTGCTGCTGGAGTGACGAGCGTTGTTTTTGATCGGAACGGTTTCAAATACCATGGACGCGTCGCTGCTTTGGCGGACGGTGCGCGCGAAGGCGGCCTAGCATTCTAGGCTGAAAACGGAGTACCAAAATGGCGCATCCAGGTGGTGGCGGACGTCGAGGCGGACGCCAGTTTAAGAAGAATCAACCCGATGACGGGTTTACTGAGAAAGTGGTCAATATCGCCCGCGTTGCGAAGGTTGTGAAGGGCGGTCGTCGCTTTCACTTCAACGCGATCGTTGTGGTTGGTGATGGCAACGGGAATATCGGAGCTGGTCTAGGAAAAGCAAAAGAAGTTCCGGAAGCCATCCGAAAAGGACGTGAGCGTGCTCGAAAGAACGCGTTTAAAGTCCCCATTATCGATGGAACACTTCCTCACGAAGCGTTAGGTCAAGCAGGGGCTGGTCGGGTGTTGCTCAAACCTGCTTCTGCGGGAACGGGTGTTATTGCGGGTGGTGCAGTGCGAGCGATTCTTGAGGTCGCCGGCGTACATAATGTCCTGACCAAATGTATAGGCAGTAACAATCCGCATAACGTGGTCCATGCAACAGTCGATGCATTGCGCCAATTGACGAGTGCAGAGGACGCAGCAGCACGCCGTGGTTTGACCGTGGAAGAGATGCTCAATTAATACAGTGCTCGCAGCAAGGTCTATAGGGCCAGCGAGCCTTTGAATGGCGATAGGGCCTAGCGTTGAGAAACCGCCTAGGCTCTAAGTGCCTGTTTTCAGGTTGAAAACCTGAAAGGAAAGACGAGATGGGAAAGCGCTTGAAGGTGACACAGGTCGCGAGTACAATCGCGCGTCCTGCGCGCCAGGGAGAAACTATACGGGGGCTAGGCCTCGGTGGGATCGGCAAAAGTCGAATCCTTGAAGATACTCCTGAGGTTCGCGGAATGATTAACAAAGTACAACACCTCTTAACTGTTGAGGAAGTTGCTACCGCTGGGGAAGATAAATGAACGAGCTCAGCAACCTGAAGCCGCCTGCTGGCAGCGTGAAAAAGCGTAAGCGTGTCGGTCGTGGTATCGGTTCCGGTGTAGGTAAAACAAGCGGTAAGGGTATGAAGGGTCATACCTCTCGGTCGGGCGGGAAGACTCCTGCTTGGTTCGAGGGTGGCCAGATGCCTATCTATCGCCGTCTTCCTAAACGAGGCTTCTCCAACTACCTACACAAAGTAGTGTTTCAGCCCATTAGCGTGGGTCGTCTAGAGTGCTTCGACGACGGAGCTACCGTTGACATCGACGCTTTGAAGGCTGCTGGTTTGGTAAAAGGACACTATGTACGCGTGAAGATTACGGGCGATGGAGATTTGACTCGTAAACTCACGATCAAAGCGTCTCGTGTCAGCGAGAAGGGCACCCGCCCGGAACGCAACAAGCATCAACGCCGTGCTGAGTATGTGGTCGTCACAAAATCAGCATCTGATAAAATTCAGGCCGCCGGTGGTGCGGTCGAGGTCAGCTAAGGAAGCACACGTGGCCAACGGAATTTCCAACGCGGTCAAAAACGCAGAACTAGTGAAAAGAGCGGCTTTCACGCTCGGACTACTGGCAGTGTACCGAATCGGCGTATTCGTCATGGTTCCCGGTGTAGACCGCGAACGCATGGCAGAGTATATGCAATCTGCGCAAACCGGCTTCTTGGGCATGTTTAACATGTTCAGTGGCGGGGCGATCGAGCAACTCTCTATTTTTGCACTCGGCATTATGCCGTACATCTCGGCAAGCATTATTATTCAGCTTCTGACCGTCGTCGTTCCTTCGTTAGAACGACTCAACAAAGAGGGTGAACAAGGCCGGAAGAAGATAAATCAATACACGCGATACGGTACCGTGGGATTGAGTCTCGTCCAAGGCTACTTCATTGCCACCTATCTAGAAAGCCTATCGTCGGGCACTGCCGCTGGGGCGGGAGTGGTTGTCGATCCGGGTCTCGGTTTCCGGCTGCTGGCGGTTCTCACACTGACGACCGGTACGTGCTTCCTGATGTGGTTAGGTGAGCAGATAACGGACCGTGGCATCGGTAACGGAATTTCCCTTATCATTTACGCTGGTATCGTCGCGGCTCTACCCGACGCATTAGTGCAAACCTGGCAGCTCAGCGAGACGAATGGCGGGTCACTCACAAACATTACATTGATTTTGATTATGGCGATTGTCTTCGGCGTTATCGCGGTCATTTGCTTCTTTGAGCGAGCGCAGCGCCGGATTCCCGTACAGTACGCGAAGCGCGTCGTAGGGCGGAAGCTGTACGGTGGTCAGAACACCTTCTTACCGTTGAAGGTGAACACAGCAGGGGTTATCCCTCCCATCTTCGCATCGTCCATTTTGATGTTCCCAATTACGCTGACGAATGTACTTCCTAACGCGAGTTGGGTTGTTGAGATGAACAACATGCTCATTCCGGGCAAGCTGCTTTACAACGTCATCTACGTCGCGCTCAACATCTTCTTTTGCTACTTCTACACCGCGGTAACGTTCAACCCGGTTGATGTTGCAGATAACCTGAAGCGTTCGGGTGGCTTTATTCCAGGGATCCGAGCTGGTAAGAAATCAGCGGAATATATCGATCGCGTGCTTACCCGAATAACCTTCGGTGGGGCGGTTTACATCTCGGCAGTATGCGTCCTCCCAACCTTTTTGCAGCAATGGTACGCGGTACCATTTTACTTCGGCGGCACGAGCCTTTTGATCGTAGTGGGCGTGGCCCTCGATACGGTTCAACAGATCCAGAGTCATCTGATTACCCAACAGTACGAGGGATATGCGGATAAAGGAAAGCGCGTTCGCGGACGTGCCGGAGCTCGGGGCTAGTCGATGTTTCTTGTCATGCTCGGTGCGCCAGGGGCCGGAAAAGGGACCCAGGCCAAGTATCTTCAGGCGGATTTGGGCATACCCCAGGTGTCGACTGGAGACATGTTGCGGGCAGCGAGAAAAGAAGGAACGGAGCTCGGTGAGCGGGTTCAGGCGGTTATGGATGCAGGGCAACTCGTTTCTGATGAAATAATCCTGGACCTAATACGCCACCGTGTGGCACAACCCGACGCCTCTAATGGTGCGATTTTCGATGGATTCCCTCGAACGCTCGCGCAGGCGGAGGCCCTCGGGGCGCTGGATGGAGTTGAGATTAGCGGTGTTTTACTGATTGACGTGCCCGATGATTTCATTGTGGACCGGCTTTCAGGCCGCCGTACGTGTCGACAATGTGGAACCATGTCGCACGTGAGTTACGCCCCAACATCGGTTGAGGGTGTGTGTGATGTGTGTGGTGGGGAAACGTACCAACGCGCTGACGACAATGAAGAATCGATTCGCAAGCGAATGGTCGAATATAGAGAAAAGACTGAACCGCTAGTGAAATATTACTCGGAGAAAGGTGTGCTTCGAAAAATAGACGGCGTTGGTGAGGTTGCCGACGTGACATCTAGGCTTCGGGCTGCCTTAGAGCAGAGGTCCTAACGATGAAGGTGCGAGCTTCGGTAAAGCCCATCTGTGATAAGTGCAAGGTGATACGCCGTCGAGGTGTCTTGCGCGTAATTTGTGAAAACCCACGCCACAAGCAGCGGCAAGGGTAGGAGTCGGATATGGCACGTATTGCAGGCGTTGACCTCCCTCGTCGTAAGCGGCTGGACATAGGTCTTACTTATATTTATGGCATCGGACGAGCTACGTCAGCTCGCATTTGCGATGAACTGAACATCGACCCCGCCATGCGCACTGACGAGTTGACGGAGGGCCAAGTCTCCTCGATCCGTCGGCATATCGAGGCTCATGTATCGGTCGAAGGTGACCTTCGGCGTGAAATACAGATGAACATCAAGCGTCTCATGGACCTTGGCTGCTATCGCGGTCTGCGGCATCGTCGCAGTCTACCTGTACGGGGTCAGCGGACGCACACGAATGCTCGCACGCGGAAGGGTCCGCGTCGTGCTACCGTCAAGAAGAAGAAATAACAGCGGCGCAACGCAGAGGTTAATATAAGATGGCTAGTCCAAAGAAAGCTCGCGGCAAGCGCAAAGTCCGCAAGAACGTACAGAGTGGCATTGCCCACATCCAGTCGACGTTCAACAACACGATCGTGACGATTACCGATGTGAGTGGAAATGCTGTGTCATGGTCTAGCGCTGGTAAGCGCGGCTTCAAAGGCTCACGGAAAAGCACACCGTTCGCCGCACAGATGGCTGCGGAAGATGCTGCTCGCGGAGCCATGGATCATGGAATGCGCACCGTATCCGTTTACGTGAATGGCCCAGGAGCTGGTCGAGAGGCTGCTCTGCGAGCACTCAGTAACGCTGGGTTGCGGTTGAGCCTTATCCGTGATGTTACTCCAGTCCCTCATAACGGCTGCCGCCCACCAAAGCGTCGCCGAGTCTAGGGAACACCGAACACGGATGCTGCGGCGGGACTTGCCCAGCATCTGATTGTCGAATTGTATTCGAACTAAATGGCGTGTGCTGGGCGGCCAGCGCATGTGTAACGGAGACGCACTTAACGAAAAGTAGACACAGCGAAGATGTTGATGGAGCCCACAACGGCAACTAGAACATCGACCTGGAAAAACTTTTTTGCATTTGCTGTAGTGCGTTTCTGGCTTTTTCGTCCAAGGTTTCATAGTCCACCGGAAACCTGAAACTCCGAGAGAGGACGCAGACTAAATGTACCGAAACTGGCACAACCTCATTCGCCCCCGTCAACTTGAAATCGACAAGGCGACAGATACGTATGGACGATTCTCCTGTGAGCCCCTTGAGCGAGGCTTCGGCCTTACGATAGGCAACGCTCTCCGGCGGATCTTGCTCTCATCAATTCGAGGCGCGGCGATTACCGCCGTCAAGATTGAAGGCACACTGCACGAGTTTTCGGCAGTTCCGGACGTTGTGGAAGACGTCACCGATATCATCCTGAACCTCAAAGAGGTGCAGTTGCGGATGCACGGTATCGGGCCGAAGGTAGTTCGAATCAAGAAGTCAGGGCCTGGTGCCGTGACTGCTGCAGATATCGAAACCGATCCGATGGTCGAGATTTTGAATCCAGACCAGCACATCGCAACGGTATCTGAGGGCGGGGTCTTTGAGGCCGAACTTACTGTGCGTGAGGGCCGTGGCTACGTGACCGCTAACGGTAACAAAGACCCGGATGCGCCGGTTGGTACAATCGCCATCGACGCGGTCTTTTCACCCATTCAGCGTGTGAACTACCGTGTGACGAATGCGCGCGTGGGGCAACGAACTGACTACGATAAGCTTACGCTTGAAATCTGGACCAACGGCTCTGTGCTCCCCGAGGATGCAGTGGCGCTATCGGGAAAGATTCTGAAAGAGCAGCTCCAAATTTTCATCAATTTCGACGAGGATGTTGATGAGCCCGTTGAGGAGCAGGAAGAGGAAGAACCGATGTTCAATGACAACCTCTACCGTACGGTAGACGAGTTGGAATTGAGTGTTCGCTCCGCAAACTGTCTGCAGAACGCGAGCATCAAACACATCGGCGATTTGGTACAGCGTACCGAAGCCGAGATGCTGAAGACCAAGAATT
>PKDL01000019.1 GCA_002863065.1 Pseudomonadota bacterium
CGGCCTGGCTCCGACCAGAGTGCCAGGTCTATGTCGGTCAGAAAGGCGGTAAATACGTATTTGATGGGTCGGGCGGCTCAGTCGAAGGATGCTGCTGGTGGGGGCGAGGCGTTATCCAAACCACGGGCCGCTGCAACTTCGGAATTCTCAACCATTACCTCGGTGCTACTCACCTTAATCCAGCCGACTTTCCACCACCGGCGTCTGCCCCCTACCCCGAGATAGACTTCTGTAAGCAACCCGAAACCATATGTTCTAGTACCGCACATCCTGAACTGAAGTGGATAGCCGGCCTCTTTTATTGGATGGCGAGCGTACAAACCTATGATGAAGACGGTTGGACCTACATCGACCAACTCGACCAATATGTCAGTTCTGGGTTGGTCGGCGACGCATTTATTGATTCCGTGAGCGGCATTGTGAACCGTGGGTGCCACGATGCCCCGTGCGAAACTGGTGCTGTCGATGGTCTTGAAGAGCGACGCGCAAACTTCAATAAAGTACTGGAAGGGTTCGGACTCAAATAGCCCGTCACAACCTACAGAAGCCGCTGGCTATCCTTGCTGCAGCCATGAGAGTGCTCAGGCTCCATATACTACCGCTTTTGCCACACTGATGAAGGCGTTCCCGTGATCGAGAGTACCGTCGCGATCTCTTTCGATTCCAAAATGATAGCGGTAGACGGAATATAGGTGCTGTAGGTCCATCCCGTCGGTATTGGATACGCAGTGAGTGCATCGGCTGACATAAAATCAGGCGAGGTGAAATCGGCTGACTCCACCTCGAAACCGAATAATACAAATGTATTTCCGTCTGGATCTGTTAGCTCGTGCACCCGCTTACCCGCTGGAAACCGAAATCGCGTTTGGCGCATCACGTCGACCAAGACCACCAAACGATTCTGACGGAACCCCACTAACTGCCCACTCACCGTTTTGGCGATAAGCCGAAATTCCTGACCAGGAATCTCGTCAACGAAATCTACCGAGCTGGGTACCCCGTCGAAGGTGGGAGTGCCGAGAAGTTCTCCTTCCGGCAGAATGACCTGCGTAGTCCCCTTAGACCAGCCATCCGGCACCTCGATCGCGGCAAACTGTTCAAAAGTGCACGCGCTGCATTCGTAGGCGAGTTGAGAAAAGTTATTTTCTCCTGTGGCCTTATGCATTTTGAGCGTAAAGGTCCGCCCGCCCTCAGATGCCGAACTCGTATCCGAGCAATTCAATAAGACGCTAAGGCCCATGCAGAGGACAGCGACCGAACACAATTTAGAAGTAGCCCGCATGGCCGGAGGATACCTCAAGCATGTGCTAGGGCGATGGTTGAACCACCTGATTTCAACAGTCATTTGACCCACCGAATATTTTCCTGCCGGCACGTCCTCAAGACGCCGCTCCGGAAGCGTCTCATGACCCTACATCAGCGGTGGTTCGATTATCAGAAACTGCGCCAGAAAGGTCCGCAGCGGTTGAGATATCTGAGTTTTCAGGGGGCGAAAGAGAAGTAGACTTTTGGGAGGTAGAATCGCAGGAGGCGATAAGGAAGGAATGGCGAGCAGATATCTTGGAACAGACATAGCTCCAGCGTAACAGCCTGGCTAGGTTAGAGGCGAGGTAGAGACCACGCCTCATAACCCGTGCGACCTACTCTGTATCACCGTGTGCGTGAGACGGATCGTTACAATGCTCTCCGTTCGGATCGTAACGCGGGATGCGAGAATTACTCTCATACTCATTGATGTCATAGGACCGATTCGCATAGTCATGGGCGTGATTCGGAGGACGGAATCGAACCACCTCATTCGCCCTCGCATCGGCAACGTAGAGTGCCCCATATGCATCAAACTCGATACCCATCATGCCGCCCTCCGAAATCGGGAGCTGGACGTAATCGATCAGGTCACCGTGAAGCGTGAATCCGAAGAGACGATTGGTAGCATGGTCACCGATGTAGAGCACATCGTTATGAATCGCTAGACCGCTTGGTCGCTCGATGCCGTAATCCTTGCCATCCACCACCATGCGAACATCCGCACCCTTCACCATGTACTGCTGCGAGCCATCGTAGTTCGGGAAAATGGGGTCTCCCACCGTACCACGCGTCGTATCAAGAGCGAGTACTCGAGAGTTACCGGTATCGGCTACATAGAGCAGCCCGGTCTCTTGGTGTACTTCCATGTGTGATGGGATGCCAGGAGCCCGGCGAACTAGGCCCTCGGCAAAACGTAGCACTATCCCATCTCGGTGATCGGACCCGCCCTTGCCGTGGTCTTTACGGAAATCGTATCGCGTCAATGACGAGTGCGCGCCATCAAACACCCAAAAGATATTTCCCGACTGCCAGGCGATGCCCATTCCGAGCGGCGTATTGTGCAACATGTCGATGTGAGAGCCATGCCCTGCATCAAATGTATCGAGATCGGCCGATTGTAATGTGGGTCCCATGAAGTCACCCGGTGAGCCGTAGGGCCCCTGAGTCATTTCATCGGTCTCGTGAATGGTCGCAAAGCTGTTGTTAGCCCCCCAAGCGATAGCAGCCGGGCGAGCATGGAAGTGTGAGGACCCCTCACTGCGTACATCACGGCTCTCTCGGTAAGGGGAGCCGACGTGCTGCACGATCGTGACTGACTCACTCGCGGTGTTCACGATCCACAACTGACCAGGGTTGTTGGGATTGAATGCCATATCGCGAGGGTACGCCAAACCATCGTTTGCGTTGGCGACCACCGTACGAGTCAAGGTCGACGCGTCGTTGGAACCGTCACCCAGGACCGCTAGCGTATCGGGGACTTCCATCTTCGACCAGTACGCGGCAGCCTGCTCAAATGCGCCATCGCCCTTCGCCGAAGTCGGCTCTAATCCAAAGTCTGTGCTGGTTGGAACGACCACCTCGGGTTCACCCGAACATCCCAATGCACCAATTACAGCAAATACAAACACACTCAAACGGCTCAACATCTTATCCTCCAAACGAGGTATCTTTACTCGTCTGATAGCCTAAGCATGCGCCATGCCATGAATGTAAACCTACGTTATTACTGAGTTTATACTGGAGAGGTGACTCTGGACCCCGCTGCTATACCGTCATGATGAGGTGTATCGTCACCGCTATCGAACCCGCAATAATGACCGCCTTGAGTAGGTCAGTATCGATTGCGGGTCATCTCCTGCGGACTACGTCTCCGACGTCTTCAACATGCCCTTAATCGGTGTTGAGCCAGCAACCAGCAGGCCACCACCAATGACGCCAACGACGCCATTGAGCAAGGTCCCCACCAGAACATTCAGCGCCCCGGACGCCTCTGCAGCCGTATGGATAAGACCTTCGAGGCCAGGAATACCATGCGCGAGGATGCCGCCACCCACGAGAAACATCGCCGCCGTCCCCACGATACTCAGGCCTTTCATGAACTTCGGGGCAGCCTTGAGAATCCATTCTCCGAGTGACTTGATAGCCCCCGCTTTCTTGCTCAGGGCCAGGCCTAGATCGTCCAGTTTGACGATGCCAGCGACTAGCCCATAGACCCCGATGTTCATCATCGCCGAGATTGCGACCAGCACCCCAAGCTGCGTAACCAGAGGCTCGCCGGCTACGGTACCCAATGCGATCACAATAATTTCTGCCGAGAGCACAAAATCCGTACGGATCGCACCTTTCACTTTGGCTTCTTCAAACGCGACCAAATCGATTTCGGGGTTACTGACCGCCGCCTTACGTGTCTCCGTGTGCGCCTTGACGTCCTCTTTATGGAATAGCTTGTGATACACCTTTTCAAAGCCCTCGTAACAAAGAAAACCACCACCCAGCATCAACAGTGGAGTCACTAGCCAAGGAGCAACGGCACTTATCAACAACGCGGCTGGTACCAGGATGACCTTATTTAGAGTGGATCCCTTGAAGACTGCCCACACCACCGGCAGTTCCCGCTCAGCGCGCACACCCGTGACCTGCTCGGCATTGAGCGCGAGGTCGTCCCCGAGGACGCCGGCCGTCTTCTTCGCGGCCACTTTGGTCATCACACTGACATCATCAAGAATGGCAGCGATATCATCGATCAAAGCTAATAAGCTGCTTCCAGCCACAGCGCTCTCCTTAGTTTCCGTCTCTCTGCGTTCTGCGCGATCTGCCTCTTTCGGTCAACCTCTCTCACTTACGTACGGCGGTATTTCTATCAGAATGTATGTCTTACCTGCGTACACCAGCCTACGTAAACACCGCACTGCAGCCCTCTCCAGGCTTTTTATCTTTTTTTTGAGATACCTGCTCTCACCTCTGCGTAGGAGAAGACGGGCCCAGGGATTCCGTCTGACTTCCGCCGTGATGGTCATGCAGACCGAACCCGCTGAGCCCACGACCTATGGTCGGTTTTGAGCACTCATTATGACTTGTGGAGGGTTTGTCCATGTCCGTTTCAACTCGTATCTGTCTCCTTAGTCTGCTGTTAGCCGCCGGATGCCTATCCGGCGAAAAGCGCTATACCGGCGGTATCGTCTCACACGAAGAGGATCAGGAGCCCATCACTACTGCATGTACGGAGCGTAAGGAGCCGTGCGGTGTCAATTCCACTTGCACCATTACTCCCGATGGACGCCCACATTGCGAGTGCATCGACGACTTTATTCGCAACGCAGACGGTCACTGCATCGCTGCAGATCCTTGTGACGATCTCTGCGGCGAAGGTAGTACCTGTATTCAGGGAGAATGCACCTGCTTCGATGGCTTTGAGTTGAACAGCGACTTGGGCTGTGACGATATCGATGAATGTGAAACCAATAACGGCACGTGTGACCCGAACGCAGTCTGCCAGAACCGGCTCGGGGCGCCACCCCAATGTATTTGCCTACCAGGCTTCAACGCAATGGATGATGGTCGCTGCGAAGATATCGACGAATGCACCACAAATAACGGGGGGTGCGGAGATGTAGCCAGTTGGGCATGCACCAACACTCCAGGTAGCTTTTCCTGTGACTGTGCCCTTGGGTATGTCCAAGTGGACGGTCAATGCATTCCTGAAGCATGTACGCTCACCAGCTGGACTGCCAAAGCACTCGAAGGCTGCGACTATCTCAGCGGGGCCGATCTCGCCGGTGCCAACCTCTCGAACGCCGATCTCACAAACGCCGACCTATCGGGTGCGGACCTCACCGATGCGGATCTATCGGGCGCGATAGTCACTGGTTCATCTTTGGCATCCGCTCAAGTCGATGGTCTACGCGCAATCAACCTCGTAGGGTGCCCAGTCACGCTACCGACCGGATGGGGCTGCCTATCCACCCCTCACGCAGGAATCATCCTAGCGGGCCCTGGAGCCAACCTGAGCCACGTGAACCTGTCCGAAGCCAATATGATGGAGATTAGCCTGACCGATGCCCATCTTGAGGCCACGAACATGACAGATGCAGACCTAACCAACGTCAACCTGGTCGGAGCCGACCTCACTGACGCCATCATGGTAAGCGCGGTGATGGACGGCGTATCTGCGACCTATCTTGGCGGATGCCCCAGCACGCATGCATCTAATTGGACATGCATCGACATCGATTCGGGGGTCCATGCACTCGGCCCCAAAGCCAACCTCTCAGGCACAAACCTCGCCGGCGCATCGCTGAAGATGGCCAATCTAAAACAAGCGAATCTGGATGGAGCCAATCTCCATGGGGCGGACCTTTCAAAATCCACATTGACCAAAGCGAGCTTCGTCGGCGCCGGCTTGGCCCACGTAGACTTCACCGATGCCGTATTGATGGAAGCCGATCTGGCCCATGCGAATATGTCTCATGCTGTCTTGTTCGGTGCACGTGGGATCCACCTCGTAGGTTGCCCAGATGCCCTTCCAGGCGCGTGGAACTGCCAGGAGACAGTAGGTTCCGGCTATATTCTCGCTGGCCCAGGTGCGGACCTCAGTGAAACCGACCTGACCTTCGCACCACTCGCAGGCATCAACTTGACGGACTCGGATTTGTACGGCGCAGACCTCGGCTATGCTGATCTGACCGATACCGTGTTAATCGGAGCTCAACTCCACAATAGCGACCTGGAATATGCGGTCATGCACCACGCAGACCTCACTGATATTCACCTCGAGGGTGC
>PKDL01000107.1 GCA_002863065.1 Pseudomonadota bacterium
TCATACCGCATGGTGAAAGACCATCGGACAGAGCACGAGGTCGGCAACGCAGATTCGGTTTTAGATGGGGATATAAAAGGGTTCATTGAGTCGTACCTGATGCGCCAAGCGAGCGATGCGTGAGTAAGATAGCCATTACCTCACGACGGGGCCGCATCGAGGTCTCTTTATATGAATCTGACGCACCCGCGGCCGTGTCGCACATTCTGAAGCTTATTGATGATCGCTTCTATGACGGGTTGGTCATTCATCGCGTGGTTCGCGATGCGCTGACCCAGACGGGCTGTCCAAATGGTGATGGTTCCGGCGATTCTGGAGTTTTTCTTCCAGCAGAAAAGACCCATCATCGGCTTCTAACCGGCTCACTAGCCCTGGCCAAGAACGAGGATGGCGTAGCGTCGTCGCAATTTTTTATGTGTTGGCGTCCGCTTCCTGACCTCGATGGTGAATACACCGTTTTCGGTAGAATCACCCGTGGTATTGATGTGCTGTACCGGCTTCGAGAAGGTGATGCGGTCCAGTCAATATCACGAGTGTAGGACGATGTGGCTGTATGAGCCCGCCGCTAGGAGAAAAGCTTCTCCGCGGCTTTTTTGAGCTCGGCAAATACGTCTGGATCTTGGGACGCATAGTGCATGCCGGCGATTAGCAGCCCCAACGGGTTACCAGTGTCTAGGCGTGTGCCTTCCAGCATGACGCCAATCATTCCCTCTTCTTGAGCCAAAGATAACATGGCATCCGTGAGCTGGATTTCACCGAGGGCACCGGAACCGGTGTTTCGGATTTTCTTAAAAATGGATGACGGAAAGACATATCTACCGACAATTGCGAGGTTTGAAGGTGCTACCTCCGGTGACGGTTTTTCAACCATCGCGTGAATGTCAAAGGTTCCGTCGTCGCGCGGGGTGGCATCTACAACGCCATAGCGTCTCGTTTGCTCCCAGGGAACTTCCATAAGAAGCACCACTGCCTTACCCGTGGCCTCATGGACCTCAATGAGTCGGCGGAGTGCGGGAGTTTCACCGAAGATCAGGTCGTCCGGCAACATGACGGCGAACGACTCATCGCCTACCGCGATTTCGCCGCAACCGACAGCGTGACCAAGGCCTTTTGCTTCGCCCTGTCGCACGGAGACGGCGTTCACCATTGTTGTCTGTCGGGTTATTGATTGGCTAAGGGCTGGCTGATTACGAAGGCGTGATTCAAGGTAGGGCGAACGGTCGAAGTGGTCTTCCACCGCAGACTTACCACGACCGGTGACAAGCACCAGGGTATCGACACCACTCGCCACCGCCTCATCAGCGATCACTTCTAGCGCAGGGCGGTTGTATATTGGTAACAGTTCTTTAGGCAATGCCTTCGTAAGGGGAAGGCAGCGTGTTCCTAGTCCAGCTGCCGGAATAACCGCCTTGCGAACCGCCACGTCTTACTCTGCCTCGGCCTGTCGACTCTCCGCGATAAACTTACGGATACCCATCGGCTCTTTCCGAAGGCTCGCCCGCTCTTTTTTCGTTAGTGTCTCTGCGAGGGCCTTTAGGCGCTTGCGTTGGCTGCGCTTAATGCCTTTCCGCATCGCTCGATCGGTAACTGATTTGGTGTTTGCCATGGTATTTACTCACCTTGTAGAACTCAAAAGCGTGCGATCAGTACACGAGGTACCGAGTTCACGCAAGGAGTTAGTGCGTTTGTTGGGCAGTCGATTAGCGTCAATGTGCGGGTCGGCGTCGTTACGCGCTCGCTGCGAGCGAAGGCTGGTCTCGATTGGGCTTTTTGACCCAGCCATTCTCAGAAATTATGCCATCGACGGTTTTGTCGGATGCTTCGGTCGGGAGTTGGTCGGTTATCTGTACGTTATGTGCAAGACCTATGGTGAGCGCGTTGAGTCCGAGAGACCCTAAAAGTCGATCGTAATGACCACCACCCTGGCCGAGACGCGTGCCGGCTGCGGTGAATGCCACACCTGGCACAACGATAAGCGAGATGCGGCTCAGCGATACTGCGTCCGCGATGACGGGCTCGGGAACCCCTTTAAAACCTGGGGTGAGGTCTTCAAGATGGTGGACGCGATGAAACGCCATGGTGCGGCCAAGGACCTTTGGGTAGCACATGGGGTACTTACCGGATAAACGCTCATGAATAAGTGATGTTTGCACTTCTCCGGTGTTCGGCATGCTGGAGTAAAGAGCTACTAAGTCACCGTCCTCGAACGTTTGGTCTATCCACGCAAACAGCAAGTCGGCTATTCGCGTCTCGTTGGAAGCCTTCGTATTCGGATCAAGCGTACGCCTTGCTTTTCGAAATTTACTGCGTGCCTCGTGCTTTGATTTCATCAAGCGACCAGCGAAGCTTCCGGTGGCTCGGTCGAGCCGTTCGCTGAGAATGGCTCGAGGCTCCTCGACGCGAGCGTTTTGAGAAGCTCTCGCGAACGACTCCGTATCCGTTCTTTCAATGACTGGTGGGCTGTCCGTTCTTTGATGAGCTGGTCCGCTAGTGTGAGCGCAACAAACGCGAGGGCGGTGTGCTGGGGTCGTCCCCCGTGGCCGCCGGCCTCAGCGAAAGTTGTGCTGATCAGTTGCTGCACAGCGCTAATGTGTTCTGCAGACTCATCGCTGCGAATAACCAAGTCGGATGAGCCGACCTTGAGTGCATATTCTTTCATGTTTCCCCGCCTGCGTGCTCGGTATGTGTGGCCTACCAGGACACGCTCTAAGCCATCAACATGCCTGCTGCGACCAGAAGATCAAGAAATTGACTCTTTTGATGGTACGTTCGCGTTTGACCCGGCGAGCCTACGAGCTGTGGAGGCGTATCATTCGCGGTTTTCGAGGTCGAATCTGACTGTGCTCCCAACCGAGATACCGTGGCGCTTGCAAGTGCCCGCGTCCACTTCAAGTACATACCGAGAGGGGGAGCCGCACTTCCGTGATGTCCTTGTAAGGGGCTCCGCATTTTGGACTATGCCCGCCACCACGGAATCTTCTGTTATGAAAATCATATCTAAGGGAATGTAGGTGTTCTTCATCCAGAAACCGTGGTCTTCATTGGCATCCATGATGAAAAGCATGCCCTTCTCTGGTCCCAGTGGCGTCCTGCGGTACATCAGGCCCTTCGCTCGTTCATTTGGGGTGAGCGCCAAATCACATTCGACGGCGAGCGTGGATAGGCTGCCTTCGACGCTGACGTTTGCGCTATCGTCCCAGGCCAGCATGTCCGGTTTTGGTAGGGCCTGAGGGGAAGTATCCACCGCGCAAGCGGACCAGCAGCACAGCGTGGCTACGATCAGATAGGTGCGCGTCACGGTCTTGGCTCCGAGGGAAGTATGCGTTCTAGATATGAGCGGTTATTCGGCGAGAATACTGCGGCGCTTGCGCCGTCTATCTCGGCTCGTTCGGCAAAGGGTCGAAAAGTACCTGAGTCCATAAGCCACCCTTTGTTGTCTCCGATATTATGGAATTCACCGTCAATATTCGAAAGGCCAAGTGAGTGTCCAATTTCATGTACGACAGTATTCCCAACCAAGTTACCAAGTACACGCACTGCTTCTCGCGCCTCGAAACTGAAGGAGTTTGCCGCGGTGACAGGTCTTCCACCGAGTAGTCGCATGAAGGGGCCAAATATCTCATCGAACCGGTAGCTAGCGATAGGCAGCGGCTCTATTCCCGGCATTGAAGGAGAAAGCTGGAAGAAGGACTGCACAAACACCCCGCCGAAGGCGAAGTAGCCCCGCTCACGGGTTTCTGCGTTGGTACCACCGATGATATCGTTGAAGCGGATATTCCCAACATCCTTACCCGCGGTGTTGTCTAGTCCAAAGAGTCCGGCTTGGTTTGGATCCTGGCCCCCGACTTCCACGATGGAGTATTCCGAGTAATCCGTGGGCCTGGTGTCACGAAACTCTACATTGACACCCTCATAGTCGCGATTGCAGACATCGAGAATACGCTTCTTGATTTGGGACTCGAGGATAGCTAGCCCCATTTGTTCTACAGTGGTGCTAAAGCCGGGTAAGTAGTCGATGAAGACTACCTGTTTCTGGGGCAGGATGGATAACTCCACCGAGGGGCCATCGCCTAAAATAGATTCCGCACCACTAATCAGAAGGGGTCGTACGGTACCGCGAAAGGTTCCTGATAAAAGGCCCAGGCCCTCGAGGGCGCCAGCGGGCGTTTGTGTCACGCGTAAGATGTATTTCATCTCCGTGTTGTCTGTGAATGAGTCCGGAAATAACGCGAGTGCGGTGGCGCCGTCGTATACCTGAATATCTGAAACTGCACCTGCTTCGAATTCACCTTCAAGTCGGAATAACGTCGTAGCCTCAAAGGGCGGATCAGTCGGCAAAAAACCGCGTCCAGTCGCGATGATTGATTGCCCCCGGCGAGCAACAGTCGGTGTTATGGCATCGATTCGCGGTGCAAAGAATGGATATTTCAACGCCTCAATAATATTCCCCTCAACTTGGCTGGTTGGTGTTTCGTTGGATAGTCGAATGCTTCCTTCGAACGTTCCTGGCCGAATGCCAAAGATGTCGGGCGTCAATTCAAATTGAAGTGTCTCCCTGGAGACTCCAGTGATGGGCAATACGACCTGTATCGACCGGGTCTCAGGTGGTACCAGAGTGGTCAGGGCCCCTTCAATGATAGCCACTGAATGCCCTTCGCCGGGGAGAATGAATCCAGAGCCCGTGAGTGTGATGGTATCGCCTGGATACAGCTCATCGTTTTCAACTTGTATGTTCGATAGGATAGGTTCGAGGTTCTCTGCCATTCGGAATGCGGCAGGGAGCTGGATTCGGTCTGCTTGTCCGGTTTCGTTCAGGATTCTCTCTACAGATACTGCTCCCGCAAATTCGGTGCCGATGGGAAAGATATCGAGCCATTGTCCGGACACTCGATATTCCAACGTGTCAGATGCACTACGACTGAGCGGCACGACAAACTGCAGACCCTGCTGGCCGGATGGATTGATGACAAGTCGGTGATAGCCAAGGGATTCATCCAAGAAACCGGTTCCACGGAACTGGATACGCGTACCAGGCAGTACCGCGTCCAGTGGCCATGCTTCTATTGTAAACTCGTCCAGTTCGATCTGCTTATCGGCAAGCGTTTCCGGCTGGCAAGCGAGAATAAGATGAAGGATACCGATGGTAATTAGTACCTTTAATACTGGGCGGGCCCATTTCATGCGCGCATCATACTCAAGTACGGAGTCATTTAGAATATTGTCTCCAGTTAGGTGCTTTAGGCACTCTCGTTGCCGGTTTGTTTTCTGCCTGTAGTCTTCTGCGTTCAAAGGGTGGCAGCAGGTAGTCAGGACCGGTATCATGTGTTGTGAAACTGGTTGTTTTGATGGAGTAGGGCTTGGACGCAGCAGACATCCGGCAGTTGATTGCCGAGAAGACTACATACATAGAGACGAAAGATTACTACGGCGTGTTGGGTCTGGAACGAGATGCTTCCCATGGAAGCGTTCAAAAACAGTACTTCAACTTAGTCAAGGTGCTTCACCCGGATCGGATCGCCCGTAAGGGCCTAGAAGACATATCTGACGAGGCAGCTGCGCTATTCAAGTTTGTGACCGATGCGCACGCGACACTCACGGATCCCGCGAAGCGCAAAGAGTACGAAAATAAGGCGCCTGACGTCGGTGCCACCACCTCAGAGCTTCAAGCGCAGGCTGCGAGTCGGACGACCCAAGAATTATTGCGCGAGGACCCGGGTGGTCTTGGGGTCAGCGCTACCGAAGCCGCCAAGATATTTTTTCATAAAGGCTCCATGCTGATGAAAAAAGGAGCATATGGCGACGCGGAAAAATTCTTTGAACGAGCCTTGGCCGCGGAACCAGATAACGCTCGCTACAACCTGCAGATGGGATGGGCGTTGTTTCAGAACTCGGAGCGTTCAAACAGTGAGCGTCTGTCCCTCGCACGCGAACATGTAGACCGTGCACTCAAGGGGGATGAGGAAAATGCGGAAGCGCATTATTATATGGCGCGGTTGTACAAAGAGTCCGGACAGATGGATAAGTGCCGTGAACACCTCGAAGCGTCGCTGAAGCGGAGACCGAA
>PKDL01000109.1 GCA_002863065.1 Pseudomonadota bacterium
GGTGCTTCCTCCGGACACGACTAGTGTGGCGTCTCCTTTGGTGGCTATGTCATGTGCGATCGCGCGGATAACTCGCGAAGCTAGCTCCTCTACCGTCGCGGTAGCGTCAGCGAAGCGATGAAGGCGAGCCCCGGGTTTCGAGTTTGTAGATGTCATGGTGCGTCCTCGGCCCAGACGTGATTGTTGCGATCTAAAAGCGAGACGGCTTTGGAAGGCCCCCAGGTACCAGCCACATACCGTTTACACCCCATCTCTTGCATGGCCCATCCTTCGAGAATCGGATCTACCCATGACCACGCTGCTTCCACCTCATCCCGGCGCATGAACAGAGTCGGATCGCCGCGATACACTTCAAGTAGCAATCGCTCATAGGCGGATAGTGGTCGGCCCCGGACCGCATGAGCCAAATTGAGGTCGAGGTTCACGGGCTCTAGCTTCATTTGTCTGCCACGACCTTTCACCATGAGTCGTAGCTTGATGCCCTCGTCTGGCTGCAGTCGAATCACCAGTCGGTTGGGCACCAAGTCCTCTGGCTTTTGTCCAAAGAGCGCTAATGGTACCGGGCGTAGTTGTAGTGTGATTTCACTGTATCGGTCCGGTAGGCGTTTTCCTGTTCGCAAGTAGAATGGAACGCCCGCCCATCGCCAATTATCGATGTCGACCTGCAGTGCGCAGTAGGTTTCTGTATCTGAACCACTGCGAACGCCTTCCTCTTCCGTATATCCTTTGACCGGTGCTCCATCGATGGCTCCGGCCACGTATTGGCCACGAACCGTGGTCTTCCGCACATTGGTCTCATCGATCCGTCGGAGAGACCGGAGTACCTTTAGTTTTTCATCACGTATTGCATCTGCATTCAACGATGTCGGTGCTTCCATGGCGACCATACAGAGCAATTGCAACAGGTGGTTTTGCACCATGTCCCGGAGCGCGCCTGCATTCTCATAGTATCCACCACGGTCACCCACGCCGATCGATTCCGCCACAGTGATTTGCACCTGCTCGATTCGACCCCGGCGCCAGAGAGGCTCAAAAAGCGAGTTGCCAAACCGTAGGGCCATTAAGTTCTGTACTGTTTCTTTCCCGAGGTAATGATCGATGCGGAATACCTGATGCTCATCCAGATACTCCGCAAACACTTCATTAATGCGTTTGGCGCCGGATAGGTCGCGACCAATCGGTTTTTCTAAGACCACCCGGGTTTCTGGAGTAATCAGCCCTGCCTCGCCCAGGTTCCTACACGTTGCAGCAAAGAGCTGAGGAGGAAGTGCCATGTAAAAAATTCGTGGTGTTCCATGGTTACGGAGCAACTTACCCAGCGAGCGAATCTGCCCGATATCACCAACATCGAGGTACTGATGACTAAGTTGCTGGGCGAACCGGTGCCATACTTCACTATCGAATTCATGTTCGGGGGTAAATTCACGGGTTGAACTTGCCATCATGTCGCGATAGCCATCGTCGCTGATATCACTCCGTGACACACCAATCACACGAGTGCTGTCCGGTACGAGGCCATCCCGGAACAGGTCATACAATGACGGAACCAACTTTCGACGCGCTAGGTCCCCGCCGCCGCCGAACACCACGATATCTACATCGTGTTGAGGTCTACTTTTACCGAAGGAGCTGCTCGTCAACGTGTTTTCTCCTGATCTTGAACATTCGTCGCTCAGCGGTCATGTTCATGAGTGTACTACCTGATTGCGACTAAAACCGTCGTCATGTATGTGCAGACGCAGTGCACAGTGAGTAAACAAGCTTTTCACCGTTCCGCGGAGGATACGCCAATGACATCAATTTTTGAAATCCTTGGGTTGGGACCAGTCATGCCGGTGGTGACATTGGATGATGCGGACGATGCAATTCCTCTCGCCCGAGCGCTGATCGCCGGCGGTGTACGAACGATTGAAGTGACACTTCGTACGGAGGCAGCGTTTGATGCCATCTCTCGAATACGAAATGAATTCGTAAACATACAGGTTGGCGCTGGTACGGTTACTGCACCTGAGCAGGTCACTGTCTTGTCCCGGATGCGCGCTCATTTTGCTGTATCTCCGGGGTGTTTACCATCGCTTATTGATGCGAGCCAACGCCATCAAATGCCATTTCTTCCCGGTGTCATGACACCTTCGGAGGCCTTGGGTTTACGCGAATTAGGTTTCCGTTGTGTAAAGTTTTTCCCCGCTGTTCCTGCCGGAGGGGTGGGAATGGTGAAAGCGATGTCAGCGGTATATCCCGAACTTATCTTCTGTCCCACCGGTGGTATCACCCAGGATACGGCCCCTGATTGGCTCGCTCTAGATGCAGTGCGATGCGTTGGAGGGAGTTGGGTTGCGCCTCGGAAACTTATCGCCGCGAAGGACTTTGACGCTATTGAGCGGCGGGCGCAAGCTGCATCATCGCTGCGATGAGCCAGGGTGCGATCATACTATCCGGCGCATATGGCGGCTAAGAAATCTGAAAAGCGGACTGTATGGGTTGAAAGCCTGCACTCTCATATATCCGTTCTGCTGAGCTTCCGCTCAGTGCGGTAATCAGTACTGCGGATGCGGTACATTCAGACGTCATGTATTGAGCAGCGTTACGTACCAGCTGAGCTGCATAGCCTCGCCGGCGGTAACTGGGATGGGTTAGCACCAAACGGAACCGCGCTAATGCTCCATGCGGACACATGACGCCGCATGTACTTACCAGTCTATGATTGACCATCAGGCCGAACCAGCGGCCTATCCCGGCGTTGCACGCATGGCGATACATTGCCATTCTGCGTTTTGTAAAGTCAAAGTACTGGGTCCGATCTAACCCGGGAATATGTTGACTGTATCTGAGCCTGATTGCGGCTTGCCAATCGTTGTCTGTACTTAGCACGGTCAGTTTCGCAGAGGGTTCTTTTTTCGATTGGGCTTGCCATTGCAAAACTGACAATTGCCGCACATGGTGTCCATGCATGGTGAATGTGGAGAGGCGACGTCTGGAGCCGCCTGGCGAGCTAAAGGACAATGCGCCTAAACCCGCCGCAGCGACGTGGGAGCGCACCTCGTCCCATGAGCTAGGTACGGACGGGTAAATGATCTGATTACGTTCTAAGTCCTCCGGAAGGTGAGTACATCGCAGTACGATTCTTCCGGGCGCGATCGTTACTTGGCCGCCGGTAGCCAGGTGTATCTCTACGTTTGTACGCAGATACAGGTTTTTTAGCGTTGAGGTATCCATGTCATGCCAACCCGCTACGTTGTCCGTAGCTACGGTTCGTTTGCTGAGTCTGGCTGGACAAACTGAAAGTACTCGTATGTTACGGAGTCTTGGCTGTTGTTATAGAACCCGAAGCGCCCGCCACTGAAGTCGGGTAGCACAGCAGTAAATGTGTGAATTAGCGTGTCTTCCGCTGCAATGTGTATCGTTGCCGTCCCCGCATTCAGCGTGAGTGTCCACTGGTAGGTAACAAAATCGTCCCAGCCTGGCGGTATGGCCAACTGTAGGATGTTGGTGTTTTGCGTTCCTTGGGAAGCGAAGAAGTCGGGGCATACCAACGGCAGTTCTGTACCGGTCACCTTTTTTAGAGATACCCCCTCGAACACGCTGGCGTTGCAGAAGGTCTGCCCCCCTTGCTTCCAGTCCATCAAGTAAAAGTTCGCCGCATTTTTCCATCCAAAGACGAAGCCAATCAGGTCATCATCAGCGGTGGTTTCCACTCGAAACTGGCCAGTGAGCGTTCCGCTTTCGAAGTCCAGCGGGCTCAGCAAGACAGAAGGTTTAGCATTCAGTATCTGTGAGGCTTGGGTGCACTCGCTGTCGAAGACCCATTCCGCTAGTGGCTGTGTCTGTCCATCCGGATCGAAAGTAACCACGTCCCAATCACACAATGTTAGAGGGGTGTCTTTGAGTTGAATGGTGACCGAGTCGGACGCGGTATTCCCAACACCATCCGTCACAGTGACCACAAAGGTCGCGGTCGTTGTGGCAGTAAGACTAAGCTCGCTGCCTGTCCCAGCGATGGTCATGCCGTTCGTCCACTGATACACGTACGACGAGTCACCGCCGGTCGCTGTTGCTGTTAGCGTAATTGCCGCATCAACATCAACCAGCTGATCAGGTCCGGCAGACACCTGTAGTTCGGGCAGGCAAAAGCCCGCTTCTGACACGCCAAATTCGCAACATGTGTCAGTCTGAGGGATGTGTTGGCATCCAGTGATCGGGTCACACGTATCGAGCGTGCAGTCTTCGCCGTCATCACAGTCAGTCGCAAGATCGGTAAACATGCAGCCCAAGGTCGGACTACACCCGAGATCGGCTGTACAGACATTGTCATCCACACACGCGTCCTCGGGCTGAGGGGTGAATGTACAGCCCAGCATGGGGTCGCAAACGTCCGTCGTACAGGCATTGCCGTCATCGCAAGGCAGCTTCAGCCCTTCCACACAGGCGCCGTCCTTACACGTGGACGGCGCTTCGCACATCGGGTTGGGGTCTGCGCACTCCGCGCCCTGATTTTGAAACGTATCGATGCACAGTCCTGTTGCCGGCTCGCAAGCGGATGCGAGACAGAAGCTGTCTTCGGGACTCGGTTCGCAGATCACCTCGGTGGTTGGGTCTAATGCGCAATGGAAGTAGGGAAGTGCTGCAGTGATAACGCATCGATTGATGCCGAGGCAGCGGTCTGCAGGTGGAGGGCAGTCGTCGTCGACGGCGCATTGGCACTGTTCATTATCAATAAAGACGCACCCCGTACCGCTGATGCACGTATCCGCAGTACACGGGTCGGTGTCATCACATTCGATCGGTTCCGCAGAGCACGTACCGTCATTGGAGCATAGGCCCGCTTCGAGTGTGCAAAGGTCCGGATCGACACACGGTTCACCAAGCAGTGGGATGTGGATACACCCGTTTGTTCCATCACAGCTATCGGCCGTACAACTGTTGCTGTCGTCACATGGTGTGGAGTCGGTTACACCATCACAGTCATTATCGACGCCGTCACACACATCCTCAGCCGGAGTCTCCGCTGTGCACTCTGATAGGATCGCTCCGATGCAGGTTCTTTCTCCCGTGCAAGCGCCAAGTGCATTTTCAATCACACATGGGGTCGCGCGGCCATTCATTTCATCGGTACAGGCGCAGACATTCGATAATGCCCGGCATTGGTTTGTTTGGCATCCGAAGCCGGGAGGACAGTCGGTATCAGACTCGCATCGCGCTCCGCAAAAGGAGCCAGTGTTTCCGTAGCTTATGCACTCTGCATCACCACACTCATCGTCTGATGAGCATGGCCAGCATAAAAGGGAGACGGGTTCTGTTGGAGTGGCGATGTCCGCGCTGTCCGGTGTTATCCCTATGTCCTCGATACGAGGTGGTATTTGGGTGTCGTCTGGCCCTTGTGCCACGGTGGTACTGGTGTCGGTCGAACAACTTATCAGCAAACACGTAACTGCCCAGACAATGCTCGTGTGTTTCTTCACGCTCACCCGTGTAGCATATCCGAATCCGGAGCAGGTCTATAGGTTGAGATAATTGACGGAAATCCAGTCGAGTTCTGCTTGTGCGTTTATTACACGGGTTGGTGCTCTGCCTCGAGGGGTTGGGCTATTGACCTCAGGAGGGTCAGTTGTCACTAGGTCCAATGGCCCCACTTTGGCGGAAACTCCCTCGAAAACGTAGTGATCTGGTCCATGTATTCCGGTGTGTATCTTGCATACTACGGAGACGAGATGGTTTGCCTTCGTTTATCAACGCTATGTCTCTATGTCGTACTATTGCTGTGGCCGCTATCACTGATGGCCCAGACTGCGAGTGATGTAGGTAGCGACGGGAAGTCGCTGTTTCGTCAGTGTGCCGGGATTGTTTTGCCTGCTAAGGTACGTGCTGTCGTGCATTTAGAACGGTGGTCTATCGGTGAGCTAGACAGCACCGGGAATCGCTATGTGGTCATCGATCGCTCACCATCCGCTCACACGCCGTGCAGCACCTTTTCGAGAGGTGAGTCGAAATCGAATCCTCGGTCGCTGCGCATCTACCGCTCTGATGCATGTACTGGCGAGTTTTGTCCGACGCTACTAGCA
>PKDL01000520.1 GCA_002863065.1 Pseudomonadota bacterium
TGGAAAACCGAATGCGGAGTCCCGAAAATTGCATCTTTGCTTTTCCGTCGCGAAGGCTTGCTTCGATGAGTAGCCGCAACTTGCGTCCGGTTAGCTTAGTCGTTACGAGCGTGTTCTCAAAAGGCATTACCTCGTATACGTCACGTAGGGTAATTGAACCCGCAGACAGGTCACCCCGTATGCCGTAAGTGTTCTGGATGCTCACATCCGTCTCCGCAACGGACCGCATAATATCTGTCATCCAGTTTCCTAGCTGGGAGTCCAATCCTTGACGAGTTAGCGCTATTTGCGCGACTCCTATTACGGCGCTCATTTTACCGTCGATACGTTTCCGGTAGCCATCGATCAGAGCCAACATACCGGCATCTTGTCCGTAGGTATCCACCCAAAGGTCAATCAATTGTCCGGATACCTTCGAGATGGACGGCTTCGTCCCGGCGCCGTCATCGAGGTGGATGTGGATACGATTTACTGCTTCTAGGCCTTCGTATGCTTGAAAGATCCAGACTCCGGAGTGTGGGTCTCTCCAACCGCCCTCAAGTCCGTTATGCATATGTCCACCAAGGACTATGTCGACATCCCCCCCACGCGCAATGGCAATGTCCCCGTGATATGCGAGGTCCGCTTTGGTGGGAGTATACGTACTCCCGTCGATTCGTTGTCGCGCATAGCTCGGACTGAGACCGCAATGCGTAAGTGCAATCACAATATCTGCTCCCGCCGCCCTCAAAGCTTTAGACTGCCGGGCCGTGGCAGCGACCTCATCGGTAAAGTTTAGGTGTTCCACGTTCGCCGGAAGTGTGGAGGTGCGAGTAGTCTGCGTAGCGATTCCGATCACGCCCACCCGGACATTGCCAATCTGCAAAATCACGGACGGCAGGGCGTAGTCTGCCAGTTTACTATTTCGCTTATTGAAGATGTTCGCGGCTAAGAAGGGAAATCGAGCCTGAACCTTAAGTGAGCGTAAGTTATTTTCACCATAATCGTACTCATGATTTCCTATAGCCATCGCATCATAACCAAGACGATTCATAGCGGAGATAACGATTCTGCCCTTGGTAATATTGCCCTCCGGTGTTCCTTGAAAAATATCTCCACTGTCCAAAAGGACGTACGCACCCGTTTCTCTTTGAATGACCCTTGATAAAGCTGCGAAGCCACCAATAAGCCGTTTTGGGTTTTCGCTATGCCAACTCGCAGGACGCGCGGATACGCCACCGTGAATATCGGCCGTATGGAATATCACCAAGGACCGCTGCGCTTGGCCATCTAAAGGCATTATGCCTACGAGAGCCACAGTCAGTATGAACAGTGCCCGATACCTCACGAGGTAGGATGCTCCCTTGCCAGTTTTACAAACTGGTCGAGGAGGACTCCAGCGGCATCTGAACCAAGAATAAACTGCTGGGCACCTTTATCCGGCTCATCTTGGCCAGATGATAACAGCTCATCCTTATACGCAAGATAGCGTTCCCGAGCCTCAGCCCCCGTAAGGTCAGGATGAAATTGTACGGAATAAGCAAGCTTACCCTGAACTCTAAAAGCCTGAGTTTCAAGGGTGGTATTCCGCACCATTAAGAACATTCCAGCCGGAGTCGACATCACGCTATCAGAATGCCCTGCTTGGGCTTGAAAGCGGCGCGGCAAGCGACCAAACAGTGGGTCAGTAGCACCCTCTGCAGTGAGGTCATATTGGCAAGTCCCGATCTCGGCGGAAGCCGGAAGGCTTTTTACGACTGAGCCGAAATAGGTGGCGAGCGCCTGATGGCCAAAGCAAATTCCAAAGAAAGGAATATCATTTCTTATAGTTGCGCCGATAAGTTGAAGCAGCGGGTCGAGCCAAACACGGCTGCGAGGGTCATGGACGCTGAAATCGCCCGACCCACCAACAATTACCGCGTCAATCCCCGTAAGCCATGTCTCAGATGCTGATGTGCCAACAGCATTACGGAATACCCACTCGACTGGAGTGGTTACTTTCTTTGCAATGCAGTTACGCTCATGCTCTGACATGGGGTCATCTGAACGCCTGACCTGTATAAGAAGTACCCGCACCGGCTAAGACTACCAGTACTGGGCAGAAAATCAGAGTCGATGGGAGATCGGTGCAATTATAGCGTCGACCATATCGGTAAGCAGGCCCTGAATCTCTTCATTATTAGAGGTTATTTGGTGACGCCAGGTACGGACCTGGTCGAGGGCATATTCGATCGCGTTTGCTTGCTCGAGGAGCTCTATGCCGCGAGCAATATCAGCAGCGGTGGTCTGTTCGCGTGGCGCGGCGACGATGCTATGCAGTTCACCTGCAACATCAGACGTGGCATTCGCAAGTGCATACACTACCGGTAAGCTCGGTTTACCTTCCGCTAAATCAGTACCCACCTGATCCCTGCCTTTATTGCCGATCAGATCAAGCAGATCGTCTTGCACTTGGAACAGAAGACCCAACGTATCACCGGTCTGAGCCAGTTCCTGAACGGATTCAGCTGGTAGCCCGGCGCAGATACCAGCACCCTCCAACGGTAAAGAAAACAGTCCCGCCGTCTTTCCCCTGATCACGTCTATGTACCGTTGCTCGCTAGGCCGAGCCTCGGTTTTTAGGCGGAACTCATTGACTTGTCCCTCAATAACCTGAAGTAGCCGGTCTGTTGTCATCGATTGCAGGCGGCGTAACGCAGCGTCATCGACACGGGTATCGGCAATCAGCCGCATCCCTAAAAAATATAATGCATCGCCCACATTTATTGATTGCTCAAAACCGTACTTGACCCAGATCGTGGGAAGTCCCCGCCGGACTTTGTCACCGTCCTGATAATCGTCATGCACTAGGGTGGCGTTGTGTAGAAGTTCAAGTCCAGCAGCAAACGGTAGGGCATCCTCGGAATTCCCACCTAACGCAGAGACTGCTTGGAGTACAATGACCGGCCGGAGACGTTTACCGCCGCAATCCATGTGATAATGCACCATGTCGGACATCGAGGAGTCGCCTGGTTCGGCAGGCCGTGGTAGCAGACGTTCCAGCTCCGCGTGAATCCGTGGTCGCCACAGGCTAATGGCATCGGCTATGCGCTGCGGGAGTTGACTCATTGGTTCCCCCGCACGGCCTGCAGAGCCAACTTGGCAGCTCCCGCAGTATACGTTTTGCGTTTCCGCATCAATGCCACCACTTGCTTGAGCTCCTCACCTTCCGCACCTATTTCGGCTGCAAGGTTACGCGCATGCATTGACATATGGCCACGCTGGATGCCGTCGGTGGCAAGTGCCATGATCGCCGCCATATTTTGGGCCAAACCACTAGCAGCAGCTATCTCGCCTAGCCGGCTAGCACTGGGAAAACCCAGGATTTTATGGACAACTTTTACCACTGGATGAGTCTTCGTGATGCCGCCCACTACACCGACTTGCATTGGGATCTCAAGGGTACCCACAAGGTCAGTGCCGTCTATCCACCAGCTGCTTAGGCTGCGGTATCGGCCATCACGCGCCGCATATGCGTGGCATCCCGCCTCCACTGCTCGCCAATCTTGCCCTGCGGCCACAAGGAACGCATCTACCCCGTTCATTGCACCCTTGTTGTGAGTGGCTGCCCGGTACGGATCAACGTCGGCCATGACGGATGCTTCTACGATTCCACGGGCCACTTCAGATCCATCCCAGCTTCCGCGTGACAGCTGGGAGATTGGAACCCGGCCGGTGGCACGGCATAAGCGCTTGTCCGCCAAGTTGCTGAGAATGCGTAGCCGAACACGGCCCCCGGAGATATCTTCAACGTCCGGGGCCAACGCCTCCACCATGGTGTTTATGATATTGGCACCCATAGCGTCGCAGACGTCGACTTCTAAGTGCAGTACTATCATTGGACCAATAGCGGTTTCGGGAAACGTGCGAACTTCCAAGCGCCTGGCTCCACCACCTCGCTTCAGCAGACGTGGATTGACGTCATTTGCACGCTGCACCAGGGTGTCTGAACGGTCGCGAAGTTCCTGTGCTGTGCTTTCAATATCACCAAAGTCTAACACCTGAATTTGACCAATCATTATTGGCTCAGTGGATTCAGTTTCGATCCCGCGGCCCTGTCTGAGCAGGTTTGCTGCGTTGCTTGCCGCGGCAAGGACGCTCGGCTCTTCGACCACCATCGGCACCAGGATGTCTTCGTTGTTGATTCTGAAGTTTGCCGCCAGCCCCATAGGTAATGGGAAAACACCGATGGCATTTTCCACCATTCGGTCCGCGGATTGAACACAGAAACCCGAATGTTCACGTAGGATTGCCGTCTCCTCTGCCGTGAGTTTGGCAAGGTCCTTGACCAGTGCCAGTCGTTCCTCAGTGGATTTACGATAAAAGCCAGGAAGTCTTGAGCTCATTGTGCAATCTCCATCAGGGTTTGCTTACGTAAATCCGAGACATCTTTTGATCCCGTGATAAAGCAAATGGTCCGCAACTCGTCGATGAACTGTTCAATTGTCATAACGACTGCGTCGTAACCGCCTTCGTGTGCAGCCTTCAAGAAGGGTAGTGCCGATGCCACTAAGTCCGCCCCCATGGCGAGGGCCTTCGCCATTTGCAGGCCAGTTCGGATGCCGCCAGAGCAAATCACCGTCTTATCGTGTCCGACGATATCGACGGCGGCTTGTAGCGATTCCGAGGTTGGGACTCCCCAATCCCCCAAACGTCGTCCTGTCATTTGCTGAATCCAACTGTCGGTGCGGTAGGTCTCAATCTTAGACCAGGACGTGCCGCCTACGCCTGCGGTTTCCAATCCTGCAAAGGGGATATGCGCAATTTTGTTTAAGGTTTTTCGGGAAAACCCTGAGCCCACCTCTTTGAGCACTACGGGTACTGGAATGTCTGGAATAATTTCTTCGAGCTTCCCGATAACGCCCGCAAAATTCGTGTCACCCTCAGGTTGAATCGCTTCTTGGAGTGCGTTGATATGAAATGCAAACATGTCACAGCCAACACCAGAAATAAGGGCTTCCACTTCGGCGCGGCCGACTCCGTAGTTGAGCTGTACGGCGCCTACATTACCCATCAACAGTAGGTCTGGGGCGACGTCACGAACAGCGAATGTCGCCCCGACTTCGGGCCTTTCGAGCATCTTCCGCTGCGACCCCAGCGCCATGGCAACCCCGCAGTGCTGAGCGGCTTTTGCCAACGTTCTGTTAATTTCACCGGCCCATGGGGTACCGCCAGTCATCGCGCCAATCATAATGGGTGCTCGAAGCGTCTTACCAAATACAGTCGTTGTAAGGTCGATGTCGCTGCGGTCGAGCTCAGGTAACGCGTCATGCTCGAACCGATACCGCTCAAAGCCGGTTGTTACACCGAGCCTTTCGATCGGTTCTTCGAGACAAATACGCAGATGAGCATCTTTACGGTCCTCATCTGAAATAGGGCTTGGGCCCGATGTAATTTTCTTACTCATTGGCGGCGCTCTCTACGGTGGCTATCGCGTCACGTCAATGCAGTGCAACGTGTTACGACACACGTTCCTTTGCCGATTCGAGTCAGTGGCTCGCGGGCGAGACACTAGCGCAAACCATCGCAAAGTCACGTTCTCTGTGGACCGCATCACACTTTCGCTTGCATATCACGTATATACGAGTAGTAATCCTCACGTCATGAACAAGGACACAACCACCAACATTCCTCCACTTTCGGGTGTTTCTTCCATCCCAGCTCCAATGGACGTGAAGGGACTAACACGCGAACAACTCACTGAGTGGGTCCGCGGTCACGGCCAAAAACCATATCGAGCGGAACAACTCTTTAAATGGATGCATGAAAAGGGTGTTCGGGCGTTTGAAGATATGTCGAATATACCAAATAGCCTGGTTGACCCACACCGAGCGCAGATTGGAGGATTACGCCTGGAAAAGGTGCTCCTGAGCCGAGATGGCACGCGGAAAATGATCTTGCAACGTGCGAACGGTGAACGAATCGAGTCTGTGATCATCCCGATGGGCGAAGATCGAGTTACCCAATGTGTGTCATCGCAAGTGGGT
>PKDL01000394.1 GCA_002863065.1 Pseudomonadota bacterium
ATGAACGGGGGATTCAATAAGTCGCTCAGCGTGTTCCCTCGGATTGGCGATTGTTGCACTGGCCGCTATGAATGTCGGATTGGAGCCATGAAATTCACACAGGCGTTTTAGCCGTCTAAGTACATTGCAGAGATGTGAACCAAATACCCCTTTGTAGGCATGCAGCTCGTCCAGGACGACCCAGCGTAAGTTACGAAACAGCTTGAGCCACTTGGTATGCTGTGGCAGCACACCGGCATGCAGCATGTCCGGATTGGTTAGGACAATCTGTCCACTATCGCGAACGGCCATACGCGCATCGGCAGGGGTATCGCCGTCGAAGGTGAAGGTCTTAATCGGAGCTTTGCATTCATCTATGAGCGCGTGAAGCCCAGTGTACTGGTCTTGCGTCAGAGCCTTTGTTGGATACAGAAACAAGGCCCGCCCGTCAGGATTCTCAAGTAAATCGCTCAGGACTGGTAGGTGGAAGCAGAAGGATTTACCACTGGCCGTAGGGGTAACAAGCACTGTATGTTGCCCATCGCAAGCGGACTCTATTGCTTGATGTTGGTGGGAGTACAGTTCACTGATTCCCCGGCGCTGCAGCACGTCAATAAGCTTGGGGTGCACGCCGGTTGGATACGGCCGATAGCGGCCTTCACGGGCTGATACTTCGCGTACCGCTGTGACCATATCGGAGATGCGTGGCTTATCTAGCCAATCGCCAACGAGTTGCGTGACAGATGGACGCTGATTAAATAAAGTACTGCTCATTTGTAACACTGATCATAGTTTCAGTGCTTATGAGTGTCAAGAATCACAATGGGAGCGGAGAGAGTTTTATAGTGGAGCTACTTGAATAACCGCTCTTTGCTCGTCTGGAACATTGCCGGTAAAAATGATTTCTTGAGGTTTAGAAGACGGTCAAATTTCGCTTTTTGCCTTGAATCTGTGTAAAGCGCCGTGGGCTTACGTATTTCACCGTCAATAAGCTGGTCGGAGAAGTCATAGAACTTGGACTTATCGCCTTTAGGTGGGGCGGCGACAGCAGTAGCCATTGTGCCTAGTACAAAGGCGACAGTTATGAAAACGCCAGTAATTCGCTTCATGTTTAAGTTCTCCTTATCGCTTGTTCCACTCTACCGGTCGCTGGCGGGTTTGTCAGCCTCTGGTTCGTTTTCCGTCGGTTCGTCCGTCTTTGGCTCGTCTTCCGTCGGTTCGTCTTCCGCCGGCGAAGCATCATCGAAGGTGGTGTCACCGTCTTCTTCATCCGGTGACTTTGGCTGTTCTGCAGGCTTGTCAAACATCCCCATGTCGATCGCATCCTGCAAGGCCTTAATTTTCTTTGATGTAAAATCCGTGGCCGGAACGTTGGCAGCCTTGACAAACCGTCGGTAGTAGCCCAGCGCCTTCAAAACATCTTCTTTCGTTGAGCGCTTTTCGTACAGCTCGCCGACGCGCTTGAGTAGGATTGTCCGGCGGCTGTCCATCTTCAGCGCACGTTCCCAGCCGGCGATCGCTGCATCGAAGTTACCGAGCCCAAGGGTTGCAGTAGCATCTCCAATGACGGCTTCCACATTGTCCGGCTCAATCTCAAGTACTTTGCGGAACTCGTCAGAGGCGGCCTTGTAGTTGAGGAAGTCGATAAATATAGCACCGAGATTGAGCCGGGCGGGGACGTTTCTGGGGTCCAGTTTCACGGCATCTTTGAAGTGCTTTACGGCTAGTGGAAGGTCATTTTGACGCACAAGTACGGTGCCAAGATTCGTATGTGCTTCAATCGAGTTCGGATCGAGAGTGAGTACCTTCTGCTCAAATATCCAACGAGCAAATCGAAGCTCATTTCGCTCCAAAAAGATAAGTCCTCGAGTGTTGAGTGCGGTGACATTGAATGGCTGCACGATTAGCACTTGCTTCACGTATTCTTCAGCCTTCGAAACATCTTTATTTAGCAGCCAATACAGCGCAAGAGCGTTGTTTGCCGGGACGTTTTCAAAGTCCGTAGCTACCACCGAGTCGAAGGTTGATTTCCCTTGCTCCATGAGGGCCTTAGCGTCTGATGTTTTTCCTTGTTCAATAAGCTTTTGTGCCTGAGCTAGGAACATCTTGCCGCGAAGTGCTTCGGCGTCTGCATTTCCGGGGAATGCTTTCAGTGCACGATTGTAGGCTTCCAGTGCTTTCTCTGGCTGGCGTAGTTGTTCGAACACCTTGCCGATATTGAGGTATGGCTCGACAAAATTCGCATCGGCATCGATTGCTTTTTCAAACTGGTCAACAGCCTCGTTGTAATCTGGAGGAGTGCCAAGTGCTGCTCGCACACCGAGGCGAAAATGGTCTTGCGCACCTTCGTCGATGCCTTCCACGTAATCGAGCGCCTCGACCTCCTCCGTACGGGCGATCGTTTCGAGATCTTCGTAACATACACCGTTTGCATACGTCTTACTGCCCGATTTACATTCGTCATCAATGCAGCAGACCATGTTTTCATTACCAGTCTGTGCACGGCATTCCGCATTGTTAGAGCAACTAAATAACGGTTCTTGAGCTGTATTGGTACCCAATTCGCCAGTTCGAGCTTGCTGAGAGCTACCACCGCAAGCAGTGAGCCCAGCCAGTGCAAAGGCGATAGCGATACACTGTATTTGAGTCGTCTTCATATCGTCTCCCTACTTGCCCGTGGCAGGCTTTTTCGCATCGCCCGATTTCGAACGCTCTTCACGTGTTTTCTTCAACGTGTCCACCGATGTGTCTCCGCGCCGTAGGTAGCGAATGAAGTTGGCTGAGAGAAGGGTGTCCTTGGTTTTGTTCGGATTCACCTGGTCTTCACCATCTACTGGATACTCCTCAGGGCTTACTTTAGAGGCATAGACACCCGAGTTCTTTGCGCACTTGTTATACACACCCTTCTCGTGGGCAGCGGTGAGGGCTGCTTTAAGTAGGATGAGTGACTTCTCTTGAACCGGAGCAGCGATCTCTTCAAGGATTGCCCGGTATTCATCTTCCTGCTCGGGCATCAGGCCGAAGGGAATGGGTACGTCAAATAGCTCCTTGGCGAAGTTATAGTAGAGAAGGCCATTTCGGAAAGCAGCGCATGCTAGCCAGCCGGCGTCTCCCATCATCAACACTTCGTCGAACTTCTTTTCAGCCTGCTGGTGGAGGTCTGCTTTTTTGAGCAGCGCGTCTTTCAGTTTCGTAGGGTTGATGGTGCTCGGGATCTTCGCATCGTCGAAATCCTGGAACACGTAATCAGCTAACCAGTACATGGACTCTGCGGCATAATTCTTGGCTCTCGGTCCCATGCCTTTCCCCTTTGAACCAAGTGCTTTGACTTGCTGCAGCGCGCCGGGTAGCTCTGCAATCGCCGCCGCAAAGGCTGCGGCTGCTTTCTTCCGGTTTGTGTACACCTTTTTTACCGATTGGCCTTCTTTACGCTTCGCATTCCGAGCCGCTTGTTTGCGGCGGTCGAGCTCTCGAAGCAGTCGTCCAGTACGCGTGCTTGATTCGACGCGTCGCACGTGCTCTGTCGGGTAGCGTTTTGCAAAGCCTTTGTATTGTTTGATGGCTTTTTTGATGCTCTTGTCGTCTCCAAGGTCCTCATGGATATAGCCTATTTCGAGATACACCTGCGGGGCGTTGTCGTGCTTGGGGAAAAGCTTCAAAAATGTTTGGAACGCTTTGATAGCGCCTGGGTAGTCTTCCATTGCCTTTCGAATGAAGGCCGCATTGGCAACGGCGGTGGCAGCTTCCTTATTCTTCTTGAAGTTTTTCATCTTCAAGAAGGCCTCAGCAGATTCCGCGAATCGTGTTTGTGACTCGTAGAGCTGACCGATAACAAACTGTGCTTCAGGTGCGACGGAAGACTTTTTGAATTCCCGAACGACGCGTTCGTATGTGGCTACTGCTTCTTTCACTCGCTTGGCCCGCTCGTATAGCGCCGCCAGGTTCATCATCGCCTTAGCACGCAGCTCTTTGTCTGACTTGAATTCGCGAATGAGGCGTTCGGATTCGGCGATGGCCTCTGAGGTGCGCTGCTGCTTCATCAGGTCGATGGCGCGTTCGTTGATAGCTATCGCTATGTATCGCTGGAGGTCTTCCTTCGACTTAAACTTGTAGTTGCGCTGTTTGATGAGCTTCCGAGCCCACTCTTCGACGCTTTGCCAACGCCGGAGGCGTGCGTATGCTTGGATCATGCGGACCGACGCGATCGCCGCAAATTTGTGCTTCGGGTCGTACTCAAAAATCTTCTTCAGTCGCTCTACCGCATTTGCGAAGTCGCCGTGTACAAAGAAGGTGTCAGCGGCCATGTACATGACCTCGGGAATCATTGCTCCACGGTCCTTATTTCCGGGTTTTTTCATGAAACCAGGGTCTTTACGAAGCTCAAGGAGCACACGGACGTAGGTATCTGCCGCGGTAATGTAGTCCTGCTCAAGTGGATCTAGGGCAGTCCGCTCAATCTTCTCTGATTCTTTCTTCCGCGCTGCCTCCGCCTGATTCTTGTTCAGTTTAATCTTCTCGATGCTGGCGCGGCCGCCTTTACGGTCACCACACTTTCGAATTTTCTTTCTGCAGATTTCCTCATAACTTGAGTAGATCACACCGAGAGCAGCATCTTCGATGAACTTACCTTTTCTATCTTTGGTCATCACGGCTTTGTATTGCTTGATGGCCTCTCGGTAATCCTCCAGCTGATGGTAAAGAATTTCCGCATAGTAAAAGTTGATGACGTATGCCTTGGTAGATTCTGCATAGCGTTCGAGGAATAACTTGTAGTCCTTTGCCGCTCGGATGTAGAGCTCAGCCGCGACTTTGACCTTCTTTTGCTTTTCAGCCTTTTCCGCGGATAAGTGCCAGTAGTTTGCTAGGAACAGCAGGTTGACCTCGCCCAGCCGCACGGCCTCAGCGACCACCTCTTCGTCGCCCTGATTCGCCGTCATCCATCGACCGCCCGGGTTAAAGAAGGCTACGACCCGACGGATTTCTTTCTCGAGGTCGCCGAAGTCATTTATCTTCTTCCGGACCTCAATAAGTGCGCCGAACCACTCTGTCGTCTTCTGGGATTGCGGGGTGCGTTCGATAAAATGGTTATAGAGCTCAATAGCTTCTTGGTCTTTGTCGAATCCGAGCTTCAGCGCAGCCAACTTTTCCATCTTGTCGTACGCTGGCTCGATAGCGAGTTGGCTTTTGAAGTAACCGAGCGCTTCCCGCCATGAGTCGTCCATTTCGGCCCAGGTTTTTACGAGGTCGTTTAGTGCTTGATCGCGGAAACTCACCTGGCCAGTCTTGTTTCCAATATTAGCTACGACTTTCTGGAAGGTTGTCACAGTCTTACGGAATTCCCGAAGATTGAAATAAACCCAACCGAGTTTGTAGAGCGCATAGTTGATCATGGGTGACTGTGGGAAATCATTGATAATGCGCTCGTAGTTCGTTTTGGCGTAGTACAGCGAGTCATTTTCAAAGAAGTGTTCACCGAGTGCGAGGTGTGACTGCGCGATGTAGCGGCTCTTGGGGTAGTTCCCCACAAGCTTTTGCAAATACTGAACCCCTTCCTTGGCGAGGTTTCGATCCTGCATACGCTTTCCCTGCTCTAATGCCCCCCGTCCGAGAAAGAACATGACCTGGTCGAGACGTGCATAGTCTGGGAATTGCTGAATGACTCGTCGGTAGTAGCTGAGTGCCTTTGCGTAGTCTTCTTTGGGCTCGACCGGCTCAGTCGCGAGACGCTTGTTTTCAAAGGCGTCCATATCTGCGTCATACTTCTGCCGTGCTTGAAGATACTCGTACTTCGCTTGTTGCCAGAACAGCTCGCCGAGGCGGAAGTACACTTCGGCTTTTCGTGGATACAAGGGACGGTCGCGAAGCAGCTTTTCGAGCTTCGCAATAATGCCAAGCCGCTTACCTGCGATCGTCTTCATCTTCGCCATTTGGTCTTTGCTAACGGCCTGGTTCTCGAAGTCAGAAAGATTGAA
>PKDL01000240.1 GCA_002863065.1 Pseudomonadota bacterium
ACGGTTTACTCAACATGTCGCCAAATCCTGCTCGAGTCATATTGACCGGAGCAGCGGCGCATACATCCAGGTCCAGCACAACGATAGCAGCGGGTGTAGCAGGAACGGTACGCTTTACCCCTCCGTCTAATAGAGCGCAAATCGATGATGTATAACCATTCATAGACAGTGCTGTACCAACGCTGGCATACGGCCGACCCAGGCGATGCGCGGCTAATTTCACGATGTCGTTGATCGTTCCCGCACCTACAGCAACCAGTGTCTTGGGTACGTCCGCATGCCCTCCATTTCGAGCTAAATCAGCTATATCTTCTGCAGCCTGAGGAGTTGCCACGGGATGCTCCGGCAGGATGCATCGTTCGACGGACAGTCCGGCGGACCGTAATGATGCCTCCGCTTCATGTCCTGCAGCCTCGAATGTGTGGGGATCCGCCACAAGAAGCATATGGCTTCCTGGCAACAGGGAAAGAGCATCTCCTATCGAAGATAACGCTCCACGCTCTACGATCACCGTTTCGGTAATCTTGCGTTCGTAAAGTTCGGGATAACGGCGCTGTATCAACTCGACTGCATTGCTGGTGATATTCACAAGAACTCCTCACACCGTTCTGCTTATCTGCCCCACACTTAGCTCAGAAGACCAAGTCTGGCCAACTGCTCTAATTTAGATGGGAGAGCCGCTTCAATAACTTCATGAATAAGCCGGGAATCATGGGTCTTACTGCCATCCAATGTCACCTCCAGAGCATCTTCAGCCACGAGGGTGCACAAGGCATGAATCAACTCATCATGGCTGCGCTGGCCATCACACAAGAGTAGAAGTGCACGCTCGAACCGGTCCAATTCAACAAAGGTATTCTCCGCCGTACTTACCCCTGCGTAGGCATTATCGAGTTGGAACGCAGCGAGACGGTTGATGCACGGGCGACTACTTAGGGCTACATGGACAGGAAATGGCCTTGTGCTCATCGAGACGAGTCCTGCCGAGTATAATCGTAAAAGTCGAGCACAAATCCGTTCCGCTAATTCCGGATACTCGTCCGGATCATGGTCAAGTAGCTTGGAGATGAGTTCCCGAACCTGAGTGCTGCTTCCCGACAAAGCATCCAGGTGCCGAAGAATACGGGTTGTTCCTTCGTCCTCAGCAACAATCGACACTCCACTCGGAGTATCCCAAGTAGAGGTACCATCGCCCTCTTCCATTGCCTGTTCCTGACCGACTAACCGCACATGAAGCCCCCCCATCGACCTGAATCCCAGTACGCGGCTAATACAGCGTTCCTCAGGACACACCAAGGACACCCTAAACGCTGTATTACGAACAAAGTCATGGAATTGCCCCAACGTAACTAGATCCGGCGCAAGTACCTCAATCTGTTGGGCTATTACCTCGGGTACATCATAGGGGACAAGCTGCTCGAAAGACGCTTCTCCCAAGTATTGAAGCTGAGCTGAACCTAGACCGTTTACAAAATCACGGAAGTATATTGGTCTGTTTATCGGAGCCAAAAAGTCATGAAATAGATACGATTCCGAATGACCTTCCATTGTGTAGGTAGCATGCGAGAGCATGCCTCCATAAATCTGTGACCGCTGTGAAATAAGCGGTGCCGACATCTGAAGAAAATCGAGTCCGGCACGTACCAAAGCCGATGCACTACCGTCCGTGCGCTCCGCAACCAATTGCATAATATCTCGAGCGGGCCGAAGCGTATGCCAACCTGGCCAGGTGTTGTAGCTGATGAGCCCTACCCCTTCCGGCTTCAAGGCGCGACGCATTAGCCGCAAGATAGCACTCTGTGTCTCTTCTTCAACCCAAGACCAAAGCCCATGGCACAGTACATAATCGTACGCATCTTCCACCTCGTATGTCCTCAGATCAGCCACTTCAAGCGTCACATTCGTCAACGAGAGTTCGTCAATCACGTGGCAGCCACGGCGGATAGCTTCGGCTGAAATATCGATACCATGCACCGTCGTGTACGGCAGGTAGTTGGCGATGGCAATGGAGTTACTACCGTCAGCACAACCAAGCTCTAGCACCCGCGCGTTCTCAATATCCTGCGGAATTCCCCCAAACAGCGTTGAAATAATGGCGAGTGGTTCCGGATGCACGACACCTTGTGGCCTGCTGGGGTATGGCACACTGTCATAACGATACTCTGCTTGGGAATCCGTCAATGTTTGCTCCCCCATGAATGTCCTTCTCAACACACATAAAATGAGCGACTAGTACCAAGCAGCTACCGTAGACGCCACTACGTCATCGCAAGCCAGCTCCTGCGTCCATAATAGACATCGCTGCTCTGGAAACAGCCAGGGACATATGTGGTCCGCAGTTCACTGCGTTGCTCGCCCTAGTAGTAAAAACCATCCATTCGACCAAAGGTCACGGCACCGAAAAGGTTTACGACGATTCCAAAAATGATCAATACCTTGGCCAACCGGTCCAGTTTCCTTCCCCCCACTGCGAGGGCGATAATGACGAGAGGCAACCAATCTAAGCTGAACCGGTATCCAAACTGAACCCACCCGGTATTTTGGTAAAAGAGCCCTGGTAGAGCCACTAACCCCGCAGCCAATAGAGCAGCCTGAAACAGCGGTGTACGATTTTTAGACCCCAAGAGTAAAAACAGTACCGGCGTCGTCCATATTAGCCCGAGACCATGCCGAGTAATACGAATTGGGTAGCTCTCACCTAATGCAAGGACCGGCGGGTTGGTAAAGGCTGCGCTCAGATTTTGTCCGAGAAACCAACTACTGATGAGACCGTGACGGCGTACATTCTCACGCATCCCCTCTTGAAGGTAGCTATGGCCGAATTCAAACGGGTTTTCGAAGCGCTGATAATTAAAAAACATCAATACGATAAGGGTCACCGCTACAGGCGCCGCAAAAAGTAGCAGTTTCGAGAGCGCCGTACGTAGCATCTGCCTCGTATACTGCCCCCGACGAACAGCGTGATACTCGGGGATGGCAACTAAGAAGAAAATGAATAATGAGCCGAAAATTAGGGGCGTGCGAGTTGCTGCGCCAAGCGCGAGAAAGACTCCTCCCAGCAGTGGTCGCTTCAAGTCGACTACACACCAAATAGAGGCCAAGTGAAAAGTTACACCCACGATAAGCGCAGTAAACCAAACCTCTCCGCGTACACTACAGAAGAAATGTACGGTCCCTACAGCGAACATCGTGGTGAGCCATACATTATCTCTCAGGGTCCGTTCCGAAGTCCCGGTAAACCGAAGCCGTTCTAAAATGGAAAAGAGAAACAATACATTCAACGAAGCAAAGAATAACGTGAACCAAACGTCATTCACGTCGTACCCCCAGATCACGGCTAAAGGCATCATAAGTACAGCTGGGAATGGGGGAAAAGAGACGTGGTATTTGAGATGTTGCGGCTGAGTTCCGTAGCAACCACTCTCTACGTCTCTCGCGCAGTCAATTCGATACAATGTACCGTCCAGCGCGTGGAATTCGTGCCGACGCTCGTCCTTCTGATCTTTCCATGGAAAGACTCCCTGCAGTATCTCTCCACTCTTCAATTTGATTACGCGATAGCTTGACCAGTCATTCCAACCGCGCCGCGAGCCGTCAGGGTTGGTGATTTGACGAGCTACTGCGCGATAAAAACCGCGCGGAGCAAACCGATCACCCTCCTTCTCTGACAGTCGACTCCGGGGCGTATCGGTGTCTAAGCGACCATTGAGAAATGAATGAGCAAGGTCCACGAAATGAAAGTGAGGCGACGGAGCATCGATACGCTCCCAAGCAAGCAGCGTGTACACCCCGAAAGCCAGGACGAAAACGCTCAGGGGATATTTACGATTCATGTTCATCGGTAAACAGTGATTCCTTGCATTGCATGGAATGGTTCCGAGTTACCCGTAGACGATGCATACCTGCCATGAGCATTCGTATGGCTCAGGAAGTAGATACCTAGTGTCCTTTTTGCTGTCGTAGACTATCCAGGACAGCCTCCAGCTCCGCGATCCGACTAGTCCCCCCAAAGAGTTGCTCAGTCGCGACCAAAATGAGGGCGCCACCATCTAGCGCTATCGTGGCGATGTATGCGGTCCAGGTATTACCTCGCACCACCACCCTGCCCTTACGATACAGACTATCTAGCCCACCCATGGTCTTTTTTTCCACCGGTTCCCAGCTGACATCAGGCGGCAGCATCGAGCGTGACCAGCGAGCCATAGTGCGCTTCGGGTCCTTCTCCCCAAGACGGAATTCCGCTCGTATTTCCAGACGCGATTGATTGACGGCCGAAGCCATGCGAAGCACATTACCCTCTCGTTTAGACTGCCATCCAGCCTCTGGCTGCCGCAGCACTACCGTGGTCTGTGGAATAAGAACATCGCCCCCGCCCGGTCTTGTCCACTGACGACGAATTGAAGGAATAATTCGTAACAGATGTTGTTCCAACACCTGGAATTTCGCCTTAGACGCCATACCAATAAAGGATATCGTATGGCTTTGCCCGCCCACTGCGCGACCCACAATCTCCATATCCACGTTATCAAGCGATACTATGCCGCGGAGCTTTTGTTCAGATTGAGATAGCTTGGCGCTCTTATAACGGGCGGAAATGCGCTTAGCGGCGGCCTCGAGTGCTACTACAACATCTACCTTATCGAGTGCGGCGATTTCGATCCGACCAACCTTAGGGTTCGAAAGACGCAATCTTGAAGCAACTGCGTCGCCACTTACTCGCCAATTTAAGCCGACATCCAACCAAATGGGCTTACCTGGAATTTGGTACCAATTTGCCTGGGGTTTTGCCGATGCCGGCATTGCATAGATGCCACCAGCTACCACCACCGATGCGAGTAATTGACCCAAAAAATGAATCGTTATCCGTTTCATATACGGCACCTTACGAGAGGCCGCTGCTTGGAACAACATCTACCGAAAGACAGTCCAAGTAGCAGTTGCCATGAAAGCCACTTTGTAAGTCGAAAGCTATGTGCTGTAGCAATGGATAAGCCAATAAAAAAGCCGAGAAGCGAACTTCTCGGCTTGGTTGGTACCCCGTAGGGGAATCGAACCCCTGATTCCGCCGTGAGAGGGCGGCGTCCTGACCGCTAGACTAACGGGGCAACGCTGGGGGCAACCCCCGTAACGGCGTCCATTGATGAACGGCCGCCATACGTTGTCTAGACATCAAAACCATGTGGTCAGCCCATGACCTTGATGAAACGAACCGTGCTGAAGCACGGCTAGATGCGAGCGGGACACTATTCAGCGTAACGAACGCTGTCAAGACCCAATCGCATCGGAGGAACGTTGCAGAATGCGCTTACTCTTCCTCGAAAGTCTCTTTCGTGGTGACCTCAGCAGCCTCGGCTGCCTCCGCTGTCTCCGTTGCGGCTGCACGAGTGCGTGTACGGGCACCCACGTTTTCACTCGCTGGAATCAACTCAATGATTGCCATCTCTGCGGCATCACCTTTTCGCCATCCAACGCGCATAATGCGTGTGTATCCACCGGGACGGTCTGCAAAACGCTCGGCATAATCTGTGAATAGAGTATGCAGAACCTCTTTATCATTGATGTACCGAGCAGCGAGACGCCGATGGTGCAACGACCCCTTCTTTGCGTACGTGATGCACCGGTCGACCACACCGCGAAGTTCTTTCGCCTTGGGAACGGTCGTAGTGATGCGCTCATGACGCAATAGGCTGGTAGCCATATTGCGGAACATTGCCTTGCGGTGTGAACTTGTGCGGTTGAGCTTACGCCCTGATTTCATATGCCGCATGTCAATTCTCCTTAGCGTCGCTGCCTCCACAGAGCAGCGTAATCGTACCTAGACGGTTGCGCTCGAACTAGACGAGCTTGGACGTCGTTCTGGGTCCCAGCCATCTAGCTTCATCCCCAGCG
>PKDL01000218.1 GCA_002863065.1 Pseudomonadota bacterium
ATGCAATACCCCACATTGACTTGGAATCGGTATATCGACGCGCTGCCGTAAGCCCATCCGAGCTTAGACAATTCAAAGCACAATCCCCATGGACACAGTATTGGCCTCAATTCGAACGAGTACCCCTAGCTAAAGCTGCACTACACAGCGATATGGCGCACCCGAATGCCGCCGGATTCAAACGGCTAGCCGCTGCGCTGTTGCCGTTCGTCCTTGACATGCCACAGACTGGAGGGCGGTAGCAGGATGTCGTGTCACAGTCACAGCCGATCATACCGTATCAAGACTCCACCAGCACAAGGGCCAGGTCGCATCATTGAGAAGTAGTCATACGAATGCTCCGGCCGGAATTAAGCTTGAAGCGGTCACTGCATGGCTTCAGGAACGGTTCCATATTGAGCCGCCAATCACCGTGGCGTTGATCATGGGCGGACATAGTAACCTGACATTCCGTGTATCAGACTCAGCTTCACGGCAATTCGTTCTCAGACGACCACCACTTCACAGCGTGCTCACCACCGCACATGATATGGCGCGAGAATTTCGGATTGTACGTGCGCTTGCGGACAGCAGCGTGCCTGTACCCCGACTCGTTGGTATGTGTGATGATCTGTCTGTGACCGGTGCGCCGTTTTACGTCATGCATTTTGTACAGGGTATTGTTGCCCGTGACAGCATGCTCGCGGCTACCGTAGCTGAGCAGTATCGTCCAGTAGCATGCAAGAATCTGATGACGACTTTATCGGCATTACATCAAATCGCGCCTCAGGATATTGGTTTAGATGACTTAGCTCGGTCCGATGCATATATCTCGCGGCAACTACGACGTTGGATGCGCCAAGTAAGCGCATCAAATACTCGCGACTTCCCATTGCTGCATGAAGTACATCGCGCGCTTGTTGAACGGACTCCCCAACAAGACGCAACTGGTATTGTGCATGGCGACTTCCGGCTGGATAACTGCATCATTACCCGCAGTGGAGATATCGCCGCGGTCCTAGATTGGGAACTTTGTACACTCGGTGATACGCGAGCTGACCTCGGTATCATCTTGGCGTATTGGGTCGAGTCTGAGGATACCCTACATCCACTCACGGAGCCTCCCACGGTCGTTAGGGGGTACGCGAACCGGAGGCAATTGATCCATTGGTATTGTAAAGCCTCCGGATGTGCACGAGAATCCCTATGCATTGACTTCTTTTACGCATTCGCAAATTGGCGATTGGCATGCATCCTAGAGGGGGTGTATGCGCGCTACAAGACGGCCGCAATGGGTACGGTACCTGCGGACGTGGAGCGCTTTCCCAGGACTGCCGAAGCACTTGTGGGTAGAGCGGCCGCAACTCTAGGTGGAGCCAGCCCGATCTAGTTGGCATGGTTTTCCGTCGGAACCTTGAATTCAGCGATACTTGCAGCACCGCAAGGCTTTTGCGTACTGTGGCGCAACATGCAGGGTGCAAACGTCAAAATTACGCGACAACTCCAGGTACTCACCGCCCAAGTTGTGCGACGAAAGTGGTTAGGCCTGCCGATGTCCATTCTCCTCCTGTCAGCCACCGCAGCGAGCGCGCACGGTACGAATCCAGGCATGGTGCTAATGCGATTGTCTGCTGACACGGTGTACATCACTGCCACACCGCTTATGAAGGTATTCAAAACATTCGATGACGATGCGGACGGGCTGATCAACCGCAAAGAACTCAAGCGCCACCGAGCAGAGATGCTCGAAGAATTCAAAACTCTGCTCACATTGAGCGGACCCAACGTTCGTATAGTGAAAACACTGCTTGGCGATATTTCAAGCTCACACATACACCGACAGGGGCATAATCATCTGCGGGTGACTCTCAGATATAAGCTCAACCAGGCCCCCGACTGGCTCGACCTGCATTGGGCCTTAGGAAAAGTACATGCCATGAGCGTTCTAGCCCAGCGAATGACACCTGGAAAACTTGCAGAACAACGACCAATCGGACCGAAAGAATCAGGTCGATTGGATAGCGAAACTCCGCGTATGCGACTATTTACCCACACGGAACAGTAAAGACTGAGGAGATTAGATGAAACGTATCCTACTATTGGCAGCAGCGGCATGCGCGCTTTATGGCTGCGCGGAAGACGATGCCTCATCAGACGATGAAGGCACAGCAAGCGATAGCCAAACCACAACCGACGGGTCAAATACAACCGATGCGACTGACGCGGATGATGGGGCTGATACTACGGATGCAAGCGATGCCACTGACTCCGCCGATACCACCGACAGCTCGAATGCAAGCGATGCTACTGACTCCGCCGATACGACTGACAGTATGGATACGAGCGATACCGTGGATGGCTCTGACACAACGGATACAGGTGATGCAACCGATGCCTCCGATGGTACAGACGCCACGGATTCATCGGTCGTAATCATTGCTACTGGAGACGAGTCCAATCCCCCAGCGTCCTCTGCAGGTGACTTTTGTAGCGATGACAGCTTCGGCAGCGCAACCACCGCACTCCCGATAGCGCCCAGCTCGGATTATGCGTTTACAACCGTACTGCAAGGTTGCAGCTTAAATGTCACGGAAGCCGCACAGTGCTACGGGGATACCCATACCTCGGATGTTGCTGTCTCCGGCGATGTCCGAACCATTTCAGGCAACGCTATTCCGAATCATGATGTCGACCTCTTCCCAAACAGCGGTAATCCAAGTGCGATCTCCGCTCAAACGGTCTCGTTTGACGTACCATCAAGCCCCGCGAAAGGAACGCAGGCGACAGAGGCCCGAGTGTCTGGCGTCGGCGTAAATGGCATCAAGTTTGAACCCGAAACAGCAGAGCGTTATGGCGATACCGATTGGAGCTATGAAGCGCTTCTATTTGGGGGGCAAGTCGCAACGGATACCAATAACTTCCAAGGCTCCTCTTTGGGACTGGATTGTAACTCTGCCCATGTCCAGCCCACTGGCGCATACCACTATCATGGAGTGCCCGCTGCACTCATGCCCGATACTGCGAGCGTGATCCAAGTTGGATGGGCCGCGGATGGATATCCTGTTCTAGCGCGCTATGGATACGAGATACCGGGTGACCAGTCGAGCGCAGTGGTAGAACTCGCGGGTAGTTACAAGCTAAAGGATGGAGAACGAGAAGCACTGGGCAGCGAAAGTCCACCTCCTGGCGCGTACGACGGCACCTTCGTTCAGGACTGGGAATACGACGCGTCAGTCGGCGATCTTGATGAGTGTAACGGCCGGGACGAAACCATCACCATTGGAGGCGAAACCTTCGATTATGCGTACTACCTCACGCTTACCTATCCCTTCATGCCCCGCTGTGTTTGGGGAGAAATCATCGATAGCAGCTTCGGTGCGACCGGCGGAGGTGGCCCCGGGGGTGGTGGGCCCGGCGGCGGCGGACCCGGTGGCGGTGGACCCGGCTAGTCAGCCGATAGTCTATCCGAATACATCCGGCCACATTCACTCCGTCATATACCACCGTCTCAAATGTCTTGTTCTGTGAATACATCGACCAGCCATGCCGCAGTCTGCTGAGCTGTAATTCGATTACCAGCCGGAGAAAAATGTCTGTCAGGCAGGTACAACGCTCCCGGCGGTACCTCAGACTGCGCATGCATGGCCGCTTCTGCCTGAAAGACAGCAATTTGGGCATCCTTCAGAGCGTCATACACCGGAGTCACATCTAATTCCGCTAAGGTATACCGCCGCACCCATAATACGGTAGCGAAGCGCGCACCTGTGCGCTCCACCAAGTCCCGTAGCCGGAGTACACCCATGATGTAGTCTGAACGCAGGGTCTCCACTTGCTTTCGGTCTCGCTTCAAACGCTCCCAGAGCTGTTGCTCAGGAAAAATAAAGTGCGAACGAATAGCCTCTTGTCGTGAATCACTCGCATTGATCAACGCCCTGATCTCTTCGTCATCTCGCTCGGGATTAACCGCATCAAAACGCATCAAGCGGCGCAGTGAATACGGTCTTGCCATCTCTTTCAGATCGCTACCGTTATGACAAAGCACCACCCAATCAGGCTTAAACGTCTCCAATTTCTCTTTCCACTGCTCTTCAAGGTCAACCACCGTATATCCCGGCACACCGCCGTTATGGACGGATGCAGAAGCCAACCCGTGCGTGCGGAGCGCGACCTCCAGCTGGTGTGGAAATGTCTGTTTGTCATCGACTCCCATGCCAAATACAAAGCTATCGCCAAGGACGATAACCTTCGGTGAATCACCTGCCTTTGCTGGTGGCCCTCTAAAACCAAGCGGGGTAGTAGTAAATTGGTATGGAAGGTCTTGCGGCAAACCATAATTGCGTACGTTATCGGTGATATCCAATCCAGCCTGCAGATCACCTGGATGGTCCTCATGAATGCCGTACGTGGATGGGGGGCCAGGCTTACGTTGGCCAGGCCCAAGAATAAAAAACCAGGCTAAGCCAACCAGAAAGACCAAGAGGACGGCGCCGAGACCGAACAACTTACGACGGATGGCAGGCTGCATCGGTTATTCCAATATCCGAAGGTCAGGCCTGTCGGCTCCCAGAGAAAATACCGGCGGTGAACCTATTGGGGCCTCGACAGTGACGGTTTGCTCCCCAGCGAATTCCTCGCCGCTCCAAAGGTGAAACCATGTGCCCCGAGGTAAATATACCGATCGAGATGTCGCTCCCTCTTCAATAACTGGAGCGACGAGCAAAGCATCACCCAAAATATATTGGTCAGAAATGGTGCGAGACACGGAATCATCCGGATACATCAACATCAGGTGCTTCACAATGGGCTCCGATGTCGTTGCCGCACGCTCCGCCCACTGGTTCAACTCGGCCCGAAGGGCTTCATGAATACGTACAAATCGCCGGAAATGCGCGGTTGTCTCCGCATCGGTATTCCATTGCCAGTTCTTCTCTTTGTTGTTGCCTTCATGCGTACGCATAAACGGAGTAAATGCCCCCAGCTCCGTCCATCGCAGAAATGCTTCTCGCTCTCTAGGCCCCCCCGAAAAGCCACCAATGTCGTGTGTCACGAACGGCTGGCCCGATAGACCGGTATTGATCATGGCTGGAATCACTGTGGGGAGCCCATCAGTGGGCGAGAAATCTACCTCTTGATCATGCATCCAGTGAATCTGCGCAACACGCTGGACTCCGGTGTACCCAGCCCGCGCAAACATCACCCAATCGCCATCCGGCCTTACCTCATCCATCACCTCACGGGTCATTCGCTGCCACTCTCCTGGGTAGAGATTATGATAGCCGCGGGGATCTGAGCCGTCGTGCAATACAGCATCAAGCGGATTGTATTCCGAGAAGTCCGCCATCCAACCGTCGACACCATGTGTTTCGACAATGGCTCGTAGTGCAGCCTTTGTATAGGCCACCGTGTCAGGATTGGTGAAGTCAGGATGTCCAGCGTCACCACTCAGCGCATCGACTGTGTCGGGCTCTCCGTCCGATGTCATTACCAATAGACCTTGGCTCGCCATCTCATCATAGTGATTGGGTAACTTCGGGTCGATAAATGGATTTACATACACGAGGAACCGAATCCCTTTGTCATGTATTCTGCTTACTAACTCCGTAAATCCCGGGTACCACTCGGCATCTAGTTCCCACCGATATTGAACCCCCGATCCGCCTCCAATATTAGGGCGAAGTCCAGTCCAGTCTTGTACCCACATCGCGGCCACAGGCAATTCGGCTTCTTCGGCCTCAGCTAATATCTGCTCCACTGATTCGGTACCACCCTGAGCGCCAAGCCAAAGTCCAAACGACCACTCAGGAGGCCTTGCTGGGCGGCCGACGACTGCCCCTAGCTGGTCCAATACCTTGAGAGGTGTGGGTCCAAGAAACACGCTCCAAGCGGCCGTGTTTCCATCCATCGTTTCA
>PKDL01000086.1 GCA_002863065.1 Pseudomonadota bacterium
TGACGAGGCCCAAAAAAGACATGCGGAAATGGGCACACGCTTCGAGGCTGCAGTGAAACGGTACCCGAAGGAGCGACAGCCTGAAATCAGACGGACCATCGCACCAATCACTCGGTGACGGCTTTAGTGGCACCAACGTCGGGAAAGCTAGCATCACCCACAACTGTTGTTCCACGCCTCAACCGTCTCCGAAAATAGACCAATGGCGGCCACCACCGTATTCGCGTAAGAGCCGCCCCTTTTCTCGACCACGAACATCGGCTTGAGGACCGATTAGGCTCGTACCAGAGGATCCGTTCATAAGCCGCCGTTTTTCGGTTTCATTATACCTAGTCATATGTAGGCCGCTGAGATTGAGAGAGAGCGTATCGTCCATCGACCAATGACCCAGTTCCTGCGAAGGCCCACCTGACACCCTTCACCGTACACACGCACGCGACAAGAGCCATGACAAATTGCCATTGCCACTTCCCAAATACGTCGCACCCGTCAATCAGCCAGGCTAGAGCACGGGCCCGCTGCAATCCAACAAACTGATACAACACAGAGTGACATCAGCTGACTCTGAAAAGTATTAGGTAGCGATTTTGAGAACTGGTCGAGCCGTGAAGGTAGAGACAAAGAGGCTAAATGGCTGCCTGGAGGCCGATTTATTGACCGCCGGGCAGTCGGCCCATAGTCTCGCGACGCCTGGTACGAAACCTAGGGGAGAAGGCCATGTGCTTTCAGGTAACGGAACTCGGCGGACACTCTTAGCTTTTCCAGATGTCCTTGGCTTTGACGGTCAGCGGCATAGCTGGAGGAGGCCACAAAATGAATCCGAGCATCGCAGCATATAAGCAGCAGCTCCACCAGTCATGTCAGGTATTGCGCACTGCCTCCATCATTCTCGTTTTGACGTTCACCACTGTGGCGGTCGCCGGGCCGGTCACGGGCCGGGAAGAAGGGGCGAGTGCGAATAGCCTTGGAGTCGCAGACTCTGTTCGCAGCTCTGCATCGGGGCCAGCGGCGTTGTATTTCAATCCGGCTGGGATGCATCAGTTCATGAGCTACGCAGTAGAGACCGGATACACATACAGCCAGTCGCTCGATGCCCATGTCGCCTCAGTGGGAATTGTGGATAGTGCTACCAACGGATCTATCGCTGCCGGAATCGCTTATAACTACATCCATGGCAGCGAATACTTCAGTGATGTTGACCGCACAGGACACAACGTCCGCTTCGGTTTAGCGTCCGGATATCGTGGTCAGGATTGGTCAATTCACGCCGGTGTTGGCGGCAGATACCTCGACCTAAACATTGGGCCGAGCGGAAACGCCAGTGCTTTCACGCTGGATGCAGGCTTACTGTTCACCTACAAAGGAATGTTTAGACTCGGTGCCGTGGGTCATAATCTCATCGAGACCGAGCTATCCGAGGCTCGACGCACCATGGGTTTAGGTACCAGCTTCTACTATGAGTCGTTGCTTATCGGTTTCGACGCTGTACTTGATTTTGAAACAAAGGCTGCCACAGAAGCGCAACTCAATGCCGGCATCGAATACGCGATCGGGGGCCGGGTACCTCTACGAGTGGGATTTCAGTATGACCAGGTCGTTGGCCGCCAGTATGTCACTGGTGGTATCGGCTACATTAGTCGTATTGTTGCTGCTGATTTTGGGTTCGCCCAGAACGTAGAGAACAAGTCGGACAATATATTCTCAATCAACATACGCGTCTTCGTTCCGTAGTAGTCGGCGCTGAGCAGCTACTTCTTCCACTCGACAGAAGTCACACCAAGTGCATTCGCATGGCGATGTAGGGCCCGGTCCAGAGCGTTTTTATCCAGTGGGCGATTGGGCTCTGGCCACACCTGCCGTACCACCAACTGTTTCGATGTGGCCGAGCACTCAACATATGCATCGATACGACCAACGAACTTCCCCCGATGAAGTAGCGGGCAAACGTACCACCCAAACTGCCGTTTCTGGACCGGTTTGTACACCTCCCAGACGTAGTCAAATCCAAACGCATACCGGATAAGGTTCCGATCCCAGATAAGAGAATCTAAGGGCCCTATCACACGAATTTCATCATCTGCATCCGCGCAATGTTGGTCGAAGAAGCCTGGCTGGATGTAGTAACTTCGACGTCGTCCCTCTATACGTACTTTTTCTAACCGACCCTTGGCTACAAGCGTATCGGCCAGTCCATTGCGTCGAGCATCGCGTAGCATGGACCAATGGGGCCCTCCTGCTTCCGCGAGCATGCCAGCTGCGTGAACACGCTGCTCAACCGCCCACTCAAAAAATTCCTGTTCTGGTATCTGTTCACTAATCGCCGGCAGCGCGCGCTCTGGAATGTCGTAACGCTTGCCCGCCGGTGTACGTTCAGTCACGACGATACGGCACCGCACCCAAAGTATTTCCAGGGCGAGAGATGTTGCCTTCGAAGTACTTTTCCACCCATTCCAGTTGAGAGGTTCAACCCCCCCGTGGTCGGTAAGCTCACGCGCCGTTAGCGGCCCTCTCTCGCGAATTTCTGACTCCACCGCGTCTAGTACGGATGCTGGCAGACGTTTCATCCGCTCGGAATGCCGCCACCAAGGGGTTTCAACTGCCTGCTTTCGGTAGTGTGGGAACGCACGAGCAGGCAGAAGACAGCGTTCCTTGGCAAAGTGCTCGAATGCATGGTGAGGAAGTAGATGGCGGTATACATCCCCAATCTTCGCGTTTTTTATACGAGCCAGAACCACCAGGTCCGCATTGGTACCGATCACAGACAATGGATCGAGTTGAATACATGTACGCTGGTCTAAGAGAGACTGTATCTGCGGGCCCACTGCATCGGCGGCAACAAACTGAGCAAGCCCATGATGCTGCACCATCGCTCGACAAACTTGCTGGCTGGTTACCGAACGCCCCAATGATACAACCACTTCGATTCCACCCCTGGCACCGTATGTATCGACGTGACTACCAACCGGAATGCATGAGTCCCTGCTGTGACCACCGCCACACACGCACCTAGCTAATCAGTAGACGCCAGGAATGATACGCCAAGGCACCCGGGCGCAGTACTGCTCCCAATCTTGCCCATACTTCTTGCTGCAAAAATAATTATCACGACGCTCACGGTGAAGAAGCAAAATTGCGAAATACACCGGGTAGAACCATGGCAAAGCAGAATCAAATAATGCGGGCAGAGACCAGCTTATCGCCATAAGAATATCGCCAACGTAGTTGAAATGACGGGACCATCCCCAAAAACCACTAACGAGCAATTTGCTTCCTCGTGCAGTCGATATGTACTCCACGGGCTTGCCCCAAATGCGTGCATTCTCAGGGTCACTGCGGAAGGTATGCTTTTGCAAGTTGACCACCCGGAAGATGTAAAGTCCGAGTACTTGCAGAGCTACCGTCAGGACGGCAGCCCACATAGGCAGCTCATGCACATGATCGACCAAATATGCTGCTTGCAGCGTATAGGTAAATGGCACCCATGCTAAGTCACCGAAGACCAACATGAAACCGAAGTTCTCATGTTTGATATCCATCGTTGTCAACACGGCGGCTTCATTGATGAAGTAGTCCACAACGTAATACATTTGAAACGCAGCGGAGAGAATCATCGCCCAACTCACGAAACCGTACCGCTCGTACTGCACCGACATGAACGCTACATTCAACACCAACCATAGAATGAGACCTGGACGGGCCTCACAGAAGAACTTGAAGTCGAAAAGACCGTCTGAAGGAAAGCGTGGATTGTGGCCGGCTCCCATGAAGTAATCGCGAAAAAAAGACCCCGTCAGATGCCGAGGATCGGTCCGTTTTCCCCACCAGTACATGAATCCAGCAAACACATAACAAAAGAGGATTCCAACGCTTATCAATGCACCCAGCTCATCAATCCACGTACGCAAGGGAAAGATGCCGCTCAAATGCAGCCCAAATACCACAGCTAGACTGATGATGAAGGAACTGGGACCATTCGTCTGGTACATCAACCGCCGACCATCCTCCAAGTCGGTGCCAGGAGTAAGGGTTCCGGGCGCCCACTGCTGTAAGACTCCTTGGAATACAAACCAGCCGATAAACATAGCTGCTGCTTTCCAGGTCGGAGCAATCCCCTCAAGAAAACCCGACCAGTCAGCTGCCGCTCCTGGAAGTACATCCCCACCGTTGAAGCGCCAGCAAAAGTAGAAGTAGAGGGTGATGAGGGGCAAGCTGAGGATCAACGTCAGATTTCCAAAGGTTCCACCGAACTCGAGCACTAGCTCTTCGAGTGTCTCCTCATCACGTTGGCCCTCCCCTGCAGAAGATGGAATTGTTTCAGTCATGGTTGGCCCTGATGTCGTACCCATGACGATATTTCAACCCACTAGAACGGATTATTACTTCTTATATTGCACAGGCTCATCCACCAGGACGGTGACCACTACTTCATTCCGCAGTACCCAAACGACACAGTAGACATCGCTGGCAAGACCGCGTTGTAACCTAACCCTACAAAGTCATAGGTCACTCCCGCACCCGATTCACCGGGCACCTGCGTCGCCTTCGCATCCCAAATGTTCGAAATTGGGCCCGGCAGAACAAGTGTAATGGACCATGTTCCTGCGCTCTCATCCAGACTCGTAACCGTCACCTTATTACAGAAGCCCGAGTCCCATTCCGACGTTATTTCGACAGTCCACTCCACTTGTATAGAAGCGTTGGGTGCAATATCACCATTCGGTGGGGCCGCCGAAGCATCCATATCGGCACAGAAGCCGAAACCTGTCGTCTGATTTGGCGCCAAAGATTGGTTCCACACCACCCCACTGAAGTTCACTGTGGAACTGTTCGCTTCTACGTCCGTCTCGACGACAGTAAACTCCGCGTTCCACACCTGAGTGAGTACGCCATTCACCTCAAGTTCTGTCGACCATGTACCTGGCCCATCACCGATATTTTCGACCGTTGCGGTCGAGCAATATCCACCGCTCCACTGACTGTCCAGGGCCACATTGACGAGAAAGTCAGGATCGCCAAGTGGCACCCCGCCGGGCGTACCGTCCGTTTCATCGTCTGCTTCGCCGGAATCCAAGCCACTCCCGCCATCAACAGACTCTGGAGTGTCCGGCACCTCCGGAAGAGGTGCCGCTGTCGGTGCATCACTTCGCATTGTAAAGTGTGACGAAAGTACCAACGCCTGAATTAACGAAGCGAAGGTAGTCCCGCCGCTGGTAAATTCCGTCTCCAGAGCATCCTGAAGGCAGAGCAAGTTCGCTCCCGGTGAGCGTCCATAACCATATCGGAACCACTGTTCGACAAAGCATGACCGTACTTCGTCGCTGCCCCCCAAAGCAGTCGTCAGCGGCTTTGCGCCGTCGTATGGGCCGTTTATTGTATCAGTGGCGAATATTTCGGCCGAATCGTCGATAGGCAATCCCCCTTCCGTTTCACGGTAACGGCCTACGCCATCGAAATGCTCGAACGCGAAACCAATAGGGTCCGTCAGCCGATGACAATCAAGGCATGGCTGTACCGACATATGCACCTCAAAGCGCTGTCGAGTGGTCGTTCCGGGTTCAACCGGCGGAACTTGGGCCACCAACCCAGGTGGGGGCGGTGTCAGTTCTTGGCAAAGCAGCTGCTCTCGTACGAGCGCCCCACGATGCACTGGAGACGACCCAGTGGGAAATGCGTGCGCCATCAGCACTGCTCCTAAACCCAAGATGCCGGCGTCGTAGGGTGTACCTGCGACGTTCACCCCAGCTTCGCCGGAGGCTCCGTCTAAACCATAAAACATGGCTAGCTCGGGACTCATCTTTCGGTCCGTTGCCTCAAATAGTGCGCTGAAGGGTTCTCCGCCTAAAAAGACTGCAGAGACATAGGCAAGTGCTTCCTCTACCATCGCGGCA
>PKDL01000084.1 GCA_002863065.1 Pseudomonadota bacterium
GACCCCAAAATCCCTCGCATCTTTTCCCCGGATTTGTCGCTGTTCTTTCTTGAGTAGATTAACTCCCAATCGTTCCTCACGATCACGAGCTGCATCAATAATCACCTGCTCGCAGTTGACACAAGTGGATATGTCGATGGTGGCCACCTCATCTTTTGAAACAAACACTGCGCCAGATTCTGTAACTGGAGTGGTGACTTGCCATCCGCCCAGCGGGATGGATAACTGGATATCCGCCAGCGTCATTACCGGTGGCGTGCCATCGCGTACCGCTGCAGGACGCGATCGATAGGGCTTAGCCACCGAAGGTAGACGAGGTGTATCACCGCGCGTTTTTGGTCGGAATACAGTGATTCCGTTCACAGTCCCGCTTGGTCCGATGTGATACGTCACCCCTTTTGAGTCCCAAATATATGCACCGTCTTCTACGGAATCTGGCGTACCGTGATGCTCCAGGACTCGAGAGATAGGATCACCGAGGCGAAAGCCGGTGTCGGTTCTTATTCGTCGTTCTTCGTCGTCTGAATAGTGGATCTTTGCGACCTCAAATCGTCCTTCTTCGTAACGCCCAAAAACTTCCAGAACATATCCGCTACCTTCGTAGCGGTAGTATAAGTCAGCGCGTACCGTCGGTTTACCCAGCTTACGGTGCATTCGTTTGATTTCGTCAAATACCGTCAGAGCACCCTCAAACCCGAGACCTTCCACCAACGGCCTAGACCGTAAGGCTGCAATGTACGGTGATTGCGCTTCAGCCACAGGAATAGTAGTCAGCGCAATGCAAATGAGCGCCAGGTAACAAACGAATTGTCTGAGTCCTGCTACCCTACCAACCACAGCACGACTCCTATTATTGTGGTGATAATCCCACCGCCGATACACGCGTTCTTTACCCATCTTCCAATGTTCAGGCTTCTACTATCAACGGTCGATTCGACACGAGCAAGCTGCTGCACTAGTTCATCATCAAATTGAAGACATGACTGAACTCGCTGCCAATCGGCCAATAGGGTACGGGCTGAACCGGTCTCAAGCGCATGGGCACCGAGTCGTCGCAAGGGCTCAGCTACTCCCTCTTGAAGCGTTGTACGTTCCAGCTCAACGCTCCGAAGATCCTCACAAAGCGCCGAATATGTCGCCTCAAATGCCGCCTTTCGCTGCACCAGTTCCCGTTCTAACTGTTCGGTCTGAGACGGATGCGCCGACGGTACCACACTGTCATTACCGATTGCGGCTACTAGCTTCTGGTGATCGATATCCCAATCAGCTGATAGCCTCTCAGCAGTGCGCTTTGTGGCTTCAATCGTATGTTGAAGGTCCGCTATACGCGACATCTTTGCTAACAAATCAGGATCGTCAACCGTGCCCGTGCCCCATATCAGCCGACCAGAGTTCAAGGCTATTTTGTCTGCTTCATTGGATAGAATTTGGCGGCGATTATGAAGGGTGCCGGAGATTAGAGCACGTTGGCGACGGAATTCTCTGACCCGCGCAATGTAATTAAACACAGCAATGAGTGTTCTCGGCGGAGGGCCTAAAAGTGTCGCCAACTCTTCGGTATGTAGTGGTAGCTCCGGTAGCAGACCCTCAAGAGCGCTTCGGCCAGTGATTGTCTCATGCGGTGTGGCCCGTCTATGGCCAAGAGAAGCTACTGTAGAATTAGGAAGGTTCTGTGTCTTCGGTTCACCGTCCTCAGACGGTACATTTGTATCGGTCGCTTGGTAATCGTCTTGGAATGATGCCAGGGGCTCGACGTCCAACTCAGTCGCCGCCAGTTCACCTTCCCGCATTTCCTGTACGACTGATACGGACGCCTTTGGACTCTGCTGCAGAGGCTCCCAATCAATTCGAACGTTTGGGAGTTGGCGCGGAATCAATGGGTCAGTGCGCCGATGTCGGAACGATCCCAGCTCAGGCGTAATCAGATTATCTTCTCGCGGGGCCACTGGCGCAGCACTCATCGACTCATAGACGGATTTTTCCAATGCATCGAGCTCTTCTGGCGTCCACTGGTGAACCAAGGTCTTGTCAACTACTGGAGCGAGCGCAACGAGAGGCATCGTGGATAACGCAGCACCGCATTTAGGGCATACGGCGGACGTTGTAGGCTCGGCGTAATCGCAGGTACGACAGTAACGCATACCATTAGGCTACACCAAACGGACTGATGCACGAACATTTGACATCGCGAGTTTGGTATCGCGGAATCAAGCACAAACCCGAGAGCTCATACGCCGTGTCGGCGGAACTTTGCGCGGCGGCCTTGTACCTAACGTCTATCCTACAGGCGGGCTATAGAGCGAGTGGTATCGAGCTAACTCTCGTTGACCCGGTCGCGTAGATCTTTCCCGACCTTGAAGAACGGAAGACGCTTGGGCGGGACCTCCACCGGATCACCTGTCTTAGGGTTCCGCCCGGTGTATGAGCCATAATGTCGATTCGTAAACGAGCCAAACCCGCGAATCTCAACTCGCTCGCCACGAATAAGCGCGTCAGTCATTGAATCAAAAATTGTATTTACTGCGATTTCAGCTTGTTTCTTTGGCAGATTCGCACCTGCCGCTACAGCTTCGATGAGTTCCGATCTATTCAACGAAAGTCTCCCGCGTTTTGCTTGGCCACGGTTATTCGACTCGAGCCCCGCAGGCCGTCCTATCGACCGATGGTAACTTGAGTCCTCGTTCATTTTCCTAACCCGGTAAACCAGGCATAAGTGGCGCCCCCGACAGGAGTCGAACCTGTGGCATACAGGGATTAGGAATCCCCAGCTCTATCCATCTGAGCTACGGGGGCCTATGGCTCAAAGAGGCGTATCCATATTTGAGCGGGGGCATTGCTAGCACCACCGGGTTGAAGCCGTCAAGACCAAAGCGTTCATCATTTCAGCCAATTGGCTGCTGGCTCGCATAATCGCTGGGCAATTCGCCCCCCAGCAGCCGGTTTAGCCAGGATGTAAATTTACCAATTGCGGCAGTCTGTTCGCGTAGAACAGATCCCAGGTAACTCACCCGGTATACACAATAAGCTTTATCCAGTTATTACTTCACCAGCCTCGGCATTCCATATCGGACACTGGGCATTCCACTTTGCCCGATGATAATGGACGGCAACTCCGAATAGTGCCTAAATTCACGTAATGGGATACGTCGGATACTCTCACGCGCATGTCATCGGATCAAAACTCGCCGCCACCCGCAGCACCAGACATATTTGAAAGACTGGGAGGCACCCTGATCAAGCTGGTCGCGAGCCTCGTATTGGGCAGCGCGATTAGCCTTGCAGGTTTTTTTGTTCTGATTTGGGCAGATCAACACATCGATATCGCCGACATGATTACGGCAGCCCCTCATCTGAATGATACGCCCGTTTCAGACGGTGCAGCAGCCACGGTGACTGGACGTCTAGAAGTAAAAAAGCCCGCAAACGACCCATTACTCCCCAATGCGAAAGCAGCATTCGTAGTGCGGCGGGTACAAGTGTGTACGGTGGTAGAAGTCGCGCCAAGTGATGATGTGTGGCAGCAGGGCACAACCGAAAAGCAAGATGTGGAGCCACCGTTGGTAGCGAAATGGGTCGATTATCGCCCAGAACTCATAAACGAAAAGAGCCCCGATGATCTCCGCCCACTGCGCTCCGTGGGAGCAGGACTGTCGGTGGCAGGTAGAGAGCTTACTGCCGTTCCTGAGGTGTTGGGCGGTCACGTTGTAGCCCCTGCGCCAGGTACCGTCATCGGCGCGAAGTCCATCGATGAACAGTGGGTGTACATGGATACTACTACCACGTGCATCGATCAGGACTCCATAGGAACCCGCCGCATGTCATTCGAAGTACTCCGCGCTGGTGATCTGGTCACCGCCTTTGGTAAATCCTGGCAAGATGAACTACGCCCCTGGCATGGACAGCTAATTCTTGGACTGGGTGGTAGAGATGGCTTGTCCGAGCGGATTGGAAATCGCCGGGAGCGACGCGCTTGGTGGGTAAGAGGCGTTGGAGCCACGATTTTATGGATAGGTTTGATGGTACTTCTCGAACCGGCGTTGACAGTGCTCGGTGTCGTGCCCATCCTTGGCGGCCTGATGCGGGGTGCAGCAACACTCCTCACCATGTTGACTGCACTCGCTCTCACCCTGGGATTTGTATTTTTGGGTTGGGGTCGACCAATTTTGAATGAGCTATTTTGGGGGATTCTCAGGTGACGCACAGGTATTTCACGACACCCATCTATTACGTCAACGATCGACCCCATATCGGTCACGCCTACACGACGATTCTTGCCGACTCTCTCGCGCGATGGAGCAAGCTCGCTGGCCACGATACGTTCTTCCTTACAGGTACAGACGAGCATGGGCGCAAAGTCCAGCTTGCGGCGGAAAAACGCGGAGTCTCCCCGCAGGTTCACGTCGATGAAATGCACCGGTCCTTCAAGGAACTCTGGCCCACTCTATATGTCGAAAATAACCGATTCATCCGCACGACAGAGTCCGGACACCGCGAGGTGGTTCAGGCGGCACTGCAACAGCTCTACGACGCCGGACTCATTTACGCCAAAGAATACGGTGGTTGGTATTCCGTATCCGAAGAACGCTTCTGGACCGAGAAGGACCTTGTGGATGGCAAGTGTCCCCTCAGCGGTAATCCCGTCGAGTGGATCGAAGAAAAGAATTACTTCTTTAAGATGTCGAACTACCAAGAGCCGCTGCTGAAACACATCGAAGAGAACCCGGATTTCATCCGACCAAATCATCGAAAAAACGAGGTCCTCGGATTTCTGCGCCAGCCGTTAGAAGACTTGTGCATTTCACGGCCCAAAAACCGACTGTCCTGGGGAATTGAGATCCCTTTCGACACAGACTACGTGACCTACGTATGGTTCGATGCACTCCTGAACTACCTCACGGGTATCGGCTATCATCCGGACCCAGAGCACGCCGAACAAGACTGGCAACAATGGTGGAGTGAGAGCCTGCACCTACTCGGTAAAGACATCCTAACAACCCATTGCGTCTACTGGACGACCATGCTGCTTGCCCTGGATATACCTCTCCCCAAGGGACTGGTAGCGCACGGATGGTGGCTTATCGATGGTAGCAAGATGAGTAAATCAAAAGGCAACGTCGTCAATCCGATGTCCTTGAAAGATACGTACGGAGTAGAGGTCTTTCGCTATTACCTCGCGCGAGACATGTCCGTTGGCTCCGATGCAAACTTCAGCGAGTTTGGCCTCGTCACACGGAATAATTCTGAGCTTGCGAACGACCTGGGGAACTTAGTGAACCGCACCCTGAATATCGTAGAAAAACGGTTGGGAGCTGTCGTTCCAGAGTATGCTTCGCCCGATTCAGCACAAGATGATGAGGTTAGACACCTCATCGGCTCACTAGGTGATAAGGTCCGACGCCATATCGACGCTGTTCAGGTTCAGCAAGCCGTTGGTTCATGCATGGAAGTCGTTAGACGACTCAACAAATATGTCAATGAAACGGTGCCGTTCAAGGTTGTCAAAACCGACCCTGTCCGTGCGGGATCGATAATGCATGTCGTGCTCTGGGGTATACGAGAGGTGGCCTACTGGCTACAACCCGTCATGCCGAACACAATGACTGATCTTCTATCCCGAGTTGGTGCATCCGACGATGGAATTCGAGTGGGGGCTTCAGTCCAAAAAGGGGACCCACTATTTCCCAAGTACGACGTCCCGGAATTCGAGTCTGTGGAGAAGCAAGCAAAAGCTGCACCGAAAGCTCCGGTAATAAGTACCAGCAACAGCACCTCAACCGGCATCATCACATTTGATGATTTCATGAAAGTCCAACTCAAAGTGGGGGTTGTACTGGCCGCAGAGCCGGTGGAAGGTGCCGATAAACTCCTCCGCCTCGACGTCGACCT
>PKDL01000466.1 GCA_002863065.1 Pseudomonadota bacterium
GAGCCGCCGATATGCTAAGCCTTTCGAGGGGTTGGTTTCTAGTGTTGAATTACTGTGCAGGTGTACCTGGCCGTATGCAGCGACGTTCTAACTTGTAACAATCGAGCGAATAAGCGAGCAATCCAGAACAATGACCAGCGAGATAATGGACGGTCCTATCGCCCCGGATTGCATTTGGGGCGAGTTCATTGCATCCCCTGGGAAGAGCGCGAAGCGGTTTTGATTCGCGCACCGCAGTCCAGGATGAGGAGACGTCGATGCCGGAACTCGCAGAGGTGGAATATGGGCGGAAAGTCGCCGCCGCAGTCGCAGAGGGTCAGAAGATCACCGCCGTGTGGTGCGACACAGATGATATCGTATTTGAGGGAGGGCCTGAGCCGTTCAATGATGCCCTGTTAGGTGCGCGCGTGCTGGCTGTAAAGCGCCATGGCAAGCAACTGTGGATGGAGTTGGACCGTCGACCATGGCCACTATTCCACTTTGGCATGACGGGGGCTTTCCGTACGACAGATCAGGACCCCCTCGAGCTTGCATCGACGCCAAAACGAGGTGAAGGGGGATGGCCGCCGCGTTTTCCTAAGATTCGCCTGACGTTTGAGACTGGAGCCGAGCTCGTGATGACAAATAAGCGGCGGCTTGGGCGTATTCGGTTACGTCACGATCCACAGAATGAAACACCTATTTCGCGACTCGGCTTTGACCCGTATACGGCGATGCCTTCCACGAGCGAGTTCGCTGCGCTAATACGGCGGCGAAAGTCGCCATTGAAGGCGGTGTTATTGAACCAGCAATTTGCCGCTGGTGTCGGCAACTGGATAGCAGATGAGGTCTGCTATGCCGCACGTCTCGATCCGAGAATTAGAGCCCACCAATTGAGCGATGCAGAGTGTGCATTAGTGCGAAAGCACTTGGGTGAGATTGTGCGCCTTGCAGTATCGGTGGACGCTGACAAAGAACGATTCCCGTCGCATTGGATGTTTCATCGTCGCTGGGGCAAACCTACCGACGCTGTGACCGAGGACGGGGAAGTTATTGAGGTGATAACGCTCGCGGGCCGTAGTACTGCATGGGTGCCGAGTCTTCAACGCGATCACCGCGGTGAGAGCTAGGGCAGGGCGGCCGCGTCATCACCGGTGCCTTGGGTGAGTAGCCTGATTGCGGCAGAGGCGGCAAAGAAGCCCGCTGTACCAGTTACGAAGCTAGCGGCTCCATAACCGGTCGCGCAATCTAAGCGCCCGGGAACATTGTCACCTTCTGGTACTCGGCAGACCGTACCGTCTGACTGTGGGTAAACAGGCATCTCATTGCACCAGACCGCGGGGATACCCCAGGGTTTTCGCCCGCGTGGGAAGTGATGTTTTTGGCGGAGCTGTTTACGCACTCGACGTAGAAGGGGATCGTTTTTTGTTTTGTTCAGGTCGGTCAATTGGATTGCAGTGGGATCCACTCGTCCTCCCGAGCCACCGATCACTACAATCGGGATATTCCTAGCGCGACAGCCGTCCACCATGATGGCTTTTTCACGAAAGGAATCGATGGCGTCCACCACCACATCAAAGCCACGGTCGAGCATGTCGTCTGCGTTCGTCGCACGGAAAAAATCGCAGATGGTGTGTACGGTGCAATTGGGGTTTATCTCGCGGATCCGCGCGGCCATGACATCCACTTTGAATTGTCCAACTGTTGATTGGAGCGCGTGAATTTGCCGATTGGTATTACTGACGCACACGTCATCCAAGTCGACTAATGTGATTGCACCAATACCGCTCCGAGCGAGTGCTTCGGCGGTCCATGAACCAACGCCACCGATACCGACAATACACACGTGCGATGAGCCCACCATGTTAGCAGCCTCGACCCCGAGTAGCCGTTCCATCCCTTCAAACCGGGTACTCACACTCATGCGAGGCACATACCACCAGTCTGACATTCGTTCCAACGACAAATGTGCTGACAGATTGACGAGGCCGATTCGCAGACGTAAAGATACTACATGCAAGCCCCCTCCATTCGGCCTACTGCAGTGCAGCTATTCGTGTGCGTCTGGACTATCTTTGGGTGCTCAGGCTGCGTTTCGTCTAGTGAGCTGAATGTGGGAGTAGCTCCGCCCGCGGATGCGTTGCATGCAGCTGATTCATCAATGGATGCTGGCGCCAGTATCATCGGGGGCGAACTCGATAGCCATGTATCGTCCGATACAGCGCGCATGCAGATGGATTCGTCCGATACCGTCGCCTCAGACACGAAGTCGGTCGGTGATACCTCAGGGAGATTCGATGCAGGAGTGGTTGTAGGTGACGGCACGACGGAGCCGAGTTCAGCGTCGGCTGGATGTGGACTTATCGCGAAGGATCAAGATGACTCATACGTACAGCTACAAATGAACGAAGGTGGGAGCACAGTGCAGCGGCAGTTCTATTTATCGCGACCTCAAGAGTATGAGCCAATGACGCTACATCGTCTTATAGTGGGGTTGCATGGGCGAGACTATGCGGGGAAACCAATGCAAGGCTACTTGGGCTTGGAAGAGCCACCAGTAGAGTCGAAGGCCAATGAAATCTTCGTCTATCCAGACGCACTTTTAAGGAACTGGGGGAGTTGGGGGGACGCTGTTGGCTGGCAGCTGGGTCCTGGGGCGGCGCTATCGAATGCGGCCGGTTTGGATGACAACGTATTTATCGAAGCCATGCTTGCCTACATGTTTGAAAACTATTGCATAGACAAAAATCGTGTTTTTGTGACCGGACAGTCCTGGGGCGGCGATTATACGAATGTGCAAGCCTGCCTGCTCGGCGATGTGTTTCGGGCGGCAGTACCGGTTGCCGCGAATGGGATTTATTATCTGACGAGCCCGCCAGTATCATGTGTGGGAGACGTGGCCGTCTGGCCAATGCATGGATTGCAGGATGCGTATTTCCCTATCAGCTTAGGGGAAGCGTACTTGAATTTCTGGTTGGAGGAACTGAGTTGTAGTGCCGGTACGAGCGATCTCGGGATAGCGACTAGTGATGGTTCACCAGAGCTCTGCATCGAGTATTCGGGGTGTAATCAGCCAGTACGGTGGTGCTTATACTCAGAGGAGTTTGGTCATCAAATCCCGTTTGATTACTTCTCAGTGGAGACGATGGCGTTCTTTCGGTCGTTCTAGGAGGCGGCGTTTTCCGTCCATTCAACTTGACACCCCTGGGTACCTCCCGTACAAACGCACTCCACGCTGCCGGGTTTGCCTGGTAGAGAGCGTAAAACATAGCGTGAGCATTAGGGTTATTTGGCTACGGCCATCGTGTTCACGAGGTATTGCGGGGTGGAGCAGTCAGGCAGCTCGTCGGGCTCATAACCCGAAGGTCGTCGGTTCAAATCCGGCCCCCGCGACCAATAAAGCCAGCGCAGCGCGCTGGCTTTTTTTGTTTTTCCTTTCATTATTTTCCTCAAATGAAGGCGCCGCAATGGCGTGATACGGTGCACACTTACGGCGTTGCACCGAGCTCCCTCAAACAGCCGTGACGTCTTGTGACGAGCGTATTAGGCACGCGCTACGGTGCACGTTCGATGTGCAATTCCCCGACTGACAACCAGTGGTAATGGCTTCGGCCCATACTCACGAACCGCAGCGCTTCCAACTTCGCCGCGGGGAATGCGAAGCGATGTAATGATTTTGAAGGCGCTACCGCCAGATGTCCAACAGGTAGGTAGCCAACATCTTCTGTCATCAGTCGCCACTTCGTGTCGCCAGCAGCCCGTCCAAGGATGCGGTAGCCACGGGGTATATCTGTTGGAAAGTGCGTGGCATCTATCCAGATTGCACAGAGGTCCATTGGCTCCTTGAAACGTAACTCGAACCACCGACGTCCGTAGCGTTGCTTTTGACGTGGAGACCACCGGGTCGTCGGATCGCCATCCAACATGCGACTCAACGTATTAGCCCGGTATTTAGACACGATTTTGAAATGCTCTTTCGGGACCAATCTTTCGGTTGGCAGCTCTGGCGGTTGGAACGACTGAAGCGTATCCTTTAGTGCTGCAGCTCGCGTCGTATCCGCGCCCTTCACATCGAATATCGCCAAGCCATCTATTTCCTGTGCTCTATCGAGCCATATTTCGCGACTGGCACGCTTCGCTTGGCTGCTTCCTGCCGACATGACGACCGTGGTGATTCCAAGCGTATTGAGCACTTGTTGGGAGCCTTTTGACGGAAAATCGCGCGCCAAATCCTGGATGAACGATAAGAAAGGGGGTTCGAACCCTGTGTAGCCATTGATTGTTGGGCGCCCGTGAATCAAAGACCCAAAGTTCTTCATAATCCGTTTTCTGTGGCGTTCTCGTATTGGCAAAGAAAGCACGGCGCCGTTGCCACGTGCCAACGCAATATTGAGCGAGTCGTTTTGTTCAAGGTGAGATAGGGGAAGGGGCGATGTTCTTATTTCATACGCACCTACGGATATCGCGAAACAGGCCATGGCGACCGCGGCAGGCCGTGGGAGATGCTCCACAAAAATATGCAAGGCATGAGATGCGAAGTACGACAAACCGAAGGCCACGAACACCATGAATCGAACTGAATAGCGCAGTCCATCAAGGGCTGGTATCCATTCGACCAAGAGCGTGTACGGACTACTCTCTCCGCCGAAGGGCGCGTCGGGTCCGCTGCCGAAAAAAAACGTCATGCCTACGATGATTAGGTATAGATGAAAGCCTGCGCCAAACGGCCCTCTGTCAATTGTATTACCTCGCTGGATCAGCAGTATGACTCCGCATATGCTCATCAGCAGCAGTACGAGTCCCGGGTATCCAACTTGTTCTCGGGTATTACCTTTCTCCACCGTAGCGACACGATTGTCATCTACAGCGTTCAGGGGACTCGTTGTCCAAATATCCTCTACTTTTCCTGATGTATGAATGCGCTCCCGGTCTTTGCGATGGAGACCCATATCCTCCTTTATGCTGACGTATGGTGAAAATACGAGCCACGCTATGGTGATAAGTATCCCCACTCCTCCAAGAAGCTGTAGAGCACTATGCCGGTGGGCAAACGTTTTGCGCGCCCGTAAAAGACCCAATACAGCGACCGGACCAATGACTAGTAGTAGGTACACGGCGTAGTACAGGCACGTACCCAGCTGGGCAAGTGCGACAATGACTAGCGACGCAGTTCGCTTCGTAGACGGTTTTTCCAAAAACTGTTCCAGCGCTAATAAGAACAGCGGTATGAACATGGCTGCCACCAGCTGAAGCTTCACGATTGTTGCCAATCGAAATGGGGCATACGCAAATAGGAGGGATCCGAATACCGCCGGTAGTATGTGAAGACCTCTCTTTCGGAGCCATAGCCACATGCAGACGGCAGTTGCAATCTGTGAGATGAGTATCACGGCATTATGAACTAAGAGCGGGTTAGTACCACCGAAGGGTAGGGTCAATACGGCTGGGAATAGCATGTTTTCAGAGAAGGCAAGAGTGCCGGTACTCGGAAACATCGCACGGGAGTGAAACAGACTGGCGCTGCCTGTCGTCAGGTTATGGCGTGCTTCACCTATGATCCAGCTGTTTAGATACGCGTCCCACCAGTGCATCGTGGTTGGCACCGACGAGCCAAGTTGTAGGGGCCAGGGCCATACCCAATAGAGCGTCCAGCCTACGAAGGCCATCGTGACCCATAGGACCGTCGGGAGTTGTTTCAAGGACATGGTGCGATGCATTGAGGGTAGACACTTCTCTCACGGTTTTGAGCGCGGAAAGGCATCACTGATACATTACGGTGTCAAGACATTAGTCGGGTGCAAACAAATGTTTTTGTTCTTATTTTTTCGCCAATGGTCATCTATTCCTTCAGTGGTTTCTGGCACCATACGCGTGGTCAAGTACACCTCAT
>PKDL01000396.1 GCA_002863065.1 Pseudomonadota bacterium
CGCTATTCGGCAGTATTGCAGTACTTGAGGGTAAGGTTCTGACGCCAAAGATCGTTGGTGAGAAGGTTGGTTTGTCTCCGGTCGTCGTGATTATCGCACTGCTCCTCGGCGGTGAGCTCCTTGGCCTGCTGGGCTTCTTACTCGCGGTTCCTGTCACCGGTGCGCTCAAGACAGTTGCGGTGGAGGTTTTGGATTGGTATCGGCATTCACGTGCATATTTAGGCGATGCAGGAGACGCGGCCGACGCCATTTCAGATCCCAACCAGGTCGCTGAATCACCTACGTAGACCGCACACGCTATTCGTATTCTTGCGTATTTTGTAGAGCTCTGCCGGTGTTTTGCACGCTGCGCTCTCTCGGTGTAAGCGTCCGCTATGCTCGTCTTCGATGAGGCAATCGCACCCATAGCGGGATGGTCCTCGGTGACACCGCAAATACGGTCGTGTTCGGCCACTGCACCACGACAGGGCTCCGTTGTCTGCTGTCGTCAGCGTTTATTTTAGGCTCTCTGGTCCATTCGAGTGATGAAGCTTTGGGACAAGATTAGACACCTGATTCTTACGACTAGGGGTCCAAGGCCCGCAGTATGACCTTCCGTCGTTGTGCGATTGCTGCAGGATCGGCGATGCCCAGTCGCAAGCCCACCCATAATTCACTCACGATACGCATCCAAAATTCGGAATTGTCGGCAGGCGGTGCATACGTGATGAGCTGTTGTGCGAAGTAGTCTCGAAGATTTGCAGCTACCACTTGGTATCCGTTAGTGCTCATGATGATGACCGGCCATGAGGCCGAGCTTGTGTTAGAGAGCGGTGCTAGAGTGAGATAGATCCGTGTACCGGTAACAGGGTCCGCCTCGTCTACAACTGCTTCATCTTCTTCGCCATCGTTTTCTGTGGTTGCCTCTGAGTCGTCTTCTGACATTGACGCGCTCTCGATAGGGCGTATCGCCACCGCTGTCAGGTCAGGAAAATTAGTACCCTCTAAACCCATGTCTTTGATTGCATTCGCACTCAACGATTCGGGTTCAATCGCATCCCAACGGAACAATGATGGGCAGTCTTGGTGCGTCAGTATATCCTGAGGGAGTCGTTGCTGGAGTTCGATAAATCGCGCAATTAGTCTATCGGCATCATGCACGGTCAGCAGATCCGCGGCTTGGATCACTGCCGCCGCTTCCCGAGGCTCTAACGACCTCGAACAGCACATAGCACACTGGGCAATCAGGGTCACTGCGAGCAGTTTCATGGCCGTATATATCTTCGAATGACGCCTCATTTTTTGCAGTCAGTCCTTGCTTCCTTGAGTAGAGCTGCCAGCGGACCTACCACCTGTTCACCATGCCTAGCGGCTGCCGCGATCGCTCGCCGTACCTCGACGGGACAGGTTCGCGGTTTTCGTCGTTGCAGTACCTTTCCTCCAAGATTCACAAAGCATTCTTCTAACACTACCGGGTGGAGTCGTTTTGCCCATTCAGTATCCAAGGTGAGGAGGGCGTTAGCCACCGCATTGCAGTGCGGTGGGATACGTAGATCACCTGTTTTGGTTCGCTTTTTGACCTCTTGAACTAGCTCGAACGTTTCAATGGATAACTCCGCCTCTCTACACAACAGGTCGGCCTCGGTTTTTGCCGAGGGTGATACCATTTCAGCCCATATATCGATTTCATCGCATAGCGAGAGGTGTCCAAAGCGCGACCGAGGTAAGTCTCTGAGAAGCCGTAGCTTCGCCCGCAACGCATCGAATGCTCGAGAGGGGAGTCCTGCGCATTTTGCACTTTCATTCGCACCAGGGTCTGGGTCCATTGCTAAGAGGCGGCATGATTCACGAGCGCTCATGAATCGACCCTCAGATTCTGCTAAGTCTCGAGCGTTTACGTACTGCTGCACGCGTTTTTCACGTCTTTGGGGATCAGCATGCTCTCGATACTCGTTGAGACAGATTTGAAATGCTGGACATGTCGGTTCGACCCCGCATGATTCTAGGGATTCAAAGTCAACAGGGTACTTTTCGCATCGAAGCTTGAGCGTGTACTTGTCTGCCGTTGGGGCGACGCATTCGACATATTTCTGTGCCATTTCGTCACACGAACTCAGATTCAGGTTGAGCTCTGTGTCGGAGCAGCCACCCAAGACAAGGGTGGCAATTATAGGAATACGGAGCCACATGGTTGGGTACTGTACATCGTCATTGCACCGCATGCTCGTCATTCAACAAAAGGGATGGCAAAAGGATGAGGTGATGTGTGTATAAGCTGCTGATATGCTGTCTAAATAGCAGACTTGTACGCTTCTTCAGCATATATCTTGGCCTGTGTATATGAGGCGCAGCCAAGTACTCGATCGGAGACAATGTGTTCTATCGACTGATTAGACGAACTTGGGTGGTGTACTTCGTGCTTGGCCTAGGTTCTTGTGCGCAGGGCCCATTCACGTACCTATCGACGGGTTCTATGTACCCCACACTGGAGCGCGAAAGCCATTGTGTCGTTCTCCCACTGGAACAGGCTCCACCGCTCGAACGTGGGCATGTCGTAACCATGCTTCATGAGAACCGTTTGGTGGTTCGGCGGGTCGTTGGTCTTCCAGGGGATACGATCAAACCGGATGAGGGCTTGTATCGCCGACAAGGCGAAACTCCCGAACGGGAGTTGCAACAACAGGCCACCATGTGTCTCGCTGGCCCGAGTACGCGATGTCTCTGTGAGGTATGGGAGGAGCGGATCGGAACTCGAATGGTGACAGTGCAACGATTATCACGCACCGTTATCCGCGACGATATTCGTTGCGATTCTCCGATGGAACCCTCACATCCGACCGTGCCAGCGGGTCATGTGTTCGTTTTAGCTGATAATCGTGATGGAGCGCTTGATAGTCGGGACTTTGGGCCCGTCTCTATGAGGCGTGTCCAGGGTCGAGTGCTTCGTTGTCGGTAGGTTCAACCTCTATGATAGCGTGCACCACGTTTCCGTGTTGTTTTATTGTGAGGAGGCCCCATGCGTCGGTGGTGTTTTCGTCTCGGTTTTGTGGTCACCGTCCTTGGATGTTCTTCGGAGTTGGAGTCGTTCTCTGAGGACAGCCTCGAAGTACCGAATGACACGCATATGTCTGCATCGGATACGCCTCAAGACACTGGTACGTATGCCGACAGTCGTACGGCATCCTTGGACACTAATATTCCTGGCGGGAATGGTGATCCGTTCGCAGGCTGCGAAGAGAGCCTGGATCAGCCGCTAGCCTGGTTCGATGGGCTTCCAGCAGGTCAGTTAGTTGGTGACTTGGAGTTCGGACAAACGCATATCATGGGTGCGAATGAAGCTCGTATTGGACCTGATCTGGCAGCAGGCAGAGAGACCATGCTGCTATTTAGTCCATCCGCTGCATTATCCAGTACAGCGGATGTCCGGGTGGCTGCATTCGAATCAGGTATCTTGAGGGGCGTATTGAGGATGCAGCCACCTGCGGCGCTTCCGAAGCCGCTCGAAGCCGATTTGACGACATCCGAATTGGAGCCCTTCAGTATCGATGCGTGGAGTGCGAGTCTCCCTTGGCACTGGATAAGTAACGGTATCAGCCTCCGGATTGGAGTCTCGGAGCAAAGTGAATGGCGTGTACTGGACTACGAATTCCAAGCGCTCGCGGCGCCGCATGAGTTTACGTTGACACGAACACATATGGTTCTGTTCGGAGAGGATGACTACAAGGTCATTCCACCACACCCCGCGCCAAAGGTCGCTCGTGATATGGCGGCTTGGGTACCGGGGGCCGCCCTACGTTGGGTTGACACCTCAGCGTGGCGATTGGACCGGATTGTGGTCAACACAGCAGATGGCCCGCGTTGGGCGACGTCAGAAGAGGCACGTTTAGCGATTACTACCGATGAAACGCGGTGGAATCTCATCAAACACCAGGGAGCCTTGCGGCTTAGTCTAGCGAATACGGGCCGCGGACTGCGGTACACATTACCTCCAGAAGGAGACAACTCTCCATTCAGCTATGGAACCTCAATGGTACAGGGCTGGGTTCGGCTCGAGAGTGGCCAATACACCGATATAAATAATGCAGGCCTAGCGGCTGGTTGGACTGGTTGGTCGGGGATGTGGCTCGATGAATGCGGGAATGGGTTCATTCACGAGGTCGGTCATACGTTCAGCTTGTTACATTTTACGGAAGGCACTGCCGCCATTTGGGGCATTGAGGATGAATATCCTTCCGATGGGACCTGGCTTGCTTCCCATCCGTGGGGTTACGACACTATTCGGCGTCGGTTTCGTACGTGGTATCGAGTGGACACTGAAGGACCAGTACTCAACAACGGGGCTTTGGTAGGTAAGCGAGACCCGATGAATGGAGGGGAGTCAAAGAATCGAGAAACATGCTTTCCCTCCTACACTGCCTATCAAACGAAACGCAGTCTCGACTGGATGGAGGACAATTCGACGCTTCTATCTATCGATGGAGTACCTGGCGCTTACCGATGGGACCGATCATCTGGTCAATATATACAAGAGGCTGAGCCGCCAGACGTTCAGCCAATCCAAGCGGTCGGTGTTCCCGTACTCACATTGATTGGAACACTGGGTAATGTAGATACGGTGTGTCAAACCTATCCACCAATTACCGTTCCGCATGGAAACGCTTTCGACTTGCCCGATCCATTGGCCCCGGACCACATCGGTTTCTCGGGAGCACAGTGGTTTATCGCTATTACGTATGCCGATGGTTCCATAGACCGGGGCCTTATAAACCGCAGTGGGGTAGCGGAGGCGGACACCTCACTCTACTTATACTCGGCCAACGTTGCCCTGGACCGGGCGCCGCAGAAAGTGGAGCTATTCCGAAGCCAATCTGGGTATCCATCTATCGATATTGAGAGTGCCGACTTGGTTCATACGCGCGACCTCACATCACCGGATTTTCCAAAAGCTGATGTTTTACGCGTAGGTTGGGGGGAACTGGCCAATGGTGAGATTCGTCTGATGGAGCGTTGCGAGGAGGGTATAAATTGCGAGAGTCGTCGCGCCGAATCGGTCTTTTCAGTGAGTGATGCACAAGTAAGCTTCAAGCCTGAAGGGGCTGACCTACCGGATATTACGTGCGGTGCGGTGGGGGATGCCGATTTGTGGACGATTCCTGTTGTCTCGGATGGTGGTGAGGAGGGGACAGTCATCGTCCGGGCCATGCGGCGCCTGATGGCGGAGGCTAGTCGCATAGATGTGCCTGCGTCGGACCGTACCCCATGGCTTCATGCGTCTAATCTTCGTCAGGCTCTCGTTCTGCACCTTCCTTACGCCGAGAATAGTAATCTGAGCGCTGGTACGTGGCGTACGCCGGAACAATTTATGATTTCGGTGTATCGCGATGGCGCATTTTGGCGGTCGATACCATTGAGCATAGATGTGTCAGTCAACGTGGCTCAAACGGTCACGATTCCTCCCGACTTTGTGAGCCAGGGCGTGTCAATTGCCGCTGATGCATCGGATTCATCGATCTACTTTACGTTTGACGATCCCAGTATCGGTCCAAGTACAGCAAAGTGGTGGGGTGACGACTCAGGCAACCTGATTTACGTACCAGTGCGGGATGTGGAGACGGGAGAATCGACTACACTCACGCTACGGGGTCACAAACTCGCATGTAATTCGCAATGGGAAATTAATACGGGACAGTCAGCAGACTGGGGGTGCACACATCAAGTTCGGTTGCGATTGGAGCCTGGAGCCAATGAGAGCCTTATCTCCGGTCATTCTTACGTCAGTCCTCTGTCGGCGCCTGTCATTATCCGTGGACGACGATGGCACCAACCGGATGCCGGAGGGATTCTGCAAACGCTTGCTCTCTCCTTCAGT
>PKDL01000229.1 GCA_002863065.1 Pseudomonadota bacterium
CCGCGATCGCGGCAAGGCCGCTCTGCACCGAACCACCCAGCCCAAGCGCCGCCTCCTTGCGCGAAGAACTGTCGCCATAAGTGCCGAGAGCATTATCCACGCCAGTGACGATCGCAGAGCCGCGCTTGGCCCCGCCGATCAGCTTGCCGATGATCCCGCCCGCGATCGAGCCGATAATGTCGCCTCCGGGGATCGGGAGGAAGGAGCCGATCGTGCCGCCGATCTGTGCGCCGGAGTTCGAGAGATTGATGCCGAGACGCCATCACGTTTCAATGCCGATGGCCGACGCCTATATGGCGCGTCGGGTTGCGCGGGGAAAATAGCGGTATTTGCCGTGCGTATGGACACATTTCCGATACCACAGCAGCACCAGGTCTTTTATGTTGGTACCAATGATTCCCAAGTGCTCACTCAGATCCGGCGCGATATCTTAGGCACATTTGAGAACCTCCCCGTGTCGGGGGAATACCTGCATCGCGACTGTTACGACGCCACGAAAAAGTACGGAAAAGATACGTTCGTAGTGATCGATAAGATGGGTGCGAGTTTCATTCCGAAGTTGTTTGCTTTCAAACGGTTCGTGGATCGCATTGCCGCAAAGATCCCGTTTTTTCCTGAGAAGTTCTCAGACCGGCTGATGCAGTTTCTTTCTCGGTTCTGGCCAAATCATTTACCAAAGCGCATGGAGGCGTTCCGGGACCGGTTTGAGCACCACTGGGTGATCGAAATGGCGGATGCAGGAGTCGAAGAGGCGCGCGCGTATTTCAAGCGCTTCTTTGCCGAGCATGAAGGAGACCATTTCGAGTGTACGGAGTCAGAAGGAAAGAAGGCCATTCTGCATCGCTTTGTCGCCGGTAGCGCGATTGGGCGATACCACATCATGCATCGCAAACGCGTCGGGGCGATGATGACGATGGACATTGCTTTTCCGCGCAATGAGCGGGAGTGGTTTGAGCGCCTACCGCCCGAGGTCGACGAATTGCTCGAGGTTAAGTGGTACTACGGCCATCTGTTCTGTCACGTTCTGCACCACAATTACATTGTGAAGAAGGGGGTGGATGCAAAAGCGCTCAAAGCTGAGCTGCTCAAAAGCTTCGATGCGCGCGGAGCCGAATATCCAGCCGAGCACAACGTAGGGCATGAGTACGTAGCCAAAAAACCACTCGTCGATTTTTATCGGTCGTTGGATCCCACCAACACCTTTAATCCCGGTATTGGGAAAACTAGTAAGCTGAAGCATTGGAAAGAGGCGGAAGACGTATCCGACCCGCCGGGATGTTGCTGAGTTGCTGAGTTGGACTGCGGGCTATCTCGAACCGACTCGAATGAATCGTTTGGGGTGGCCCATAAGATTCAGGAATTCGCCGAATACTTGCTCACTCAGATCCATTTGTTCTCCGATATGGCGCGTTGTTTCTTCACGCACATTATCGGGGCATATGCGTCCTTCGGTGGCCGCTATCTCCTTTTGATAGACCGGTGTATTCAACCAACGGTCTACTAAGGGCCCATCGACTTCTAGATGGAACTGGAAGCCGTAGATGTTGTCACCGATGCGGAATGCCTGATTTTTGCATGTTTCACCGTGTGCCAAATGTGTGGCGCCCTTCGGCAACTCAAAGGTGTCGCCATGCCATGCAAAGATTCGTTTAGTATCCTCGAAATGGCGGAGCAGCGGGTCGTTCTTACCTTCGGCAGTAAGCGTAATGTTGTACCAGCCGATTTCTTTAATCGGGTTTTGGTAGACATTTGCACCGAGGGCTTTCGCGATCAGCTGCGCTCCTAAGCAGATGCCTAGGATGGGGATATTCCGTTCGACTGCGCGTCGAATGATCCGTATTTCTGTATCGAGATGTGGATATCGATCCCGCATGTCCACGTTCATCGGCCCGCCCAGGATAATGAGCCCCTGGTACTTATCTACGTCTGGCTTCGCCTCTGGGGACCGTCCGAAGTTTACATATCGGATGCGGTACCCGGCCTGCCGGAGCAATGGGTCGAGCGTCCCCAGTATCTCGTAGGGGACGTGCTGGAGCACTAGGACTTTCATGAGCATCTGGAGCGTAAACAAGGCACGCCCGTTTCGCAATGTTGTGCATCAGCGTTTCCGCTGGAGAGTAGGGCAATAAATACATTGGCACGTAGTGCACCCAACATATCGTCTGGACTGTTTGCCTTGACACCTGATTGATTGGAACTACCCTGACACTGTCGGATCAGCCGACGCATAACACGCATCCAGAGTGGCGCGAGGGATTTGACCCGTTGACCGCCCGGCAACCTGGCTTCGCCGCCGAGGTGCCCTGTCAAGCCTGCACGGTGCAGGAACGATGTGGCTCAGAAGAGGAGCAAAAAATGGCGGACACCTTCGTCTACATAATACCTGTCTCTTTTTCATACCCTCGGTGCGTGGTTCGTTGCTTGGGCAAGGCGGGCGTTCCTTTTGCGACATACGCACAAGGAGAACGACATGAAAAAGCACACCCTATTTACTTCAGAGTCTGTCAGTGAAGGGCACCCCGATAAGGTCGCCGACCAGATATCGGACGATGTAGTCGACTACATTTTGAGCCTGGACCCAGAAGGTAAAGCCGCGATTGAGACCTTGATTGGCCCGGGATTCTGCATCATTGCAGGTGAGGCGTTTGCGCGCACGGATCATCTATTGGAGCGGCTACGGGATGAGGTCCCGGCGCGGGCGAAATCCGTGCTCCGGGAGATAGGCTATAGCGACGAGGCGAGTGGTTTTGACATCGAACAGGCTGAGTTCAAGGTGCGCATTGGCGCCCAGTCACAAGAGATCCGGAGCAAGGTAGAGCAGGGCGAGGGGGCCATCGGCGCGGGGGACCAGGGCCTCATGTTTGGCTACGCGTGCTCTGAGCAGCACAACGGCATGCCTCTAGCTATCGACTTGTCTCACCGACTGGTGCAGCGCCAGGCCGATGTCCGCAAAGCGGGCCTTTTGGACTATTTACGGCCAGATGCGAAGAGCCAGGTCACGGTCGCCTACGAGGGGAAGGCAATCGCAGGCGTGAACACGGTAGTCGTGTCTACTCAGCATGCGCCGATCGATTTGGAGAGGCTGCGGCGTGAGGTGAAAGAGCACATCATTGATCCTGTCGTTCCTGAGAGTCTGCGCTACCCGGATTTCCGTATCATCGTCAATCCTGGCGGCAGCTTTACGCTCGGAGGACCGGCGGCAGATTGTGGGCTCACGGGTCGCAAGATTATTGTCGATACCTACGGCGGCAGCTGCCCCCACGGGGGCGGCGCTTTCTCGGGTAAGGACCCATCCAAAGTCGATCGAACGGCCGCCTACGCGGCGCGTTTTGTAGCGCAGCACATCGTCGCCGGAGGCTTTGCCGAGCGATGCACAGTACAGCTCGCGTATGCCATTGGCGCGCTTGCGCCCGTCTCGGTTTATCTTGACTGTGATGGTACCGAAACCACCCCGATCGCCGAGCTTCAACGCGCGGTAGAGCGCACCTTCGACCTCTCACCACGGGGAATTATCGAGACATTAGGCCTCCAGCGTGTGCAATACCGCCAGACCGCCGCTCACGGCCATTTCGGGCGAGATTTCCCGTGGGACCGAACGCCTCTCTTGCATCGTTTGAAAAATGGGCTGGGGCGGTGAAGTATGAATAGGATAACAGCCGGATGTCGGGAAAATACTGAGTCACTGGCCCCTAGCAACGCAGTAGGTATGCATCTGGATGCACCCAGAAGATTGCGAAAGGAGATGGGACAGCGGCTCCGTCGCGCGCGGCTGGGGCTAGGGCTTTCCGTTGGCGAGGTGGCTGCTCGGTGCGGCTACCGCAATCTGTCGAAGGGTGCGAGGAAGGTCGCTGCTTGGGAGCGCGGAGAGCCAGAGGCTATGCTCGATGCGAGCGTGTATTTTGGCGTGGTAGGTTTGGATGCTGACGGGCTCCATGCAGAGCTTGAGCATATCACTTCTGTGGCATCCCGTCTGGATCACCTTGGGGATGCGGTTCTAGCCGCGGACCGCGCGTTGTTTTGTGAGCACATTAGCCTATTTCTGGAGAGAGCCGATCTCGTGCAGGAACGGGCCGAGTTGCGGAATGTGCTGTCTCCTGCGGCCTCATTCCGGATTCTTTGGCGAGGCGGCGGAATAGCTACATTAGGAGGGCTCATCGCTGCTTGGTCTCATGGTGGATTGCAGGCGGAGGTCGCGGGTAAGCGTGTATACCTCTTTGCCGGTAGTGGCTCCCAACTCAGTGGTTGTGGTTCATCTCTTGGCGCCAGTATCTGCGGAGCGATGCAGACCGCGCCAGGTTCCCCTTCGAAGTATCTCCGGAGTGTCGTGCCTTGGACACGTCGGGAGCCTGTGAGTGGCTACAGCCTCGCGGATGTGGTCGTGGCGCTTGGTGGCACCGCGCCATCTACCGTATTGCGCCGTATGGATGCGAGTGCGAATACTCGCAGTGATGTCTTTGGTACCTACGATCCCAATGGTCGCATATTTCAACTTTCGGGCGGTGATGCGTATGTGCTTGCTAGCGGCGAGGAATGGGCGGGCGTCGCGAGTACCGCGGAGTCGTTTGGCAGGGTAGCCGTGGGAGGACGCCATACGGCGGCACTCCGACTAGGATCGGACCTATCGCTCGGGGCCTTCGAGACTGGTGCACTCCAGGCGTCTGGATATGCATTTGTGGATGGTCGCGTACAGCGAGACGACGAGTATATTCCTCTTCAGATTGACGGACCCAGCCTACCGGCTGCACTTCTACCGGTCATAGCTACTGCATTGGCGAGTACGCCGGCAGGGTAGTCGTGGGTGGCAGGATCGTGGCAGCCGTGCCTTTGGCGGGAGTCCAATATTCGGTCAGGCGCGTAGTCGAGCCTTGGCGTTTGTCTCATAAGCGGTCCTTGTGGGCGTATTAGCCGGCATACTTCCCGGACTTCGCTATTGAATTTTCAAAACTTCAAATTTTTTCGACGAACTCTCCTCAGGTCCGGAAAGGAATCCCCGGAGCGGCATATGACCACGGTGGTTTGATACGACCACGGTATTTGAGGAGATGACGATGAGAAAAACGAGCCGAAAATGTACTGGGAACACGCTTAGTCTTTCGATTGCTTTGACCCTTTTGGCGGCAACCATCGGTTGTGAGATGGGCGATCCGTCGTTGGATACGAACAGTCACATTGCACTGGCGCAGATTGATAGTGAGCTGAGCGCCAAACCGGGGGCGAATCTGGAGACTGATACGAAACCAGCGGCGTCGTTGGATGCGTCGATCATCGTACAACCTGACTATGATACGTGCGTAGTGGGCTGTATGAATGCTGGTGGTACCTTCCGAAGTTGCCACAACACCTGCACGAAGACGTTTCCTATTCACTACCAGTCGTGCATGAATTCATGCATGCCGGCCCTGCAGAGTTTCTACCAGTGCCACAAACTCTGTAATCCCCCGAAACCTGCGCCCGCCGACTCTGCCCTGGCAATCGTGAGCTACAAAAAGTCATATTCGATGGAAACGAAGACCTTGGACGTCAGTAAAACCGCGTATACGTCAGCCGTAATTGACTTTGACGGCAGTGGAGTGACGGATGAAGTCATCGACGACGTGAGTGATGGCGATACAGACGAGCTGGAGGTCATTCCCGACGAGCCAGAGCAGACTCCCTATGCAAATTGCATGTACTGGTGCCAGTGGGATGGGGGCACGTGGACTAATTGCCACAACAAGTGCAAGACGCTCGTAAAGAAGAAGACGTCGGGTTTCATTTCGGAAGTGAAAAGCAAAACCCTGCTCAAGTCGACAGACTAGTCGCCCCCACGGTGTTCCTCAGGTGCATCTGGCATGTCTCA
>PKDL01000484.1 GCA_002863065.1 Pseudomonadota bacterium
CGACAACCCCAGATTCGGTCCAGATGGACAACGCATCTATTGCGAACAGGGGTTGCGTTCCAGCACCGGTATTTCAAAACCAACCATCGTGTCCTACGCTATAGATGGAACAAGCAAGCAGACGCACACCGGGCAATTTGACCGCTGGGCTTCCCTCGTAGACTTCGATTTAGCGGGTGACGAGTTGTGGTTTGCGTCCGATGATCTTGGATCCCGGCGACTATTCTCGGTCTCCCGTCATGGGGGGCCAATTACGCACCTAATAGACTCGACATGTATTGGTCATTATTCCGAGATGAAACGCATCCCAGGATCGAACAAGGTCCTCGGTATCTACAGTAATTTCACCCAGCCTCCAGAGATCTTTATTCAGGCACCTGGTCAACCACCCCAAACGATAACTAAGCTCACGGGGTTTGACCCCGACGCAGTGGACTGCACGTTAAGCGAGCTCTGGACACAGGCGGACGGAGGGCCAATGGTCCAGTCCTGGGTGCTCTCCCCAACGTATGCAAAGGACGCTGCGCATTCCGTTCCCGGTCTTGTATGGATTCATGGGGGCCCCATGTCGCAATGGACCAATGCTTGGCATTGGCGATGGAATGCGTACGTAGCGGTAGCCGCAGGTTATGCCGTGCTTGCTCCGAATCCCACTGGCTCCACCGGTTTTGGACAAGCTCTCATAAACCCTATAGGTGGCAACACTTGGGGCGATCAATGCTTCCGTGACATCTTGGCGGCAGTCGACCAATTTGCTCTCCAACCCGGGGTCGATAGCTCGCGGCTGTGCGCCATGGGTGCGAGCTTCGGAGGGTATATGACTAACTGGATCGGAGCCAACACAAACCGGTTCCGGGCCCTGGTGACACACGCAGGACTATTTGACTTATGCGCATTTCAAGGAGTCACCGATTATCCTAGCTACTGGAATATGCACATGGGGGGCATTGACCCCTATGTGGAGCAGGACTCCATAAATCGGTTCTCGCCCCGTCAATATATCAAACAGTGGAAGACCCCTACCCTCGTCATACATGGCGATAAAGACTATCGCGTGCCAGTCGGCGAAGCGCTCGCGCTCTTCGAAGCACTTCAATTTCATGAGATACCGTCTGAGCTGGCAATATTTCCGGATGAAAACCATTGGATTCTGCGTCCACCCAATGCTGTCGCTTGGTATAATCTGGTCTTTGATTTCATCGCGAGATGGACCAGATAACGCGACATAGGCCATTCTCCAGATTAAACAGTCCAGCGTAGGTCCCTAGAACTGCTCGTCAATTCACCAAAGGCCGCATAGCATCTCGGAAATTGATAGGCTTTTGCTGTGTCAGCACCACCGAATCCCAAAATGCGTGTTTTCTTGAACGCCCTCTGGAGCCTGTCCGGGTTCATCATCACGACTGCGATCATGTTCGCCGCCGTACGAATCTATATCTCTTACCTGGGTCTTGCCTCATACGGAGTATTTACCCTCGCGATGTCGGTATTAGGTATCGCGGGCGTTTTTAATCTTGGCCTAGGCGACGCAACCACCAAGTTCGTTGCCCAATATCATTCTCAAGACCGACCTGACCGGGTCACGATGGTAGTAGCTGCCACGGCGATTATTTATCTTTGCATCGGCTTAGTTGGCACCACTCTTCTCGTGCTAAGTGCACCACTCATTGCACATTATGTGCTTCGACTTGAAGGGCTGCACCTAGTGGAAGCGACCCAATCACTGGCTATTGTTGTATACGGCTTCTTCCCTCTCATCGCGCAAACGGTATTCCTCGGATATTTCGATGGCCTGCAACGGTATCGAGTAAGCCAAACCATACTTATTGCACGTACGGTCATTGGCTTCGCCGCCGGGACATCGGCAGTCATGCTTGGCGGTGGGGTCGTATCCTTACTCGTGGCAATTGTATCCGTTTACTGGCTATCGGTAGTCGTAGTGGCTCTGCTTGCATGTCGAGAACTTGCGACGGTCCCTTATCCGGATTGGCGATTACGCGAACAATTCCGTGAGGTGCTCGGATACGGTCTCTTTACTGGACTAACCAGCTTAGGAACGACTGCACTCGGGCAGCTAGATAAAGTCTTAGTAGGTTCATTGATCTCGTTGGAAGCAGTGTCTATCTACGGCGTTGCACAAGGTGCGGCGAGCAAGTTACTTGCCTTTGCCAATGCGACAAGTCGTGTTTTGATGCCTTTTTTCAGCGCGCGTTCCGGAGACGACTCCAGCCTATCTCGCCCATTCTATAAAGCCTGGAGAACGAGTGTGGTCACTTGTACCGGCATCGCGACCGTCTTTTTTGCAGCAAGCCCGTGGCTTGTAGACATTTGGTTAGGGCCAGAAACAGGGACGCGCGTACTCATACCCTTGCTGCTCTTTGTGGTGGTGTACGCAGTACATTGCGTCAACGTCGTTCCCTACCACTTTCTTCTCGGACGAGGCTACGCAGCCCAAGTAGCGTGGCACACGCTGGGTGGAGGGTTACTCACGCTTCTCGGCATCGCTTTATTAGGACCGTCTTACGGACTCTTCGGCGCAATTGTGTCCTCAGCTTTTTACGTAGGAGCTGGAGTCAAAGTCACTCGGTTTGCTCTGTCTACCTTGGGGCAAGTAGATAATTCAGCGCGGTTGCGCACCGGGCTACCGTCTGCATTGGCTGGGCACGTGTTAGCCGTCATCAGTGCATTTCTCGTTGGTGACTATATCAGCCCCGAACGAGAGCAACTCTGGCTAAGCCTCGTAATGGCGATACTCGTATCTAGTACGGTAATCCTCACCATGGTGGCAATCGAATGGAAACGGGAATCGAGCTGGTTTGCCACTCTGAGACCACTGGTCACATCCGTATTGCGCCGACGCTAGTCCCGGAGGCCTGCCTGCTCGGCTAAGTGCGCAATCAGCCAAGCGGTGCGCCTCTGCTGGCCTTCAGGTCCGAGGTGATACTCTGTGTCATAAAAGAGACGATCAGGAAGCACCGCCTCCTCTGGCTTCGATAGAACAGTGAACCCATTCTCCAGCAAACGTTTATGGATTGCTTCTAAACCCACTTGAGCGGGCTTGTATGCGGATTCGAGCGTGGGCGGATGAACAAAGACCACCGTAGCCCCCTTATCTTTCATGTTTTCTGCGAAGTGTGACAACTGAGCCAACGCCCAATTTAGGCGAAGACCACTATAGGACCCACCAAAGTATCTTCGACTCGATACATCTTCTGGTGACTCCAGCACATCAGGTACTATGCAACCTTGTCGATCGAAGCTAGACGCACGATACAGTGCATTCGGACCGGTATATCGACCAGCAACTGATAAGGCCGTTCGTCGAAGTGCACCAGAGAGGTAGTACCGGACATTATCGAGTAAGGCCGCACCGTCATCCCAACTCAACCAATCGCTTTCAATACCCTGATGCTCTACCAAGGTTGGCCAAAGTTCTTCACCCAATCTACGGTCAAAATGCTCGTACTCTAGTGATACGACCACTACGTCCCCAGTTCCTATTCCAGACTCCGCCTGCCGCAGCATGACATTAAGACCCACGCCAGCATGCAGTCCGAGATTCACTACCTCCCGACCCGTTCCATCGCGAAGCTGATCACAACTCAGCCCGAACGCCATATTCGAGCCGCCCACCAAGACCAGTCGCCCCCCGTTACCATCCTGCAGAAGACTCGTCTTGCTATCCATCGCGGACAGATAGTCATCAGGTGCTACTGGATACTGTGTAAGCACGGCTGCAAGCACCAAGCATTGCAACACAAGAAACCCGAGGGCGTCTCGTATGAAGGCTTGCAAGCCCTTCGTACGAGAGCGGTGTCCCTCATAGTCTGTGTTGTCCTGAGTACCCATCTACCGCCCTAAAATTGAAAGTATATGAATGGAGTATTAGCGCCCGGCGAGATCATTACTCCACCAAGTAGAAGCAACGAATATATGCACCAGCGTATCGGCCGCCCGATACGAGGAGAGAACACCAACGGGTGAGGATGGCGCCGTTGAAGCCACTCCAGTGCCACTAGCCATAGTATAAGTCCGGTGCTCTTCACCAACGAGGGCGCATTGGTCAATGCTAACCACATCGAGGGTCGCCAGATATCCGATACAATGGTCGACACGATATAAACACTCTCGCTTAGCGTCTGAGCCCGAAAAAATACCCATGCGAGACACATCACTCCAAATGTAAGAAGAATAGAAGCGATCGTCCGAGGTCCCGGAACAAGCCCCGCTCCAGCCGGGACGTCGTGCATGCGCAATCCTCGCTTACCGCTTAGGGCCGTGGGAAGTATCGCTAGTCCATTGATGCCACCCCAAATGACGAAATTCCATGATGCACCATGCCACAGCCCAGAAATCAGAAATGTCAGCAATATATTCTTCGCCATGTGGGGCTTACCCTTTCGACTTCCTCCCAGCGGAATGTAAACGTAATCCCGAAACCAGGTCGAAAGCGAAATATGCCAACGTCGCCATACCTCAGCCATGTTCTGTGAGAAGTATGGGTAAGCAAAGTTACGGGACAGTCGAATACCAAACAAACGGGCACAGCCAATAGCAATGTCGGAGTAACCAGAGAAGTCACAGTATATCTGAAAGGCAAAACACACCGTGCCATACAGCAGTACCACCCCAGACAACGCCTCATCTGTTCCGTAGATTTCATTCACCACTAACGCCAAATTGTCGGCAACCGCGATCTTTTTTACCGCTCCCCATAGCATCTGACGCAAACCGTCACGGGCCTCGTTTGCGTCAAAGGAGCGCGTGCTGCTGAATTGGGGTAGCAAGCGACTGGCTCGCTCGATAGGCCCCGCTACTAGCTGAGGAAAAAACGACACAAAAGCGGAGTAGTCGAGAAGACTGCGCGTTGGCTGCAACTGGCCGCGATAAATATCAATGGTGTAAGACAATGTCTGAAAAGTGTAGAAGCTAATACCCACCGGGAGGATCAGCTGTAATGTATGGGACTCAGCCGACACGCCGATTAGCGTCAGAGCAGCGACCGCCGAATCAACAAAGAAATTGTAATACTTAAAAGCGCCCAGAAGCCCGAGATTCGCGACAAACGACACCCATAACCAGCGAGTACGGAGGCGTCCGGATGCCACATGGACCCGCTGCCCCACCCAGAAATCGACGAGAGTGGACGCCGCCATCAACAGGCAAAAACGCCAATCCCACCACGCGTAGAATACGTAACTCGCAGCCAATAAGAGCCCATTTTGAAGACTTCTCGAGGCCAGAGCCCAGTACGCGATAAACACCACGACCAGAAACAGTAAAAATGTCAGGGTAGTAAAAACCATGGCACGTCATGGCGTTAGCATGAAGCGATATGCGGGGCAATGTTCGGGCGAATGCTAGCCCCCATTCTGGACGCTTCTCACACGCGGCAGAATAAGGTTACTCGCCTTTTGGAGTACGCTCTAGCGGCTCGGAAATCCTACTCTAGCTACCGACTGCAGGCGTTCGTATTCGTCCAACCATGCAAAACGCTTCGTCCAGGTGAATGCATGGGTATGCGCGCCAGGACCTGACACCACCGGCAGCTGAACTGCGGGAGAACAATCCCCTTTGTCGGAGTCAAAACGCGAGAGATAGATATGGGGCCTACGGATGTCCTCCCGATTAGTTACGATTCCCAACCACTTACCATCGGGACTGAAACGGTGCCAAGACTCCGTATTCGAGCTATTGCATTGGGTCAGAGGCCGCGCCTTGCCTCCCCGGGCTTTCACAATCCAAAGGTCGCTACTTTCTTGGCTAAAAAACCCCTGGTCAGCCTGCGTGAACACAATCCAACGACC
>PKDL01000241.1 GCA_002863065.1 Pseudomonadota bacterium
CTCTTGTCTTGCACAAAGTTTTCACAAAACTCCAACGACGGCGGATTTCCATCTGCATCTGCTCCGAGAACCCACATCACTTCTAGCCCCTGATCTTTATACTGCTCGTACATGGGCTGAACCAGTGGCGCGTAGCTCTCGCATGCGCCACATGAGCCAGTAGCCAGAATAATCCAGACCACTTTCTTATCGGTACCGCAGTTTTGGTGGAGCCAGTAGGCATCGCCCTGATAGGTTTTCAATCCGAAGTTTTCGATCGAAGCGCCCACCTCTTTTCCAGCAGCATCGGCGTTGAAACCACAGAATTCAGTACCGTCTTTCGGCAGCACCTCCGCAGCATCCGCGTCGGCTCCATCAACTCCGTCAGCTCCGTCCCCCGTTGCTGCTGACTCATCAGTAGCATCGGTAGCATCAGTAGCGCTCGTATCCCCGGAATCGGTCCCATCCGTTCCGCCTGTTCCACTACTGCTGCTGCAGCTAACGAGCAATAGTGCTGCTACAATCCACATTAGAGAATGAGTTCGCATCGGTGTCTTTCCTCACATAATCTGACTATCGACCATTACACTAAAGGAAGTTTGACACAAGCTACGAGACAAATCGTAGTCTACGCATGGTTGGGTCAGCGTTTGCGCATTGCAGTACACCCGATTTATCGTGCATCTGTGCACTATGATGAAAATGGAGCCGCAAATGAAAAAAACAGTATGGGTAATGGTTGCTCTTGCCTTCGGATTGACGGTTGGATGCAGCAGCAGCTCCGAGCGATCGGATGACCAGTCCGTGACTGCGGGGACTGACAGCATCGAAGGTAACGATGCCACCACCAGCCAAACGGCAGCCGACGGGGCGGATGGGGTAGACGGTTCTAGTACAGCTGACGGGGCTGACGGGGCTGACGGCGTAACAGCCACCACGGGTCCGGATGACTGTGCAAAAACCGCCCCGAGTGGCGCGCCCTGTAACCCATATTGCCAAACCGGCTGTAGTGAGGGCCAAGCTTGCACGGTACTTAATTCTTCCTTCGCCTGTGCGGGCTCAGGTGGCTTAGAAATAGGCGCTGACTGTACTGGTACTCAATGCGGGGAAGGACTTGCTTGCTTTGGAATTAATGAAGACGGAGGCGCTAGCAAATGCAGGCAGTTTTGTATCGATGACTCGGACTGTCCAGACGGACGTAGATGTTCGCTGAATGTAAGCTTCCCGAGCGGTGCCAGCGCCTCCTTCTGCGGAGAGGTCGAGGTAGGATGTAGCGTGTTCGACGAGCCATCAACGTGCCCAGAAGGACAAGCCTGCTACCTCATCAATGGAGCTACAAAATGTGCGGAAGCGGGAGCACTAGAAGCTGGCACCCTTTGCAACGGTCAACCTCCTGGATCCTGTGCTCCGGGACTGCAGTGCCTCATCGAATGCGTGGAGGTGTGTTCCTCCGACGGAAGCCAGGGCCCCGCGTGCGCTGACACATGCGATGAGGGACAAGTTCAGGTGGTCAACCAAGCGAATGCAATCGGCGTTTGCCTGACAAGTGATCCACCACAAGAATGTAATTTGTTCACACAAACGGGATGCGAAGCTGGTGAAGGATGCTATCCCTTCACTGCCGGCTGGGCCTGTAGCAACAGCGGGGGAATCGCCGTCGGAGAAGCATGTAGTGGATCACAAGATTGTGTTGCAGGTGCCGCATGCATTAGTAGCCAGTGCCAACAGCTCTGCAGCACCCGCGAAGATGCCGATGAAAGCGTCTCGTGTGAAGCCCTTTGTGAATCATCGAATGGCCTGAATCCCACTGCGTGGGGGGTGGGATTCTGTACAGATGCGGAGCCGGCTGTCCCCTGCGATTATTGGGCACAAGACTGCACAGAAGCAGGAACTGCATGCTACTTCGTAAATAACGGAGCCACATGCCTACCCACCCAAGTCGATGGCAAACTCGGCGACTCCTGCGGGTCCCTGACCGAATGTGGCAAAGGTCTTTTATGTGTGAGTAATACCTGCAGCGAGGTCTGTAGTATCGACGAGTTCGCGCCACCGCCGGCTCCGATCTGCGTGGACGTCTGCCCGAATGGGCAGTTCTCTCCGTATGGTAGTTTCGACAACCAGATTGGGATTTGCGCTGGCTAAGGGCAGAATTCCTCGGTGTACAAACGCTGATGCGATGCAGCTGACCGGCAACTATCCGAGTCGGCTGCGCTTCTCATCAATCAGCGTTCGCACTGAGGTTGCAGCGGTACCCGGTAATTCATCGGCCTGCAAAAGAGCTTCCAAGCGCCGGATTTCATGTTCTTCGCGAGCCCTCAGGGACTGCCCCATCTCAAGAAGCGACTGCGACACGGTAGGAAATGCATCTCCCTGGCGAAATCCACGTATACGCCCGTAGTGGCCCTGAGCTGCTGAATCGAGTGAAAACTTCAGTCCAACCATCGGTCCCGCAACTTTGTGAGTTACCAGAATTCCGATACCGGCCAGCGAAAATACCAATCCCAAACCGGTCGCGAGTAGTCCCCACATAATGGCGTTGTCCTCGACTTCAAACATCTCGGCTACCTCGGCTGCAGCATCAGGCTCATAGAACTTCTGAAGCCCCTGAATGATTGCTTCAGACGCGTGCTGCTCCGCATATACGATATAACCACCAAGGGCGCTGAGGAGTAGCACGGTAAGGACGATAACGGCACCCACCCACCGAAGCTGGAAAGACCGGTCTATGAGGTAATTTTTTACTTTGCGCTCATAAGGACGCGGCGCAGCGTTCTCGGTATTTTGTGCTTGCATCATGTACCCAGCCTTCTTCGTTTCGTACCCTTACTATATTGAAAGTGATGTCGTACGAAATACATTGAGTATTTGCCTTTTATTCAGGCTCCGCCCAGGAACTTCAATAGTCGCTTAACGGTCATTTCCGCTGCTCGCTTTAGCATTGCATCTACGGTTTTACCCCGTACCCGAATGGGTCGAAGCTCCTTGACGACGTGACCACCGTGTTGAAATGCGAGCGTCAGGGATAACGACGCCTTAGACGATGTCATGGAGAGAAACCGCCCCCGTAAGTCCAATTCAATCGGCCACTGAGAGCCTGGCGTATCTTCCTCGAATGGTATTGCTGAGCCGATATCGATGTTGTCGTACTCCAGTAGCTCTTGCATCACATGATCTTTAAACCGCGCATCCTTTCCTAGATGCTTGATACGGATATTCCAATGTCGCTCCGAAAATCCGAGACGATGATGACGGAACGAACGCACCAGACGTCCAGTTGCACGAGCTGCGAGCCGTGCGACCCGAATGTCGTCATCATGAAGCGCATCGGATAATGCACCGAGAGACCGGACATCGTCGAACTTACCTAAAGCCATCACTGCGGATGCGCGAACGACACGATGCTTGTCGTAAACGAGCCGGGTAAGTGCGTTCAAAACCTTCAAATCCCCTGTAGGCATGGTGCCAAAAACAAGTGCTGCTTGAGCCCGCACCTTGTAGGACGGGGAGCGTGAATAGTCGAGTAGGACCGAAAGAGGAGTCTTTGATGTTTCGGCAGTGGCGAGTAAGGAAAATAGCAATACAGCTACGCTGAAACAGCTACCGACAACCCATGTGTGACACACTTTCATGCTAGTTCGCGCTCCAGCACAAGGCGAGGCTTTAGGCTGCTTTTCGGCGCATCATCAGTATACCGAGTACTATCACAGTGCAGAAGACAATCGGCGCTGGTGAGCCTCCCGGGGATGTACTGCAACCTCCACTGGGAATACTCGTAGTGGAGACGCGATCCTCACTGATAGTACTTGAGACGCGTTCCTCCTCGATCCTGAAAGCATCTTCCAGCGCTGCGGTCTGCCCATCGGGTCTCACCGCAATCACACTATAAATACCGGGATTCAGACCGCTCGGCACCGTGCCTTCAATTAGGGAGGGCCCTGTCAGCTGAACCGCGATCAGGTCGCGGCCTCCTACCTTGATCTCTGTGCCATCTACAAAACCGGTACCAATGATAACGATGGGGGTTTGCTCATCCGATTTACCAAAGTCTGGGTCAATACTGGTTATGGAGATAGCGTCTATAATGAGGTCGTCCGAAGTATCTACCCCGTCGGTTGTATCGGTGGCATCCGTGGCGTCTGAGCTCTCGGAAGCATCGGAAGCATCGGAAGCATCAAGCTGATCGCCCGGCGTTCCTGAGTCATCATCAACGCATTGGTTGTCTTCGCAATTGGTTCCGTCGCCGCAAACTCCACAAAGAGTGCCACATCCATCATCACCGCACTGCTTGCCGTCGCAGGAACATTCTGGTTCACAAAGCCCAGCATCAGAACAGGTCTCACCATCGGGACACGTCCCACAACTATTGCCACATCCATCATCACCGCACTGCTTCGTATCGCAAGAGCATGGAGTACCAACGCACTGTCCTGCATCGCACGTCTGACCCAATTCGCATGTGCCGCATGTAGTTCCACACGCGTCTGGTCCGCATTCGATACCCTCACAGCCACAAGCAGAGCCTGTGCAAAGCCCGCTGTCACAGGTTTGACCTTCCAAACATGTTCCACAAGAGTTGCCACACCCATCGTCACCACAATCTTTGCCAGTGCAGCTACAGGTGGGACCTGTGCTACTCGTATCGGCCCTCAGCCGAATAATGACATCACCACCCAGCGATTTCCCCGAACTTTGAATTTCTTCAAAGTATTTCCATTCCTTTGAGCCACTACAGGTACCTAGAGGCCAAACGAGGTGCATGATATTGGTCTGCGGTGACAACCCATCAGCATCGAGAATCATCCCCACAGGCTGACATCCGCAACCCACCTGTATTCCGAGTACCTCGGCATCCGAGCACTCCATAAGCGGCGTTACGCAGGTCCCGTTGTCACACACGCCAGGAGGAAAAATACCGCATTGTGAATCGTCGATGCATGACTGAGTACCTTTTGTTCCCCATTCCAAGGACAGGTCCGATGCAGGCTCTTTGAACCGCACCATCACGAGGATATTTCCCTGTGTTACCTGAGGTGGAGCACCTCCCTCCTGGTCATAGGCAAAGTCGAACTGATAGGCATTGTTGGGCTCAATCGATACTCCGAACTCCCCTGAGCTCGGATTGAGAAATTCTGTGCTATCAATCACAAAATCCGGTGCTTCGTTCGTGGGTGCTGGACCGGCCCCTGCATTGAGATACAGCTCAATTGACACACTGGTATCTAATTCATAGCCCTGCGGGCCGGCAAAGAACACGTCAACCCCAAGTAATTTGATGGGGTACTCATCGAGATTCGGCCGGAATAAAGCCCCATACGCTTCTGCCTGTACAAATCCGGGCTCAACTTGCAGTAATGCGCCGTTGATCTGATTTGCCGCCTGGAAAATATTTGGGTCATACTGGTCGTGTTGAAAGGTCTTGTTTTGACCAGCTGCTGAAAAAGAGACCAAACTCAGAGTAGCTATGGTGGCTACCATACGATGCATATCGAACTCCTCGGCCCATAATGGGCATTACGCGCGCCTGCCGGCCAAACAAACGGCTGCCACATGAAGTATCGCGTATTTGTCATTACCAAGTACGACCCGTACGGCCCCAGCACCTACGCATCGGTGTTCGTCAGTGAACCAAATACATTTCTCATGACCGCTACAGGCTATCCGAACCACGACGTCCGGCACAACACTCACAAATGGTTATGAAGGAAAGAGAAAGAGTGAAGAGTCATACTGGCAGAGGCAGGCGAGCTTGATATGCTCACCGGGTATGGAGCTCGATATTCCCCGAGAAACCCCGGCT
>PKDL01000057.1 GCA_002863065.1 Pseudomonadota bacterium
ATGGTGAGTCGGTGCTCCCATTGCTGAAGGGCCCAGGCAACGATACCCTCCGCGTCTGACGGATGGAGATTGGCAGGCATCATCGCACACCTCCTGCCGCAATTCGGGGTAGCTCAGCGTGTTGGCGCACCGCGTCCACCACCCGACCAATGACAATCACAGCCGGAGCCTGGATCCCTTCCGCTGCAATCGTCTGCTCGAGCGAGCTCAGCGTCGTCTTGGTCACCCGCTCGCTCGCCCAGGTGGCGCGTTCGACAATCGCCACTCCCAGATTGGCCGGAAATCCACGCGAAATAAGCCCCGATGCGATCAAGCCAGCACGACCGACGCCCATGAGAACAATGAGGGTGTTTTTGGGATCCCAATCGGGAAGGCCTGTTTCGGCACCGTCTGCGCCTCGGCCTGTCAACACAGTGAACCGGTCTGCGACTCCGCGAAGTGTGGTAGGAACGCCGGCAGCCATGGGAGCCGCCAGCGCACTGCTCACACCAGGGACGACCGTCCAGCGAATATCGTACTCCTCCAGCACCGCAATTTCTTCGCCGCCGCGACCAAAAACAAACGGATCACCGGCTTTGAGACGGACCACAGTCTTACCTGCCAGCGCCGCCTCCACCATCCAGGCTTCTATCTCTGCTTGAGCGGCCGCAGCACGCCCCGGAAGTTTCCGTGCGATCCGGACTTCGCCGGTCGCCAATTCGCGTAACACGGGCGGCACAAGACGGTCAGCGATCACCAGGTCCGCACCGCGCACGGCTTTACGGGCCGCATCGGTCAGTAAATCAGGGTTACCTGGCCCTGCACCCACCAGCCATACGTGCCCAGTCACTCCGATACTGGCACTCCTCGGAGCAGACCCCTGCGGTTCCGCAGGCGGCTCATCCCCACGAGCGAATGCGTCGACGAGACGTCCAATTGCCTTCTGGTCTAGTCCGTCCAGAGCCTCCCAGCTCCAAGTGTTTGCCAATTCTGCCAACCAACGCGTCCGTAACGGCTTCGAGTCGGAATCTACGGTACGCCGGAGTGCATTACGAAGCGCATCGAAGCGTCGCACGGTTCGCCCAATGCGAGCGGGAAGCGCAGCGGCCAGCTCTCGGCGAAGTCGGGCTCCTAGAGCCGGTCCACGACCATTGGTGGCGACCGCCAGCTGTATCGGACCTTCGCGATGCACCGCGGGAATCCAAAAGTCACATTCCTCGGGCTGGTCCGGGACATTGACCGGTATCCGATGTGCTTTGCAAAGTGCGGTAATTCGTGTGTTGGTGTCGGACTCGTCGGTCGCTGCCAACACCATATCCGCGTCAGCAATATCGGCGTCTTCGAACCGACGGGATACCCAGCCGATTTCTCCCGTCTGAGCTCGTCTGCGTAATTCTGCTCCGAGCACCGGCGAAATCACGTGCACGTCCGCATCGGCGGCAAGAATAAGTCGTACTCGACTGGTTGCGAGCGTACCGCCGCCCACGACCACCACGCGTTTGCCGGCGAGTCGCCATGAGACAAGGAATGAACCCCCGCCCTCGATAGCTCCAATAGTAGACACCCGGTTCACTTATTCACCGCCTTCCGAACCCCGGATCCGCGTTTTACGTTAGCAACTAGGTTGTGGGCTTCCTCGACAAAGAGACCCGACTCGTCCACAAGACGACGGAGTCGGTCCGCGTCGATAGCATCCAGAGGTTCCTGTTCCGCGAAGAGAAAGTAGTGACCTACGCCTTCGAAGATCCGTTGTTTGTCGTAAAAGTTTGCGCGGAAACGGCGAACGACCTCAGCGCGATCACTGGTAAAAGCCAAATCGATTGCGAGCAATGCGCGCGCACCCAAAATCATCGCCTCTACAGCGGCAGACTGGATGTCTTGCACGGAAGCCCCTTCAGCATAGAGAGACGCTGTAGTCTCCACACGCTCGTCGGCCTCAACCAGAAGCAGGTCTTCGGCCAAGACCACTTCACCGGCACACTCACCCACCCCACGTTCCATTGCGAAGGATTCCGTCGCGCCAACATCTCTAAACAGGTCTGGCGTCGCACCCTCAGCCGGAATTTTGAGAATGTCCGACAATAAATCTTGAAATCGTCCTCGTCCGAGCCGTCGGGCAAAATTCGACCATGGCTCATTCTCCTCTGATTCTTCCAGATAGAGCCCACAAATGCGGTCTACCGCCTCTGGAGTCCAAGCCGCCGGGACCTTCGTGATCCGTACACCGTATCCGGATCCAGGTTTCTCTCCGGCAACCGGCATGCCCCCCGGCCGACCACCGATGTAAAGCATATAGTGGGGTGCCGCAGAGCCATTGACAGTCCGTGACGCGCCAAAGAGCCCAATGTCTGCGATATGGTGCTGCGCGCAGCTATTCGGGCACCCCGATATCTTGATGCGGAGGTCCTCAAGCGCCGGTTCGAGCGCGTATTTACTCAGCACACTATCGAGTGCGTGCGACAGACTGCGCGGACTCGTGATACCCAACTTACAGGTATCAGACCCTGGACAGGCGGTCGCATCACCCAGGCCACCAGCGCGGGCGTCACCGAGGCCTAAAACCTCAAGCTCTTGCTTCACTTCTAGCAGGCGGTCCCAGGAAACCCAGCGTATAAAAAGTGATTGATCCACCCCGATCCGGAGGGTGTCACCGACCTGGTCTCGTAGGAGCTGCGCCAGTCCCCGAAGCTGCACTGGTGTTAGGTCACCCGTGGGGACCTTGACCTTGACAGCGGAGTATCCCGTTTGTTTTTGGATCCGTGTATTTGTACGTAGCCATTGCTGTAAGGCTGGGTCTTCGGTTTCAGGGAAGCTTTCCCCAGGAGGGAAGAGCGGCCGATCTGTCCAGAGGTCAAAGTCCCGTATCTGCTCTGTTCCGAGCTGTTCTTCGGTCAGCTTGTTACGTTCAATTGCAACCAGCTCCCGGAAACGTTCAATACCGAACTTCGCGACGACAAATTTCAGTCGGGCACGCGCACGGTTCTTTTTTTCGCCATGCTCGGCAAACACGCGAACTACCGCAGCGGTCAGCGGTAGTAGCTCCGCGGCGGGAATAAACTCCGCAAGAACGCGCGCCTCATGGGGCACCGCGCCCAGACCTCCGCCGACCACGACATGGAAACCCTCAACCCCATCCCGAACCTGCGCTGTGGCACCGATATCGTGTAACGCACCATAGTTGAATTCGGGTTCAAACGTTCCGGAGAGCGTCACTTTGAACTTTCGGCCAAGACTTTGCCCATCCGGATGGTTCAAGAGAAAACGCGCCAGAGCCATACCCCATGGGGTCACGTCAAATGGCTCGCCCGGTTCCACCCCGGCCAATTCTGCCGCGGTCACATTGCGTACGACATTGCCGCAGGCTTCTCGGCTTGTCATTTCAGCGTCCGCTAACACTCGCATGACGTCAGGTGACTGTTCCAATGGAATGAAGTGCACCTGAATGTCTTGTCGTGTGGTCAAGTGCGCAATGCCTGAAGCATATGCTTCGGTCAGGTCTGCGAAGGCGTCCAGCTGCTCTGGACTAAGCAGACCGAGCGGGAGCTTCGAACGCATCATGTGCACACCGTCCTGTCGCATCCCGTACACGCCATGCCGCAGACGGTACTCAAGAAAGCTGGACTCAGGGATACGCCCCTGACGAAAGCGTGTCAGGTTGACTTCGAAGGAGTCCACCTGGTCTTTCGCGGTATCAACATCCCCGACGATCGAAGGTCGGGTGGCGGCCTGGTACAGTGTTCGTACGTTCATACGGAATCTCCATAGGGCTAAACACCGGGATTTCCGTATCCCGCGTGCCGTCAGCGCCCGGGTTTCATATTTCTAACTGTCAATCAGTTTGAAGTGTGTTGCCGTTAGCGCTTTAGCCCTGCGAACAGGTACATGTACACAAACACAGACAACAACAGAGGCAGGCCGCACCAGTGGTGTGGTTGAAGTCGACGGAAGCAGCGATGGTTGTCGCGTTCTGTAGCATCGTCTCTCGGCCCTCGTTAGGTCGGTTGGCTCACCCTTCGGTTCGCAAGCATACTGTCCGGGTTGATGGGGTCTAAAAGCAAGTGTTTGTGCCTATTTTTTTATAAGCCTCTGATAACAGTCAGGTTTTGACAGCGAAAAATATTAGGTCGCCCCTACTCCGCCACGCCTGATGGCCGTGGGAGAGCCACACTGGCCCCTATCGTATGGATATCGAGCAACAGGCTATAGATTCTCACACGCACGCGATAATATACCTTCGTTCGCATGCAAGATCAGGGAGCATACGCACCGAGCACGCCATGACCGATGAGCTACCACCGGAAGAAATAGACTGGGGGAATCCGCCGAGTGGGCTCAAATATGCCGCGACCTGGAAGTTGGTCGCAGACATTGTCTCTCGGCATCTGCCTCTCCGCGATTTACGTGTCTACGAACTGCACCCTGCAGGCGGCATGGGAGACACCTTGAGTCTCCGCGAGATGAACGAAGCCTCCGCCTATGGGGTGCAGCGCAATGATTTTAGGGGATGGCAACGTCTGGGAGACAGCGAAAGCGGTTCAAGGGCCAATGCCCTCGGACTCGACCGCTCGTACGTACGGGCAGTGCTACAGGAAACGACCTACGCCGAAACCCTACGAGCTGTGCTCACCTCTCTCGGCCTAGATCAGGGTGTACCACTCCACGGGGCTTTGATACGCCCGCGAGCGTTAGCATACCAATGGATGGCTCGCATGCTGTGGTGCCGACGAACGGATACGGCCGGATATCAATGGCGGAGTGCTATTCTCGACACATCAGGATACGGTGGAACCGGGCCAAGATCCGCCTTCGCGGACGATACTACTGGATTTCAGCATATCCGGGCGTCATTGCGAGAGCCCGACAGTGCACAACCGCACCCGCTATACGATGTCTGGTTTCTTACCACCGAAGCCGCACCAAACAATCCAGCGCGCAGCGATATTCAAATTGCTATCGATGCAGCCACCGCCACCTTATGGCTCAATACTGACCCACCTGTCACGCATGACGCACCATCCACAGAATGTAATTTTTTACTACAAGAAGGCATCGAAGAATACGGTTCCATGGATGGACTATCACTGCACATGTGGTCTTTGACGGACCCATAAACCCGAGGCGATTGCTTGCGCATCGGCACAGAATCGCGTGATGCCTGCACGAATCTGCACAAAGTCTTGCACGGTAATCACGAGGCGCTATGCACGCATTTTGACCACACTATGGGTCACCGATTAGAGACCACGCGGACATTAACTCAGACACTATCCGTGGCCGATATTTTTGGCATCTGAGGCAGCTACCTTTATGTTCCCGCCTGCGGTGGACCTTGAGTGGCTCTCAAACAAATCTATTGACTTGTCGTCGGTAGACGCTCACTGTCCGCGAAATTTTTGAGTGCTTTTTCAGCCATAAGTGATCGAGGAAATAATGACTAAACGAATCCTACTCATGACTATTTTCGCCCTACTTTCTCTGGGTTGCGCTGAAGACGACAGCACAACATCGGGCACTGATACTGCAACAGACGCTACCGACGCGACCACAGCAACGGATACCGCGGATGGTGCAGACACCACCGACGCTACCGACGCGGCGGATGACGTAACTGACGCTACCGACGCAGCGGATGACGTAACTGACGCTACCGACGCAGCGGATGACGCAACCGACGCTACCGACGCGGCGGATGACGTAACCGACGCTACCGACGCTACCGACGCGGCGGATGACGTAACCGACGCTACCGACGCTACCGACGC
>PKDL01000427.1 GCA_002863065.1 Pseudomonadota bacterium
GGCTACGTCGCCCGAATCAAGAACCCCAGTATAGTGGAAAGCGACCAGGACCGCGGCGACATCCGTAAATTACGCTGATGGTAAACGATTTGCATGGCGCATCCTCGCGCTAGTGTGTCGTAGATAGAGGGTGCAGGAATCACCTGCCACACCTTTGGGGAGAGATTGCTTAGGGGTTATGGTCGAAAGTGAAGACCACGGGCTCTGGGATAGGACCAAGGCACTATGAGGTAGCGATAAGTCAAGGTAGTTAATTTTGGCAAGTGCGCTTCGATGGCATGTCCGGACGTCGCTTTGGTGTCGGTCTACAGATGTGGATACGCTCAATCGGGAAAGGTGGGCTGTCAGCTGATGATAATGCTGCTTGTAGGCATACGTCTGCGGACGTAGGCGGGAAACGGAAGATAAGACCAATCCTGACAGCAATAATGGCGCTTGATACGGTTCATGTTATGTGTGCCCCAGCGAATTGGTTAAACACAAAAAAGATGGAATGCGTGACCAGCAATATGGGAAGCAGTGCCTCATGAAGAGAACTCGTGGGTGCACGCTTCACGTAAGGCTGGTAGATACCGTTTTCCGAAAGATGGATATAACCGTAAGGACTGTTCAATGGTGATGTTGAAGCGGGCCGTCGAGGATATGGCTCGAGTAAAGCGGGTAGAAAGTGCCGTGTGGCCTGCGTGGCAAGCCAATGAAGCAATACGAGAACGGTTAGATGGAGCCCTTCGTTCTCGGCTCTTGGATTGGGGTGTTGATTCTGGAAAGAAAGCGCTGATTATTGGTGGGTGCTGGCCACGGTTGGCTACCGACCTAGCGCAAGCCGGGATGTTCGTGACAGTGATCGAGCCCGATAAGCAGCGTGCACGGCAGATTAGTAGCGCTGTTGCCGGTGCAGAACAGTTAGCACGAGTCAATGTGCATACAGACGATTACAAAAATCGGACGTTCGAGTCTGCAGGGTTTCACCTGGTGGTCGCATGGGATGCGTTGCAACAGTATAGTGAGTTAGCTCCTATGCTGCGGAAAGTGCACCGCGAAATGAAAACGGGGGGCAGACTTTTCGTACGGGTTCCGGTACAGCGCCTTCAAACTCGCGCGCAAACCGCCGTCTTGCGTAAAAAGATTCGTCTGGTTCTTTCCCTAATGCACGGCGGAGACGTGAGCGCCTCGAACGCGTGGCTGCTACCCGCAACGGGAGCTATCAGCCGCCTTGAGCTCAGGGAGGAACTCGAATCGCTTCTTGTCGTGGAAGATGCAGTCGCTCACCATTCCGTACTTGCGGACTGGGCAGATTTAGCTGGCGCGAATGTCCCATATGCTGCTGCTCTATATCCTCTCATTCAAAAGCTAGATCAGCGGTTGTTGCAGCGTTCGCCAGATAGTGCTCGATTCATGGCCGTTCTAGCTCGTAAGGAGCGTGAGCTGGGCCGGGTCTTCCGTATGCAGGATTGAGTTTGTAGGATGCTGCTTATCGAATCGGGTCTTAAGACTGCCGTCTTTGGTCTTCTAGCCGGTTCAGTGTGATTTGCATCTTCTCCTCCACCTCCAACGCGCACGCTGTCACGTATTCAGGATCATTTGCAGCGTCTTGTCCGGTACGATTGAAGTCTATTGGATCCATGACTTCCATTAGAATCCGACTGGGTAATGGAAAGTGAGGTGGCGCCGGGCCGAGGGTTAATCCCCATGGAATCGAAAGAATGAGAGGCCACACCTTCATGCGTAGCAGTCTGTCGGCTCCAAGTCCTTTCGCTAGCCAGGGTAGGTCATCGATTACGATGAAGGTTTCATGCGCACCGGCACAAACTACGGGAATGACCGGGACGCCGTGCCGAAGGGCCAGACGGATGTATCCTCGGCGCCCGCTGAAGCGGATCTTCTTACGAAGACGATATGGGCGCAGAGCATCCTCGTCGCCGCCCGGATATACTAGCACCTTGTGCCCTCGTGCGAATATGCGTGCTGCGTTCTCGTGACATGCCCGCACGCTTCCGAGTTGTGTGAGAAACTGATGCAGGCCTGGTGTACGGATAGCGACCTCATGGGTTAACGCGTAGGGGAGGTCTCTAATTGGGCGTCGGTTGAGTACTGCGTTCCCGAAAATAAATGAGTCCGGTGATAGCAGCCCCGCATTGTGGTTACCAACGAATAGCGCGGCTCCCGGCGGAATCCTATCCAACCCTACGACTTGCGCCCGGTGATACCTACGAAGGATGTTCTCTACGACGGCGGATAGCCGCCAAATCAACCTTTCGTTACGGTTATCAAGCGAATCGACATCATATCGCTTGTACAGCCAGTTGAGAGGCAATGCTTGCAAGAGGTAGCTCCAACATTACGACGCACCCTTGCCTTAGAGTCTTGCAGATCGCAAGTGAAGTGGAACCAAAGCAGAGACATAGTTGACATACAGTAGCCATTGGTCGCAGAGCGGTCTCTGCATTCGGTGGGCATAGAAATATGCTCGCGCATCTGGGATGTCTGCTGCGTTGAGTACCCAATCGTGATGCTGGTGTGATAGGTAGCCGCTACTAGCAAGAATGGAGCGTTTAATGTCTGCATCACTCGTACTTCGAGAAACGAAGAACGGCGTTACTACACTGGTTATGAATAATCCCCGCAAGTTGAATGGCTGGACCGTACCAATGATGGATGCTGTGAAGCGTGAGCTGGCGGCGGCGAGAGACGACATTGACACCAAAGTTGTCATACTATCCGGTGTGGGTCCCTACTACTGCGCTGGCGTGAATCTCGCGGGGGCAATTAAACTGGGGCACCCCAAAAAATTGCGACGGATCATTTGCGACCAGAATGAAGCGCTATTTGGACTCTTCATCAATTTTCCGAAGCCGGTAATTGTTGCTGTAAACGGTCCGGCAATTGGCGGAGCAGTCACATCGGCAACCTTGTGTGATGCAATAATCGCCTCTGAGAATGCAACCTTCTCTACCCCCTTCGCGAAGCTAGGAGTTGCTAGAGAAGGTTGTTCTAGCGTGTACTTTGAGCGTCTGATGGGCAGAGAGAATGCCGAACGTATGTTGGGGACCGAGGGGTTTGTGCCGACAGGCAGGGAAGCGTTAGAGATGGGGCTGGTCAGTCAGGTGGTCCCTCACGATAGCCTTATGGGCACTGCACAATCGTTGGCGGAGCAGTGGGTCTCTGAGGGTCGGTGCAGGACGTATCGAAAAGGCATTACCCGAGAGGAGCTTGTGGCGATCAATGCGAGCGAATCGCAGCGTGTAGCGGACTCATTTCTGGCCTCTACTTTCATAAAAGGACAGGCCGAGTTTCTGTTTAAGAAAAAGAAATGGGGGCCGGCTATGATGTTCTATTCGCTGTGGTGCACCAGACCGCTGTGGTCACGCTTACCTTGATTTCATGTGTTAGTTATATCTGATGACTTGAGGTCAGGTCGCTGGAAGCTGTTGAGACCTCCGGTGTCTGTAGGCGTTCACCCTTTGCTACAAAGTAGAGTCCGAAAAGTCCCTGCTGTAGAAACTGTCCTGCCCACGCGAATAGACCGAAGCACGTAGCAGCTGGGTCACCCACTGCGACACCGTAGAGGGCAAGTGGTTTCAAAAGGAAGTACCAGTACACCCCGACATTTGCCGGCGGGTTAGGCAACATCATGCCCACGACCACACAACACATCATGGCGAATGATGCGAGCAGCGAGATATCAAAACCAATAAATCCCTGGGCAAGTACGAAGTATCCGTATGCATTGAGTACCCAATAGACGAGGGACCAACTCACAAAGGTAAGGAAATGCTTCGGGCTAGGCAGCGCGGCCAGCCCCTGATGAAAGGACTCTAATAAGCTAATGATCGCATTGGCAATATTCGTGGAAAATGGCGATATTAGTGTTCGAAGTGTGCGGTAGGTCCACTCTCGCGCGATGTACATACCAAAAAGTACGAGCAACGCACCCCCGAAGACGATGAGCGCAAAGAGCGCACCGAGTTCTATTTCTCCGAAAGTACTTGTGGCTCTGCCGGGTAGGTATAGAAGCACGACGAAGAGCATGGCCACGACAATGAGACCATCCACTACGCGCTCGACGACGCACGTAGCAAGGACCGATGACATGCGTACGTCTCCACCTTTCGAGAGCAAAATCGGGCGTGCCAGTTCTCCTAGTCTGAGCGGGAGAACGAAAAGATACATGAAGCCTACGGCGCTTACGCGATTGAGCCGCCAGAAATCTAGTTGCTCAGGTTGACTCATGAGCGGTTGTAGCAACGGAAACCAACGCACGACGCGGAGTACATGGATAACGGATAGGATCCCCAAAAAAATGGGCAGGTACGCTAAGTCGAAACGCCAGGCATTCGGCGATACAAGGACCCAGCCATCAAGCACGAGCCCGTTACCAACTACTGCGTCTAACGGCCAATCTTGGGCAGCTAACCAAATGAATAGTGCCCCAATGGTTATGCCGATTACCCACTTTATCGATGTTTTTGCCGCATGACTCACAGCCGAACGACCTTCCTCCGAGCCTCCTCGGTTAGGTTTAGACTTCCAGTGGCATTGCGTGTGTCCAATATGAGGGGAGAGCGCTCGACTACATCCGCCCAGGAAATATTGGAATGCGCTGTCGTGATTATTGATAAATCGACATCTTGTAGGGCGTCATCAAGTGCTCTCGACCGATGGGTACGACCTTGTATATCGACTGTGGGTACGTGCGGGTCGACATAGATCACGTCGGCACCCTTTCGTTCAAGGAGTTGTATTATCTCTAAGGCAGGTGACTCGCGGACGTCATCAACATTTTGTTTATATGCCACTCCTAGCACTACCACCCGGCTACCATTCAATGGCTTTTGGTGCGTGTTGAGTACGTTCAGCGCCAAGTCAACGACGAACCTTGGCATGGACGCATTCACCGTTTGGGCAAGTTCAATAAATCGTGCGGTGTAATTGTGTGACCGTAGCTTCCAGGAGAGATAGAGCGGATCTACCGGTAAGCAATGGCCGCCAAGACCTGGTCCGGGGTAGAATGGCATGAAGCCAAAGGGTTTCGTTGATGCGGCTTCGATCACTTCCCATGTATCCAGCCCGAGCGTGTTGCACCACAACGCGAATTCATTGACAAGCCCGATATTTACAGCGCGGAAGGTATTTTCTAGCAGCTTCGCCATCTCGGCTGCATCCGGCGAAGAGACTACGTGTACGGTCTCAATGAAGCCTTCATACAACGCCTTTGCAGTACTCGCACAGGTCGGCGTAACGCCACCGAGAACTTTGACGGTGTTATGTACCTGAAACACTTGATTGCCTGGATCGGTCCGTTCCGGTGAATACGCCAAATAGAAATCCTGCCCACAGGTGAGTCCGGTGTCCTTCAATATAGGGAGACACACCTCTCTCGTGAAACCCGGGTAGGTCGTACTTTCTAACACGATGAGCTGTTGCGGTCGTAGATGCTCTTTGATGTCTTGTAGTGCCTGAACTACGTAGCTTAGGTCAGGATCTTTCGTTTTGTTGAGTGGTGTCGGTACGCAAATCAACACCGCATCGCATTCTTGGAGCTGTGTGAATTCACTGGTGGCATGCAGCATCTGCTCGTTCACTAATCGCGATAATGTGTCAGAAGACACATCCTTGATCTGGCTCTTGCCTGCGTTCGTCGCGTGGACCCGGTGAGTATTGATATCGAGCCCTATCGTCCTAAATCCCGCCTTAGCAGTTGCAACAGCCAATGGGAGT
>PKDL01000158.1 GCA_002863065.1 Pseudomonadota bacterium
GAGGGTAAAACTCCTGTCACCGCTATAGCTCGTATTCTGTGAGTATCGAGTGCGTGCACTCAGTCTAATATCCATGCGACATAACCCCGCCCCCTCGTCCACAGTCAACCGAACCGAGGACTCGAGCTGGACATTAGATACATGTCCCTCACGCTCATCGATACGATGGTCGATTCGACGGTATTCGTTACCTTCCCGGTGCAAGGCAGACGCGTGTAATGCCTGAGTATCTGAATCTACCGGGACCACGACAAAACTCACAGTCCTCCAATACGTTCGTGCCGTACCGCCTTCTGTTCCCACCCCTCCGAAACGCACGACACCAGGGGAGACGATACTCCAATCACCCGTCACATCGGTGTTGATAGGCCCGATACATTTGTTGTCGTCAACCACCCGATAGCTGAATACACCGAGTGGCTCGAAGGTAAGGCGCTCTTCGAGGTCGGCACAGTCACCGACGTATTGATTCACCCAAGACCCCATCAAAGGAGAGGCCGCTGGTGTATTGCTCGCAGACTCATCTATCGTCTCAACGGCGCCATACCCGACATCAACCGCAACGATCGGGACATCAGCCACATCTGGAGAACGCTCCGCATCCGGCTCCGTCCAGTAGGGCTGTCCATTCGTCGCGCAACTGATCGTCAACATGTACGCCACGATCCCACCACACCGTCTCTTGAAGGCCTGGCGATTACACATAGGGACCTAGCCTTCCCTCGTTCGGAAATGAGCCGCTTTCAGTCGAACCATGGAGGCATACCCGTGATGAGAAAGGGATACTCCTCGCCCGGTCTCTTTCACCCCCGTCCACGGAAGTAGTGGGTCTAGAAAGTCGCATCGGTTCATGAAGACCGTCCCCGCTTCAATACGAGGAAATAGCGCCCGAGCCATATCCACATCCTGAGTCCATATCGATGCCGTCAATCCGAAACGGCTATCATTCATCAGAGTGATCGCTTGTTCATCTCCATCGACCGGTAAGAGCGCCACAATCGGACCAAATGCCTCCTCCTGCATAAGTGCACTCCGTTGCGGAGCATCAGACACCACAGTTGGCGCAAAAAACCGCCCCTTTCCATCGACCTTGGCAGTGGTACCTCCAAGTAGAAGACGTCCGCCGGCAGCGATTCCCGAAGCGACCAATGCAGCAAGTGCAGCGGGATGATGAGGCTGGGCAATCGGTCCCAAAGAAGTCGACTCATCAAGCGGATCTCCCATCACCAGAGACCGTGCATGTTCGACGACTCCGTCAACCACTTTTGGATACAGCGATCGGTGGACGTAGACCCGTTCTATGGCGCAACAACTTTGGCCGGCATTATAACACGCCCCTTCGACAAGGTTGGGAATGGTGAAATCGAGGTCTGCATCTGCTCGGACGTACGCAGCATCCTTCCCACCCAGCTCAGTTGCGACTGGCTTCAGAGTGCCCGCAGCCGCGCGATGCACTGCGCGCCCACCGTTGATTGAGCCTGTAAAGACCACATGATCGATACCCGGATGCCTGACCAACATGCTAGTCACGTCATGCGTAGAATGTACGGTCTGCACGAGTCCATCAGGTGCTCCACTCAAAGTGAACGTCGACGAAAAAATCTCGCCGGCTCCCGGTGCACGTTCTGATGCCTTGACCACTACTGCGTTACCCGCCAGAACAGCCGGAATAACGGCGTTCACGGCAATCAGCAGCGGGTAATTCCACGCGACAATGGAGAGCACAACACCAACCGGTGCTTTGTGAATTTCTCGTATGAAACCCTCTTTTTCCGGTAGGGCTTCTACCGCCAGAGCATCAGGAGCAAGTCCAATAAGCTGTCGTGCACGGTCCAATGCCGTCCTGACTTCACCTCGCGCCTCATTTATCGGCTTACCCATCTGTTGCGAAAGCTCAGTCGATACACGCTCCAGCTCATCCTCAAAAGCGACCAGCCAGCGCTCGCATAATGCAATGCGTTCCTCTAGCGATGTTCGACTCCAACCACGCTGGGCATGTCGTGCTGCACTGATGGTTTCATTCACTTGAGCCGGCGACATAAGCCCCGTCTCAAAAACAACCTCGCCGGTATACGGCGAATCCACTTTTAACGTCCAAACCATACCGAGAGAATTGCAGTGTGTGCTCCTAGGTTTCAAGCCCAATAGGTGGTTTGTGGTCTGTACGGTCATCGCAAGGTACGGTGCAACCAATGTCATCACTCCGCCAACGCCTGTCTTTAGCCGCCCTCCTCATGACAGGAAGCGTCCTGCTGTCGAGAATTCTTGGCTATGTACGAGACGCTGTTGTCGCCGCCAAGCACGGTGCGAGCGCCGTTACCGATGTATACTTTGCATCTTTTACCTTGCCCGATTTGATGAGCTATATGCTTGCGGGTGGAGCGCTCTCGATCACCTTTCTGCCGATGTTTTCTCAGTATCTGCATTCGGACCGAGAAGATGAGGGATGGGAATGTTTTTCGGTTATCGCGACGACCGTGGGCAGCATATTACTGGGCATGACGATCGTCGTTTGGCTCGCTGCTCCTGTACTGATTCCACCGCTTCTCCCGGGATTCAGTGAAGACCAACTTTCGCAGACCATCTCCCTTACTCGCATTGTACTTCCAGCCCAGCTATTTTTCTGGATGGGTGGCCTACTTGGTGGGACGGTCATGGCGAGGCAACGCTTTCGTGAGGCGGCACTGGCCCCGCTCGTCTATAACGCGTGTATTATCCTCTTCGGTGTCGCCCTCTCCGATTCAATCGGCATTGCTGGATTCTCATGGGGAGCACTCGTAGGCGCTGCTCTCGGACCCTTTGGATTGATGTTCTGGGCGGCGAAGAAGCGTGGTCTCAACTACCGACCCCGGTGGAGCCTGGCACACCCTGATCTCCGTAAGTTCGTGTTACTGAGTCTTCCCGTTATGCTTGGATTCTCGCTGGTCACCGTTGATGAATGGATCGGACGATATTTCGCCTCCAGCATGCGCGATGGCTCGATCTCATGGCTACAAAATGCCCGTAGACTCATGCTCGTACCGGTAAGCGTTCTAGGGCAGGCTGCAGGACAAGCTACCCTGCCATTCTTGGCGAAGCTGCATGCAGAAGGACGCGACGATGAAGCTGCGTCTGTGTTGGTTGATGCATTGCGGATCGTCGCCTTCGCCACTCTAGCGGCAAGTGCTTGGATGCTTATCACTGCAGAGCCCCTCGTCGGACTCTTCTTCGAGCGGGGACGTTACCTGCCGGTAGACACCGCATCCACAGCCTCTGCGCTGGTCTTTCTTTCGTTAGGTATCGTATTTTGGGCAGCTCAGGCGCTCGTCGCCCGCGGCTTCTATGCGTTGCAGGATACTTGGACACCAATGGTGGTTTCCTCGGTTGTCGCACTCAGCTCAGTCCCGCTTTACTGGTGGCTAGGCCAACGCCTGGACCATGTCGGCTTAGCCATCGCAACCACCATCGGCATGCTGACGACCTCCACATTCACATTGTGGGCCCTCAGACGCAGGTTACCGCTCCCATTGGCCGTACTCGGCCGAAGTCTCGCACGCTCGGCCAGTGTGGCAGCAGTGGCCGGAGCGATTGGATATGGGGCCCATGGGCTAGTAGGCGATGCCAGTTACCTACTGCGCGCTATCACCGCAAGCGCTGCATTCGGTGTCAGCTATTTAGCCCTAGTGATGGTCTTCAAAGTACCCGAATGGACCAGCTTCTCGAGTCGTATACGAGACCGATTGCGACGAAAAAAAACTGCGTAAACAGGATGACCTTCCATACAGCTACATGTCCTATCGGCTTCCCGTCTGAAGTTCTACCGCTCGAAAAAGCGATGGCAGATAATACCCTAGGCATATGGCTCGGTAGACGTACAGCAATAGGAATGCCGTCCAGATACCCGCATTCCCATAAGCCGTACCCAGTAAGACATCCGTTGCTACGTACAAAGCGCAAGACATTACACTGGCATTTCGCATCGAACGCCCCTGCGTCGTTCCGAGAAATATACCATCGAGCTGGTACGCAAACACACCAATAAGGGGTACTGCTGCGCACCAGGGTAGGAAGGTTCGTGCCACCTCTCGTGCTTCACCATCCGTGACAACGATACGTATCAGCGTGTCGCCTCCAGCGTAGTACATCACTGAAATGCCTAATCCCGAGGCGAGCGCGAGTTGGCTGGTGACTCGTATTGCACGCCGTAATCGTAATGAGCTTGCTGCCCCGAACGCTTCCCCCGCTTCTTTTTCTGCAATGAATGCGAAGCCGTCCAGAATGAATGCAGCAACAGTAATGAACTGCAAAAGAACCTCATTTCCGGCAGCGGTCGCTGTACTCAATGATGTTCCTGAGCGAACAAACCAGCCGAAGGCAAACAGCAATGCCAACGTCCGGATCATTACATCACGATTCGCAGACCAGAGCTCAGCCAGTCGCTCAGGGACCCAAACAGTCCCCTCATACCTAAGCGCATCACGTACAAGAAAGAGCCCGAATGCCAAAGAAACCCATTCTGAGATCGCGGTACCAGCCCCTATACCCCCTGCACCCAGTTCAAGACGTCCCACAAAATACGCGTCGAGACCTCCATTCGCTGTATTTGCTACTACCTGGAAAAGAAGGAGCTGACGAGTACGTCCCGTACCCAGTAGCCAACCCATGATTCCGTAGCTCGTCAGTAAGGCCGGTGCGCCCCAAATCCGGGCCCAAAAGTAGGCTGCTATTTCGTCCAACACATCGGCTTCTACTGGATAAAACCAGGAGACCCCATGCAGGAGTATCGGCGATATAATGACAATACATACCCCGAGGCCCGCACCGGTATACAAGGCTCTTTGCAGGACAGCATGAGACTCTAGCGTATCCTCTCGACCGAGTGCCTGAGCTGTGAGTGCAGTCGTCGTCATCCGCAAAAACCCGAATCCCCAGTACACAAAACTGAAGAACACAGAGGCAATTGCAACCGCGGCGAGACTCACCTTCGATCCAGACATTGCCATTGCAACAGTATCCACGACTCCAGTGGTTGCAGTGGCCGCTTGCGCAAGCATGACCGGTATCGCGAGACGTAGCGCGCCTCGATGATTAAGCACCTTCACACGGGTGCGGTTACCGAGCAATTTACAACCTGTCAAAGTTCGTCTGCGCTCTGCTTGAATCCGAGCAGTCGTATTTACCGCTGTTCATGGGCCAGGGTTTGATCGGGACCAAGGGTTCTCCCTAATCGAGTGGTCCATCCGACCGGTGGATTGCATCCTGTAGGTGATGCAAACAACTGCTCCCACCCAAGTGGTTTGGTTCAAGAGAGACTTACGAGTCACCGACCACGAACCGCTCGTCGAGGCCGCCAAGCGCGGACCAGTCCTAGGACTCTACGTCTATGAACCTGAGCTTCTCGATAGTCCAGAGTGGGATGCATCCCATTCTGTGTTTATCGATGAGTGTCTCGCCGAACTTGAAGACAACCTCCAGCGACTTGGAGGGAGGCTTATCTATGCCGTTGGCCGGATGCCAGATATCCTCGAGGAGCTCCACCGCTCGATAGCGTTCAAGGCACTATGGAGTCACGAAGAGACTGGCAATCACGTCACATTCATGCGGGACCTTCGGGTCAAAGACTGGTGTGCGAGCAAAGGGGTTGTTTGGACTGAACACTATCAAACAGGGGTCACACGTCGACTACGACAGCGGGATGGCTGGGCCAAACGATGGA
>PKDL01000561.1 GCA_002863065.1 Pseudomonadota bacterium
CTAGGTCGTTACGCTCAAAGCCATGCGTCCAGTTCAGTAGGGGGATATCGATTCCAGGATCGACGGTTTTCCAGCCATCCCCATCATCGTGCAAGATTGCACCTTGGCTCTGCGTTCCTCCGACGACCCATCGGTCATCAGCGGACGCAGCCCACACATTGAGCCACCAGTTATTCCCACTCTGAGTTTGTACCCAGGTGACACTACCGGGGGTAGGCTCTGGTCCAGAGTCGGCAGCACAGCTGGCGACTGCAATACTCAAGATGAGAGCAGGTACAAGCGATAAAACATACATACCTATAGAATAGGCGGGGGATTCTCGGATTTCCAATCACAGTCGTTTCGTTTCGATGACAAGGTTGCGCTTTTGGCTACCGTTAGACTCGGATGTTGTGCGTGTTTTACGGATTGGGAGCTGTCGATAAGATACGCATCATACGATAGGTGGTACTCGTAAGTCCTAGCACAATTGCGACGGCTACCCCTTGCAGCCAGGGCCCACCTTGGCCGACTAATATCCGGGGTAACAACAAGAAATTGGATTCAGGCCAGCCCCAATAGGCAATAATGGGAGACCAATCGAATGACCATCGGACGGTTTGCTGAATGTCAGCTTCTAGCGAGTACGCAGCATAATGAAAATCCAGATAATTGATGCGGATGGCCTGAGTCACGAATGCCAAGCCAAAGGCGATCACTAGAAAGCAGACGCCTCGGAACCAAGTCTGGCTCCAGAATGCTTTGCAGAACACCGCAGCGGGGATGATCAAGAGTGGGATGACCGGCACAAGGAATCGAGGGCCAAGACACCAGCCGCCCTCCCACATATGCCATGGAGAATATAGCCCAAGCAGTGTCACGAAGCTGCCCCCGATGAAGACAGTGAGTCTCCGGTTTTTGCGCCAGAGGAGGGGCAAGCCGAACATGGCGGGGACCACCCACGGGACGTACCATAAAATACCACGTCCGGGGCTTGCGATGAGGCCAGCGAGACCATGCAGCGGATCGCCGGAAAACGCTGCTGCCTCCGCGCCGTAACCCGTTTCGAAGACGGAACCGAATCGTGCCGTGTTGTAAAGTAACAAGATACCGACAGGGAGCATGGCTCCTATCACCGCATATGCTGCCCTGTGCCTCGATGCGTTTCTTGTATCGTTCACTCCAGACTGTAGTGCCACGGCTGCGGGTAGGAAGAGAATGAGATGAGCTACCCGGGTTAGCGCTGAGAGACCAAGTAAGAGTCCAGCCAGGTAGGCCAGTTTCTTTTGTTCTTTTCCTTCAAAACGCACCATGCACCACGCGCAACCCGCTAGGCATAACCCTGCTAGTGGTTCGCTGAAAAAGGTCTTTGCGTAAAATGGAGTGGTGCCCAACAACCCACCCGAAAGTGCTGCCAATGCAGCGGACCGGGTCGAAAAACCAAGGTGTAAAAGTATACTCGCGATAATGGTGAAAGTGAGCGCCGTAACCCACGAGTTTGTGAGTGCCGTGATAAAGGTACGAATTACGGGGTTTACTCTCGTGCGGTCGTAATACAGCAGGCGCGGTCCTTGAAATGCTTCAAGGTCGTCCTGGTCGATAACGCTCTCGAGTAGCGTTCCAACGCCGTACAGGGGTAAGGCGGCGATCGATAAGGCCAGGCCATACTTTGTGTACAGTTCATTATCCGGTCCCAGCGCAGTGGCGTACGATTCAAACCCAGCAATGGGTTTGACCGACAGCTCACCGCGGGTCGCGACAGATTCAGTGAGACGCAACATCATCAATCCGTCTCCGGAGTAGACATGTCCGCCGCAAATCGCGAGGTATGCGAACAGAAGGAACGTGAAAAGTCGTATTGGCACACAGCGACTGTAGCAGTCCAATCACGCACCGTCCTGTGTTGTAGGCTATGAACTTAAATCTTCTGTGCCGCCGGGTGTTGGATACCCACACATGGAATATGCTACCCAGAACGAACGTATTTACAGCGGAAGTAATGCACTTTCAGTTGCCTGTATCCTGAAACATTCATCGGCGATTTGAGTCATACGGAGAGAGAATGCATAGACGTGAAGTGCTGCAACGGGGAATCGTGGGAGCTGCCTGGCTTGCAACCGCGGCGCCAGGCTCTGCCGGAGCAGCCGATGTCGGGCGTCCAGCGAAAAACCCGTATCGGCATGAGAATTGTGTGGCAGATATACCGGCGTGGGACGGTCGTTCGGATTCAGAGTCTGTGCCTGGGTCGATGCGCATGTTTCGCGGGAATCTAAAGCACAGCTATTATGGGTCTGGGAAGGTCGGCACAGACCTGAAGCTGAAATGGAAGTTCAGAATGGCCGATTTTACCACGCTGAAGCATGGGAAACGGCATATTTGGCGAGGCACTGGTTGGACTGGCCAAACCCTGACGTACGGCAAATACGTGTACGTGGGCTCGACGGGCGGGCATTTCCATTGTTTCGAAGCGGACACGGGTAAGTTGGTCTGGTTCAGAGCCGGGAACCGGTCGTTCAAGGGCTCACCTTGTCTGTATCAGAACCGAATTTATGTCCCGAATATCGATAATTACCTTCGGTGCTATGACGCGGCTACGGGGAAGGTGCTGTGGAAATGGCGCGGACCGAAAGACATGGATAGCTCTCCCCGAATTGCCGGTGGGGTGCTCTATGTTGGTGGGGAAGACGGATACGTCAAAGCATTCGATCCGATGACGGGTAAGCTTCTTTGGCGAAAAAACTTTGGCGTGGGTAAAGGTGAAAAGCCAGGGTCGGGTGGCATCGAGAGCTCCCTCGCTATCGATGATGGGATCGCTTTTTTTGGACACCTCGATGGTCATGTCCGTGCGCTACGGCTGGACGACAGGAAGGTGCTTTGGAAGCGTCGCATTGGCAAAGACGTCGATGCATCTCCGCTTATCGTTGGTGACCGACTGTACATCGGTGTGGAGTCAGGTAATCCAAGCTTTTACTGTCTTGACAAGCATAGCGGCAATATCGTTTGGAAAGGTCCATTTCGAGGTGGCATATGGTCCACTGCGGCTATTTACGATGGCAAAGTATATGTCGGTAGTAATAACAGCCGAATGTACTGCTTGAATGCGGATACGGGTGCACTCGAGTGGCAGCGAAAGATTGGATCCCCCATCTGGAGTTCACCGTCCGTTGTGGACGGGAAGGTCATGTTCGGCAGCTACGGCCGCTATTATCGGATGCTAGATGCAAAGACTGGTAAGGATCTCTGGCAATTTGATCTAGGCGCACGATCGCACTCAGGAGCAGCGGTTGAAAACGGATGTATCTGGGTTGGCGCGGCCAACGGTATGTACTACTGCTTTGGCTGAGTGCAGGGGTTAGTCCAGCAGCTGAAGGATATTTGATGCTGGCCGACCTAATGCGGCTTTTCCATCCTTTATTGCTATCGGACGCTGCAAGAGCGTGGGGTGGTCGGCCATACGTCCGATAATGGTGTCATCATCCTCGTCGCCGATCCATGAGAGTGCCTTATAGGCTTTATCATTTTTGCGGAGGACATCACGTGGGCTGACTCCCAGCATGGCGAGCGTGGTACGGACCTCGTCAGCTGTCAGTGGCTCTTTCGTATATTCTCGATAGGTGAAGTCTGCATCTGCTTCCTTGAGAAGGCGCACGGCCTCCCGGCAGGTGCTTCATGTTTTTTTACAAATCAGTGTCAACATGCCGTGAGGATAAACCGAATCGTCCGCAAAGACGAGGGCCTTGGCGGACGAGCGGCTTGTCACCGTAATGAGGCCGGTCGTCGCGGGTGGTGGGCTGCGTCTTGGCGCTTAGGTAAGCCTCCACAGACGCGGGTTTTTAGTTGCAGGAGTCGACCACGCATCCTTGCGTAGTGGTTGGATTTCCGAGTGCATCCGTGATTTGTACGCAAGCGCTTCCACCGTCCGTGCCGTTGCAGTCCGCATTAGCGGAACATTCAGGCACGCATCGCATATCAGCCAATGCTCCGGCAGCACCAACATTGGCACAGACATAATCGCCGGCACATCCCGTGTTGGGGTCACAGGGGACACAAGAGACCGCTCGCTGGCAGACATTCGGTCCGACGTCACCAACGTTCCTGGGAATGAGCACAAGCTGGTCGCACACCGCGTCAGGGATACCTGCGCAGTCAACATCTGTATTGCAGAGCCTGGAACAGTAGCCGGCGTCATTACCTGCGGCATCAGGCAGGCAATAGGCGCTTTGACAGGACACACCATTACCCGCCGGGCTGTCGGCACTTGTGTCGATATCGCAAGTCGCCCCTAAGGTGCCGGTTGGCATCAGACCGGTAGATGGGTCCGTCATGTCTACACATCGATAGTCAACTGTACCTGGTAGGCTCGATCCAAAGACAACCGCTCTCCCGATGCACGATGCGCTTGCGCTGGCACAGGAGAAGTCCGCGCCACACACTGGGTAGTCCCCAGGGTCATTTAGAAAGGCCTGGCAGAGGGGAACATACACGTTGTCCGTCGGGTCGTCCGTTGTGAGCGCATCGGCAAAGTTGAAGGTATTGCACGCCATATCGAGCGCAATCCCTTGGATGCTTATGTTCTTGGGGCAGCTATCGGCGCTATTGCATAGCGTGGAGCACACGCCGCTGCCGTCGTTGAACGTATTCAGGCAGAACCCGGTTTGACAAGAGAGTCCCGTGTCGCCACCACATAGAGTCCCAGGTGCCCCTTCGGTGAGATCCGCTGTGGTGCATACGCCTTTGCCGTCAGGCAAGCCAGTGGCCACATTTAGGTACTCATGAAAGGTACAAATTTCGCCGCTTCCGAGGCCGCAATCGCCATCAGTGAAGCATGGCGTTTGGCTACCGGGAGCGGGAAAGCAGAGACCGTAGGCGAGAAAGAATTCAGGTACGCCGTCCGGGGCGTTTTGCGGCTCGAGATCGAAATCCTGTTCCTGAATCGCACAGAGCATGCCCTGTGTAGGGTTATTACAATCGTCGTCAGCAAGGCAGAAGGAAGAGCATGTTCCGGACGCGAGGCAGGGGCCAACACATTCTGGGCCCGGGATGCCATCCTCTGTATTCCCATCACAGGCTCCTCCGGTGAATGACGCTCCAGGAGACTTTGGTGAGCAGAGGGGCTCCCACCCTGCATTTTCTCCAGTCAGGCCATTCCAAAAGAGGTCACATCCAGAGCCCGCAGGACACTCCGCATTGGAGAAGCAATATGCGCCTTGGCAGAAGTCGAATGTCGTATCGATATTGGCGTAGAGCTGCGCATCCTGGGCACAATACTGGAATTCAGTACAGTCGGTATTTTGGTTACAAAATGACAGGCAATAGCCGGCGCGACACAAGTCGTTTTGGCAATACGCCACATCACCATCGTAGGGATCAAAGTTGCAGACATCACCGCCTATTCCTGCGTTCTTACGAGCGGTCTGGCACTTGGTTACGTATTGGGAATCGATATATAGCATCGTACACACTTCACCGACGGGGCACTCGTCATCTGCCTTACAGTCGGCGAACGTCGTGCCGGGTTGGCAAAGGTTTAGGAACTGGCCATCTGTCGGACTGACCCACTGCACACAGGTAAACTCGGTGCCATAGGGACCGTCGGCGGCACCGGCGCAGGTCAAGCTATTGTTAGCTAGGTCGTCGATACCGTCCGGTATCGGATTCCCTTCTCCGTTCGCCAAGTCCGCCGTGATCGTACACGACTTGGAGCAGACGCTTT
>PKDL01000426.1 GCA_002863065.1 Pseudomonadota bacterium
TTCTTTATTTCCTCGTTTTTTTTGTTCGTTCAACGGCTACAGTCACGCAGTTCAGCCGTTGTTAGAGTTCACGACTTCCAGAGTTCAAGGCCGCCAAGCTGGGTAAAGTGCTGGCGGCAAGAAAATATCTGAGATCCGGTTCGACGACTCATGCGGCAAGCAGTACGTTCGTAAAGCTAGCTACACCTGCTGCACGGAGTAACCGCAAGTCCGTCCACGTGCCGGCGCTCTCACCACCGAGAGCCGGCACGGCTATACCTCGCCCTATCTCAGCGCGCGGCGCCTCAGTCCTACGTCCCAACCATCTTCTCACCGCCGCCGCACTCATTGCTACACTCGGTAACCCAGGCACGCCAGATCCTTGCTCCACTAGGTGAGCGATGTTGCGAGAATCCTCCCTAAAAAGCCGTAGCAGTGAGCACTAGCCTCTCTAGCTTTATCCCTGCGGCATACGCCTCTACCGAGGCCGACTTGAACAGCAACAGACGGTCTCATCAGTAGATTTCGCAGTAGTACCCCAAGACTCACGAAAGCCTCGCGAACACTTTGCCTCACATCCCCATCCGGAAACCCATCAGACATAAAACGACAATGGAAACAGCATTGGCTGATGAATAACGCCCCGTGATGACCCCCGCGGATAATTCAATTTAAACCCGGGTATATATAAAAAAACCCTGGCAAATAAATGACCCACTATGTGAAAGATAACCCTGTTGAAAGATTTTATATAATATTTACATGTACTTATGATTTTATTGAAAAAAACACTTACGACCCACCCCAGGGTCACGTTGTACCCACTGTGGCCGGATGGTTCGGTCAGCAAATGACAGCACCCCAAGGAGTGGGGTCCAGACATAGGAGTGTGCTGTGGGTATTTCAATTGTAAGTAATGTTTCATCTCTCAACGGTCAGCGGCAGCTGTCCAAGACTCAGAGAAGCCTTGACTCATCTCTTCAAAGGCTAACTTCTGGTTTTCGTATTAATAGCGCGATGGATGACGCGGCGGGTCTCGGAGTCTCCGAGCAGATGCGTGCTCAAATTCGCGGTCTCAGCCAAGCGGCGCGAAACGCGAACGACGGACTATCCGTAGTTCAAACCGCAGAAAGCGCCATGGGTGAGATAAGTGGCGTACTTATCCGTATGAGAGAGCTAACTGTTCAATCCGCGAGTGACTCTATCTCCGATACGGAGCGTGACTACCTCGATACAGAATTTCAGGAGCTTATACTCGAAATCAATCGGATAGCTGCAACCACGAAGTTCAACGGTAACGTGTTGCTCAATGGAGATTTCGCTGCCGGCACAGCTGACCTGGACTTTCAGGTGGGTATCGAGTCCGGTGCTAACTTCAAGATCACGGTCAACATTGATAATGTGTCTGTGAGTGGGCTGGGCTTCGCGGGTAGCGAGGATGTGAAAACGAAGGCTACATCTCTTGCGGCGATGGATAAGCTCGATTCTGCGCTCAAAACGCTATCGACTGCGCGTTCGAATATCGGCGCAAAGGGCAACCGACTGCAGGTCGCAGGTTCGGCTGCCGAAATCATGCGAGAAAACCTATCGGCCGCTAACTCACGGATACGTGACACGGACGTAGCACATGAGACGAGCGTACTCTCACGTACGCAAGTGCTGATGCAAGCTGGAACCGCGATGCTTGCCCAGGCCAATCAGCAGCCGCAAATGGCACTAGCCCTCATCGGTGGGGGCTAACTAAGGGTACGGAGGTGAGCGCTACGCCATGATGGTAATGCGCGCACACCGCCGATGAGCACCCCGCTGAAGGGTGGCATGCTCCTCGCTTGGTACCATATGCCAAGCGCACCGTCCCGCGAGGACGTAGGAGTTACCTTCAGAGGCGGGCCCGGCGAGTCCGGGCTTGGGGGCGAGTTCTGACGAGATAGCGTCAACAGCTTCCCTCACTTCTTGAGCTTAGACACACAGGATGTGTAGACAGGCTCCTGAACAGAATGAGCCACCGCGCTCGGCTCCGCACCGTCACTATACGACGGCGTCGGGGGCCCAAGAGCCCTTATGGGGGACCCCACTCCGGGTCCCCGTCGCCTTACCTTTCTTTCCTACTTACTCTCTCGCCCGGGTGGTCAGTCCAATGACTGCCCGGGCCTCAGCCTCCCCCCATCCGTTCTAAACGAATCTCGCTCACGCTAGTCACAAGACCGCCCGGTTCTAGTTCCAAGATTGGAGTTCGAGTATCAGAATAAAGGACCGCGCTTTTTAGGAGAACCCTGCATTGCGAGGTACCGTAGCAACCTGTTGTGGCGCATCATTGCTTTTGTAAATTGCCATGCAGTAGTCTGGTGCATACCCTAGTTGTCTGACACCGAAACGCATTCCACAGCAATAACTCAGGCGCCGTGCTAACAGACGTAATTGGCGACGCCTCGGAGGTCCAGTGTCCCGTCAACGCCCTACTCTCCTCGCTGTCGTCTGTATAATCACGGTCGGGTGCAGCGACTCGTCGGATGGAAACCCAACGACGGGTGGGAGCGATAGCTTCGATATACAAGTCACATCAGATGGCTTTCAAGCACCAGACATCGGCGACATCGTGTTTTCAGATACGCCCCCCATCGATGGAGGTTCCGCGGACTGCCTTGAGCGAGCTGACGGAGACCCATGTGACGACAACAACGTATGCACCGTCGATGATTCATGCTCTGGTGGTGTGTGCGTCGGTGCAACGAATCTTGTTTGCGATGATGAAGACCCATGCAGGCCAGGTACTTGCGACCCTCAATTGGGCTGTACCTACGAAAGCGTCCCCGATGGTACCAGTTGCAACATTGGCTGCTTCAACACCGCCATTTGCACCGGCGGGGAGTGCATACCCGAGCCTAGCTCCGCAAAGATCTGTCCTCCGAGTAACGACCAGTGCGTAAGCGAATTCGCTTGTGAACCGACTACTGGAGCATGCACTAAACCTATCTATGCACCGCCCGGAACCGCTTGCGAATCAGACAATGACCTGTGCTCCCTTGATGCTTGCGACGGCACCGGCACGTGTATCTTTAGTGGTGCTACCGAAGAATGCACTGAGCAAAATGAAAATAGTCCGTGCTGGACCTGGACATGCAGTCCCAGCAAAGGCTGCCTACAGACTCTTTTTATCGAAGACGGGTCGTGCAATGACAACAATCCATGCACCTACCAGGACAAGTGTACGAACATCAATGGAGCAAAATCGTGTTTGGGTACACCGGTGGATACAGACGACCAAAACCCGTGTACTGATGACTTCTGTGAGGGCGGAGTTGTCCAGCACACACCATTAGTCGGTGCCGCCTGCCAACCAAATGGTGCGTGTCAAAACCCCGGCATCTGCGAAGGTATCGTATGCGTTCCCGCACTACCCTGCGAATGTGATTCTGATGCAGACTGTCCGGCGTCCGGTTGCCTTGGTCAGGGAGCCTGCGTGGATGGTGACTGCACTGCTGCTGCAGTTCCGGACGGCACACCTTGCGACGACGGCAATGCTTGTACAGCCGGTGATATATGCACCGCAGGGCTATGTAGTGGATACGCAATAGATGCAAACGACGGTAATCCCTGTACTGCGGATGCATGCGTTGGTGGGCAGTTTATCCACACCCCCATGAACGGCGTAGTCTGTCCATCCGATGACCCGTGTTCGAATAACGGAATTTGTGACGGCTCAACCTGTGTTCCAGACACACCTTGTTCTTGCCTGACCGACAGTGACTGCCCAGCGCCCACAGATAAATGCGCAGACATCTTGGTCTGCGATACATCACTTCCGGTATTTACGTGTGTTCCTTCACCCGGTACGGCCGTCGTCTGTCCCGATACAAACAACGAATGCACGGTTGCCGCCTGTCAACCAGAGACGGGCGCGTGTGAGGTCATACCAATCGATGAAGGGCTCCCATGCGATGACGGTGTGCCATGCACAATCAATAGCGCATGTTATCTCGGGACCTGTACGGGCTCTTTGGTGGTGTGTGACTCGCCAGGTGGATGCCAAAGTGGCGGTCAGTGTGATGAAGCGACCGGCGACTGCGAATATGACCCGTTGGACGACGGTGTACCATGCGACGACAACGATAAATGCACCACGGGCGATACCTGTCTCGGTGGCGAATGTCAGTCTGGGGAACCGGTAGTATGTACTGCCGAGGCCCAATGTCAGATACCTGGCAGCTGCGACCCCGAAACAGGGGTGTGCCCTTTCACAGTTGCAGAGGACGGCAGCCCCTGTTCAGATGGCGAGCCATGTTCACAAGGCGATATATGCGTTAGTGGTGGATGCGTACCGGGCAGCGATTCAGAGGATGGGCTGGAGTGTGGCGATGGATTTGAATGCTCCGATGGCATCTGCCTACCTCCTCTCGAGCCGCTCGAGCCGACGCAAGTAACCCGAATAGCAGTCGGCGATTTTCATACCTGTACGGTGCGAGACGATGGTTCTGTCGCATGCTGGGGAAGAAACGCCTTCGGTACGCTAGGTCAAGGCGTTGAAAGCGTAAACCTACCACCTGTGCAGGACGTAGAACTTCCGAAGGCTGCCCTCAGTGTATCGGTGGGAAACAATAGCTCATGTGCACTCCTGATAGATGGGACTGTCTGGTGCTGGGGACTGAATAATGTCGGTCAACTGGGCACAGGAGATAACGCGAAAAGACTTAGCCCAGAGTGGATACATCAAGCGGGTCAATGCAACGCCATCAGCGTGGGTAAAGACTACGCCTGTGCAGTTCGAACCGACAACCAAGTAAGCTGCTGGGGCATGGGTCTAGATTACCAACTCGGCTCCGGAGATAATGTCTCCCAAGACGTACCAACTCTCGTCCCAGAACTGACCGATGCAGTTCGAATTTCTGCCGGAACTGACCACACCTGCGCTCTACGAGATGGCTCGACCATGGTGTGCTGGGGCAATAACGCAGCATCCAAAGCAGGTCAGCCGATGGGCACCTATGTTACGACGCCAAGTGCATATACGAAGGTCGTTGGACTGACAGGGGTGTCCGCTGGTAGCAGTCACACCTGTGTCATTGAGGCGGGCGATGATGGAGGCCAAGCTTGGTGCTTCGGCGCGAATACGGAAGGGCAGCTCGGAAGCATTGGTGAAGGACTTGAGCCCGTCGCAGCCGTGGGTATGGATGATTTGATAAGCATCGATACGGGAGATGATTTTACCTGCGCCGTTCGAGCCGATGGACAAGTTTTGTGCTGGGGTCAATGTGAAAAAGGGCAATGCGGAAATGGCGCAAATATATCAACAGATACACCCTCTCTGGTCCCCGATATCGACAATGCAATTGAAGTCTCGGCTGGCGTATCGTCGGCATGCGCACTCCTAACATCGGGCGATGTCGCCTGCTGGGGTCAAAATGGCTTTGGCCAGCTTGGCGATGGCACAACAAACTCCACAAACCTACCCGTGCTCGTTCAGAATTTGGGCCCGCATGGTATCTGTTCGGCATGTGATGACCAAAACCCCTGTACGATCGATTACTGCGGTTACCAGGAGACCATCAATCAAGGGGGTAACTAGATAACCGCCAATAGATCCAACTTTTACGTGTAGGACAGTCACCTACCTATGCCTACAGTACATCTTATCATCCATCACGTTTATTTAATCATAAATATAGTTCTTACCTTCAAATGTTCTCTCAAGGAAAAGGTGAGATGATGTCTTCAA
>PKDL01000422.1 GCA_002863065.1 Pseudomonadota bacterium
TCGACTCTGTGTATCCGAACACTGCCTCCATCACTGCCCGCCGAGCTGGATTCGACCAGTAGTAGATCCCGAACGCATGAAAGAGGGAATACGGAGAAAAAGCCGCATTCTTAGCACTGCCCATCTGATTGAACAGCTTCAACGCAAAGGCAGTGTTTGCAGAAGCCAGCGAAAGCGCTTCTTCGTCGGTCGCATCCGGTGATTCATTCCGGGCGAAATCGTTTGAAAGCTCGACTAATAGTTCGGGCCAATCCGACCCGGTATTGCCTCCGGCGGTATCGCTCTCATCATTCCCCGCAATATCGGCTCGGGGCTGTACTGACACATCTCCATTCGTGGCACCGGCATCCGCGTCCGTAACCTCGGTACCGTCTCCTTCTGAACATCCCAATAGGCCCAATACCCAAACGGTAAACAATAGCTTTCGCATAATAGAACTCCCAAGTGCTGCGACACTGCTGGTAGTGGTACCAATAGCATCTGTTCCGTGTCGCTGCCTACTCAGTGCAGTCGATGTGCCAGCTCAGCATTTACACGAGAAAACAGCCGCATGCACCCGTTTTATATTCATCTGAATGCGAATAGGCCCGCTCCAAAGTGAGCATTTTTTCTACACGCTGTGGTTTTTCAGAGAGCAGAGGTTAACGATTGTGCTGAGAAGCTCAGATAGTGCGACAGAGTATCTCGGACCGTCTATCTGTCAGCATGCACCCGAAGCACGGTCATACTCCCGCCGACATAGCCTATCCGCAGCATGAAACAACGATGCCACCACACTGCGAGCTTGCAGCCATCACATAATCCTGAAGATACTCACGCCTCGTCGAACCTTTTTTTCCTACACAGGAGCACAACCTATGCGCCACAGCGTCATCGCATTCCTACTTAGCTACGCCATTACTACCGCAGCAGCTGCCTACCCCAACTCGTTTTCGTGGAAGTGCGCTGGGGGACAGGTGACCGCCAACATTGTGAAAAAAATGAACGCGTCTTATGTGGTGCGCATGACAAATACCAGTAACGAAACCGCCCACGTATTTATCGAGGGCTATGCCCCCATCGAATGCAAAGGCTGCGAGCAGCGCGGCACGCTTGAGGGAAAGCCGCTATCCGCGTACGCCAAGCCGGGCAAAAAAGCGGAAGAGGTCATCGCCGCCACGCTCCTCAAACTAGGACGCCTCGATGTAAAACATTACTTCTACGCATGTGGGGATGCGCAATTTCGGCATGTAAACAGCAAGCGACTCGTTGCCCTTCACAAAAAATCAGGTAAGCAAAATGCGAGCTCGGGGGCAAACGCCGCGAATTGCCTAACGGTCACCCCAGCGGAGGGTCGTCTACGGCTCAAGAACACCTGCTCGCATCCCATTCAAGCCGTCTGGTGCCACCTCGACAAGACGCTCAAATACGAGAAAAAGACATACTGTGGAAACGACGGAAAGGGCCGCTACTACACGCAATCCATGATCCTTCAAAAGGGAAGTGAGAAGCTTCTCAAGATGTACAATCCCAGGACTGCAGTACGCTGGGGCGCCTGCAAGGCCAAGAAACTGGGCGCCGCTGGCGGATGGGATGGTAACGGGGGCTATACGTGTAAATAGCGATAACGCGAGCTGCCCAGCCCGCTGATGATGACCACTCCCAATAATCCAATACCATCCGAGGAAGACAACTCATCTATCGGCGTAAAACCCACAGTGACGTGAACGCTTGTGGCGGATGTAGTTAGCACGCGCCAGTAGAACCCCGCCCTGATGCGCTGACTGAGCATAGGAGCGGCCTACCGGGCGCTCTCAACGAAAGTACGGATGAATCGACCGAGGGTGGCCCGGCAAAACACTTCAAATAGACAGAATACGTATACCCCGTAGGCTGCATGCAGACACACGCACGTCCGAACACCGTCCTGAGGCCACATCACCCCACTTTTGCTGGCACAATTTGTGCAATCCCAAGCAACGTTCGGGGACATCCGACCCCGCTTTGTTTTTGCTGTCCGACGCGTCGTTTCTGAGATGCCCGGCCACCTTTTGGGATATGCCTAGATGCAAGCGACACCCGCTATTTCCACTCATCCCTCTCATGAAAAGACCGCTGCAAAGGCGCTTCGTCACCAGATTGCGGCAGTCCCTCATATCGATGCATTGGACACGGCGCGCATCCGCGAGACGTTCAAGCGTAAGGTGCCATTCATTATCGAAAACGCGCAGCAAAACCCGCACAATGTGGACCTCGCCTACCTAGAAAAGCACCACTCCGATTTAGACGTGACGTGCTTCAATCCCGAAAGCCGCTCCGAGCACATCACGCTGGGGCCTCTACTCCAACGGATCAAGGCAGGCGAAAAGTACCGGCTCCGGGCGGACGTATTTTTAGGACGGCAACTTGGCGCCCTTTTCCAGGCCAAGTACTTCCAGAAGATCCGGAATTACGCCTTCACTCTGATGGACATGATCCTGCACTTCTTCGCCCGGAAAAAGTGGGCGGTCTTCCTCAGTACGCCATCGTGCAAGATGAGCAATCACGCTCACATCAACTCGGTCTTTGTGGTTCAACTCGAAGGGCGTAAAACCTGGCACCTTGATTTCCGGGGGCTGGAAGATATCGAGCATAAAGACCTCTACCCCTATGACTTCTTGGCAGAAAAGCACCCCACAGACGAATTAGAGATCACACTCGAGCCAGGACAAGTCCTGTATCTACCCGCATACTGGTTCCATTACACAGACACCGACGAAGTCACGCTCAGCATGCACTACCTGTTCGCCGAGCCCATGAGCTATTACTTCCGTCCGGCAATACGGCCGCTGTTCTTCTACGAGCTATTTCGGCGTCCGCTCGGAATGATGAAACTCGCCCTCGCGCGCAACAACGAAATCGGCTTCGGCGATAAGGCGCTCTGGCAGAAGACCAAGAACGACAGTGAATTGAAATTCCTCGAACAGAACGATTACTCGTAGCCAATACGCTCGCCATGCGCGATAGCCATCATCCGGTAGATACCGTCCCTCTTCTCGACCATGTGGTCGAAGGACCTGTGAACGGGCCCCCCGTAGCCTTGCTGCACGGATTTCCCGACAACTATCGGGTCTGGGATCACACGGCCACCGTTCTCCAGGAGCGCGGCTACCGTGTGGTGCGGATGAACCTCCCCGGCTTTGAGCCCGGTGGAGCGCTCCCATCCACCACTGCATTCGCCCATACCATTGCGCGCATCCATCGTACGATGGAGCACACACAATCTCTCGGCGGCACGCTGATAGGCCACGATTGGGGCGCTGTCTTTGCATATCGCCTTCTGTCGATACATCCGCAAGCTGCATCTCGCCTTGTCACTCTTGAGATCGGTGCAGGCTCCCGAGCCCCGTGGCTCATGGCCTTTGTGCTTTTTTATCAATCCCTGATCATCGCCGCGTCATGCCTAGGGCGCGGGCTGGGCGACCGCCTTCTTCGCGCCTTCTGCCGGTTACTACCCCAACCGCGCTATGATGGTGCGCTGCACGTGCGTGCGCACCACGGCTGGCTGTATCGGCAGGCTTGGAGAGAGGGCGCCAGCCATGGACCTTGGCCTTTTTATTATCGTAACCACACCGCGCGCTGGGAGCCGTCTCAGGACCTCCCCGTGTTGTTTTTGTACGGCAATAACGGCCCCAAACCCCTGCGTTTTCATACCGCCCAGTGGCGAGAGCGTATTACGCGCTATCATCCCGAAAGCCGCAGTATCGCCCTGCCCGGTGCTCATTGGTTTTTCTTGGAACATCCCCAGCCGTTCTTGCAAGCACTCGGCGAGTTTCTACCGGCGCCTACGCCCTAGCCCACCGTTGATTTGGCGGTGAACCGCAACCATCCGAGGGATGCTAAGGCGGGTACGAGAAGCAGGTCCGCCAACAGGGCAAAGATGAGCGTGAGCGGCAATAACGTCCCCAACATGGCAACACTGTAATAGGCGCTCATCATGAACGGAGCAAAACCGAGCGTCAGAACGACAGTCGTGATCACGATGGCCCGCCCAGCGTAATGATAGGTACGACGCAGTGCCGCCTCTCGATTTCCGTCGCGCTGAAACTCGAGTCGGTAGCGCATCAAGAAGTGAATGGTATCGTCCACGCCAATACCAATCGCTAGCATCGCCAAGACCAAAGTATCCGAATCCACAGAGTCCTTCGTCAGTCCAAGCCAACCTCCCAGCATCAGAAGGGGTAACGCGTTCGGTACCATCGACCAGACTCCGGCCCGCAGCGAGCGAAGCGCGATAATCATCATCACAAGGATCACAACGAACGTCACGCCGAGTCCCCGCTGCTGCCCCGCAACGATAGAACCGAGCCATTCCCCCGTCATGTACTGCATCCCGGTTGATTCAATCGTTACCGCATCGCCCAATAGCTCTTGGGCGCGCTCTTCGATCGCCTGGCCGGCGTCAAATCCGGCGCGTACACCTTCCTCTTCGAGACGGACCGAGAGAATCGCTCGCCGCAATTCGAAATCGGTCAGTCCGCGCAGAGTCGCCTGATCACGAGACTCCAACACAAAGAAGTACTCCGCTGGAGTGTTGGGATGACTCGGGAGCCCACGCGGCTCTCCGCTCAGCTGTGCATGCAGCATCGAGAGCAAATCCACCACACCGTATACCGCGTCGACCTTCGGGTCCGCCTCAATCTCCGACTCTAATGCCGCAAGCGCCCGCAGGAATTCGAGGTCTTTCACCCCGCCCGCTCGCCCCGTATCTATGACGACCTGCACCACATTTGTGCTCGCGAAATGCTCGCGGAACCACTCACGGTCCATCGCCACCACGTTATCGTCGTCAAAGCGTTCGACAAGGGCAGTTTCAATATGCAGCTGTGATAGCCCCACCGCCGTCAGGATAGCTATCGCCACGTACGCAGCGACGACCGCATAGGGCCGGCGCACCGAGATCTCCATCAGCCACGTCAACGCGTTATCGAGTGCCTGCTGTACCCGCGTTCCCCGCTGCGACTGCCATCCTGCGGGCGCGGGCAACCAGGACAGCGCGATCGGTACAATGGTGACCGCTAACAGCAACGCAAATGCCACGCCACACCCGAGGATAATCCCCAGTTGGCGGAACACCGGAGTCGGGACAAATGACAGACCAATAAAGCCCACAAACGTCGTCATCGACGTGAAGAGACACGCGCGACCCACTTCCGCGGTCGAGTCCAGGATCGCTTCACGCCGGGACTTCCCCTGCCCCAACTCCAACATGTAGGCGCTACACAGATGGATCACATCCGAGGACGCCACGATCAACATCACCATCGGCGCGATGCTGTGCATGATGGAAATCTGTGGGTCTATTAGTACGGAGACTCCCATCGTCCAGATCACGCCGATCCCAGATGCGAATGCCGCCAACACCGGGGGCCAGAGCTGTCGGAAGAGGATCAACACCGTAATCGTCAAAATGACTGCGGTGATAGGGAAAATCACCAAGACATTTTCTTTGGTGAGCCGAAACATCTCGCTCATCACCGCCGGCGGACCCGCGCGATGGATTTGCTCCGCGGAAAAGCCCTCCTCCCTAAAGATGGTGATCGCATCGTTCACCACCACCGAAACGGCCTCAGCAGGCCGATTCTTGTCGGCTATCAGCTCAATAATGACCGCCGCATGCTGTCCATCCTGAGAGATCAATGCCCCCGATGCGAGTTCGTCATCGA
>PKDL01000323.1 GCA_002863065.1 Pseudomonadota bacterium
TGAGGACCTCGTGCGCTTAGAAGAGCATTTGGGCTGTCCCATTCAAGCGGTTATTGGTCACTCATTCGGTGGGAAAGTTGCTTTAGAATGGTCGATAAAGCCACGCTCACAATCTGTGACAGTCATCGTTTTGGATTCACCAGCGGGTGGTACATCTGCACGTGTACAGTCCTCACTTGCTAGAGGGTCAGACACCGCAAGAGGACCATTGGATACGGATACATCTGCGGTAGAAAGAGTGATCAAAGCGGTGAGAACGGTACCTATGCCAGTGACAGACCGGCGCGATGTGGCTGACTTTTTACACGCCAAGGGCTTCTCTGTCGGCTTGGCCTCTTGGATGACCTCTAATTTACGGCGTGAAGGGAAGATACTCGTGTGGTCGTTCGATCTAGATGGTGTGGTTGAACTTCTGCAGGACTATCGACAGCTGGACTATTGGGATGTAGTTCAGGCCCCTCCTCAACGTGTTGTTCTGGTTCAGATTTGGGCTGAGAACAGCGACCGGTGGTTGCCATCTGACCGCGCTCAGCTTGCAAAGATCGACCATCCGCGATCGAAGGTCTATCGGCTCAAAGATGCGGGGCATTGGCTGCATGTCGACAACGCGGCGGGACTGCTCGCTCTACTCGTGCCGGTGTTGAAGAACGATGGCGGATCCTAGAGAGAAATATGCCGTGTTCACTGCAGATATCTGTTGACGACGTCTGATGCTGAGCAAATAAGAGTGACTATCGCCGAATGAGATGTGTGGCCGGTCTCGTGCGCGTGCGAATCGTGTATTGAGTGTGCGTTTTCAGCGCCTTGGGGCTCCTTTGTAACGCCGGCTGCAGCGTACATTTAGACCAGACCGTACGCACTAAAGGAGGCGAGTTCCATCTACATAAACTAATCGCTGAACATTAGACGGCGCACAAAATCACGACGATGAGACAGGGGGCTTCTGACTGTCATGATGATGCGATGGATAACAGTGGCCCTCAATTCGCTCAATGTAGAGAGATCCGATACTGTATTTACATGGTCATGCGGTGGACTTCGGGGATATCCCTTACGAGATACGTACTATTGGTAACTTGCACCGTGTCACTTGGCGCGAGTGCGCAAGGCCCGGTTAGACAGGCAAACACCGCCAAAGGTAACGTATCAGAACAGGCGGTGTTCTCGCAGGCTCGAGACCGCTGGATCAAGCGGTCAAAATATCGTCGATTGTTGGCGGCTGTGTATCGTGAAAACGGTGGTGGTCCGATTTTTTTTCAGTATGGGCAGCCTACCGCCGCGGCTCGGACTTTATATTTTGCGGTGAAGTCGTTGGATGAACATGCCGTTGACCGTAGCCCATATTGGTTGGGTTACGGTGAAGATAACTACCAGTGGAAAGAAAAAAAGAAGCGGCCACGCCGCAAGCGAAGACGGCCTCCTCAGCCTCTGGAGTTGGTTTCAGTCGCAGAACCACTGAAAGTAGCTGAATTCGATGTACGCTTAGCTCATGCACTGACGCAGTATGTTGTGGACTTTCGCGTACTGCATAAAGCGCACCCGAGGTACCAGCAGCGTAAGCTTGAAAGTGTGCTTCAGCGTGCTGAGACAGACATACTTGGGCACATTTCTCGATTACTCTCGGTAGACCACATGCGGCTTGAGTCGTTGTGGCCGCAGACGTCCGCGTACACAGTGCTACTTGCGGCACGGTCAAAATATCGAAAGTTACGCCAGAAGGAGAAGGCAAAAGAGCTGCATTTACCGAAGTTGAATTGGCGCCGCTGGAGACGCGCATATCGTAAAAAAAAGCTGCCGAAAAAGTTGGTCACAGAGTTACAACATCGACTTGCTATTGAGGGATTTTACCTGGGGGAGCCGCATGGCAGGTATGACCACGAGACCGAAAACGCCGTAAGACGCGCTCGGAGGGCGCATAATCTGCTCGAAGATGGGGGAGTGGACTACTACTTTTCCATTCGAGCGAATAAATCGGTTCGTTACCGACTGGATGCGATTAACGTGTCATTGCAGCGATTGCGCGAATCTACTCGGTTGAGACGTGGCCTCTCCCACTATATTCGAATTAATATTCCGGCGTTTGAGTTAGAAGTAGTTGAGCAAGGTCGAGTCACTCGTCGTCATCGCGTTATCGTCGGAAATAATAAGTTGGACTTCAATCGTCACGACTGGAAGCAGGGTTACTTGAACCGTACGCCGTTATTAGAAACTCAGGTGAAACAGGTCATTGTAAATCCTCGATGGAGGCCGCCACCCAGGATATTAGATGAAGAGTTTGAAGGTCAGGAGAAAGTGATTGTTGAGCCGGGGCCAAAGAATCCATTGGGGTATGTGAAATTTACGCTTGAGCGAACCAATGCGGTCTTTATGCACGATACAAATAAGAGAGCGAAGTTTCAGAAAACAGTGCGTGCTTACAGCCATGGCTGTATTCGTGTACACGAGGCGTTAGATTTAGCGGAGTACATTACCACGCGTTATTCAGATACGGATGCCTCAGTATTCAGCGAAGCCCGTCAAAGCAAACAAACGAGGACATTCACGTTGTCCACCGAGCTTCCACTATTTGTGGAGTACCAGACTGTTGATGAGGCATCGTCTGGTGAGCTACGTTTCTTCCCCGATGTATATCGCTACGACCGAGCGTGGGTTCGGGGCGCCGCACCAATCAATCAGGCACGATATGGTGGCGGTCGATTGCGGCCTAGTAATGTGCCCTCCATACCGCGTGACGACTACAAGCGCCTGAAGGCCGCTGGCGGTAAAGCTCCAACGGAGTGGCCCATAAGCGCTGTGACGCCTGAGGAGGCGGACGGCAAGGTGAGTGTCGAGTGAGTGGCTGGTTAAAATCGCGAATCGCACCGGGGCGTGGGGCACGTGCGGTGGAAGGGACGGTCACGCCCCGGAGCGAAATGCGTAACAGGGAGCAAGATTGTTTCATCCTGCTTGTCTATAGGATGCTGGGGCTTGAGCATCAGATGCGCAGGTCAGGTGCAAATTTCTTAGAGTTTTTTTCTGCTCTGATACAGCTCAATGTGATGCGCTCAGATCATGGGACTGCACTGGCTAGTCACGACCGGACTTCGGCCAATCGTGAGGAGGGCAGCGTACCATTACATGGTGCCTGTATTGGGTACCTGAGTTCGATGCCGTAGCCGTGGCACCAGGTGTGCCACAGAGTATAATTGCAGGCGTGCCTGGAGTCGTTCTGACTCGGGCGGCGCCTCACGGCTCGTTTTTGGGGAGTCTTAGAGTGGAGGAGTAACGGTCATCGAGATGGGTGTCGTCGATGACCGTCGGAAGGCTTGATTAGCCCTGGTCGCCGTCGCCTTCAGCAGGCTCTGGAGTAGCTGGCATCAAAACGTCATCAATCGCGTGAACTACTGCGTTGCTAGAGCCCACGTCCGGGACTACAACAGTCGCGCCACCGATTGTCACACCAGCATCACTGATCTCCACTGTGAGCTCTCCACCGCCTAGCGTGGTGAGAATCATTCCGTCGGTCAGGTCAGTCGAGAGGGTAATGCCGGCGATAACGTGATTGAAGAGTACTGCAGTTAGCGTCTCGATCTCTTCTGCAGTGTTGAAGTTGTCGGCGCTGATGTTCGCTGCTGCGAATGCATCATCCGTCGGAGCGAGGATGGTGAGGTTCTCACCACCGCCAACGGTATCAGCTAATCCAGCCTTCACAACCAGCGACAGCAGCGTACCGAACGAGCCGTTTGCTGTTGCGACGTCTACCACGTTCCCTGGGGGCGTCAGTACGTCATCAATCACGTGAATGACGCCGTTGCTTGCAGGTACATCGGGCAGGGCGACAGATGCGTTGTCGATGGTTACTCCCTCTTCGGTAATGCCAACGGTCACTTGCGCACCGCCGAGAAGCGTTAGGGCGGTTAGGCCGTCCGACAAGTCTGTGCTAAGCACTTTGGCGCCCACTACATGGTATAGCAGTACGTTCTTCAGAGCGGCGATTTCTTCTTCCGTGTTGAAGTCGTCGGCGCTGATTTCGGCGGCTGCGAATGCATCATCTGTTGGCGCAAACACAGTGAAGGGGCCTGCCGCAGCGTCTGCGAAAGTAGCCGCTAGTTCCGCTTTCGTGAGAAGTGCCAACAGCGTATTGAAACTGCCATTTTCGGTGGCGACCTCTGCTATGGTCTTCAGGTCAGCGGCGTCGGTCGCGTCCGTTCCGTCAGTAGCGTCGGTCTCGTCTGCTGCATCGGTCTCGTCAGCAGTGTCAGTCGCGTCTGCTGCGTCGGTCTCGTCTGCAGTGTCAGTCGCGTCTGTTGCGTCGGTCTCATCAGCAGTGTCAGTCGCGTCAGCGGTGTCTGTTGCGTCGGTTCCTGTGGTTGTTGTCGTGTCATCGGAATCCTCGGCGCATGCGGTTAGCAGCGCGCTGGCAAGCATCGCTATGGTTAGCCAGTGTAGTAGAGCTTTCATTCTTTCTCCCAGTCTTACGTCTCAAGTGTCACCGCCCATCATGTCGACTGGACGGGGTACGTGTAAGTGTTAGCCATACGATGGCGAACATATGTTGTAGACGTGACACGCATGTGCCCCACCTAGTGGCTCTAGATTCGCTATCGCAGCAAAAGATGCAGACCTTCTAATTTTTTGTCTTGTAAGCACAGAACTCTTCGTAGGCCGCAATAGCGGTATGGACGCTTCACTAGCTTGGTATCCGCAAGCTTCGTCGCAAAACCTACTATCGATATTTATAACAGTTACATGTGCTTAGGGAGTACATGCTGTCGTCGTTTCCATCATGCGAGTAGCGAGTGTGCGGTGCTGTCAGAGCAGTATCTTTTATCGTGCTGAAATATATGATTTCACTCATTGGCCGGCTTTAGACTAATGCATTGACCTTGTTGGCAGACTTCACTGTCGCTGCAGCTACCGCAGGTGCCACCACATCCATCATCTCCGCACTCCAATCCATCGCATGACGCAATACAGTCAACGCAGTTAGCGCCGTCTGGTCCTAAAGCGCACTTTTTTTGGGTCGCCCCGCAGTCCACAAGGAGTATTGTTCCAGCACAGAGCTGCAACACGTTACCAACACATTGGCCTTCGGGAGGTACTAGTGCGCAAGGTGCTCCGGCAGTGCCGGGGCAGACTCCTCCGCATCCGTCAGCTGCACCAGCCAACGCATCATCGCATATCGGAGTGCAGCCAACATCTACGCAGAATGCAGTGTCTTCGAATAAGGCGCAGACCTGTCCAACCTCGGCACAGTCAGTGGTAATGAGCAGGCCATCTTCACAGGTTTCCAGAACACTGCCGGAGCATCTAGGCGTCCCAGCGCAGACATTGTTTTCGCACGACCCTCCGCATCCATCGGCTGTACCAGGTAACGCAGTATCACAATCAGGGATACATACTTCCGTGCAGTCAAACCAGTGTGGCTCTACTTCGGCACACCCGAGCGCTAGTGTGCTGCATTCGACGGTGACTATTACGTCATCTCTGCAGTAGCTAAGCTCGCTACCCGAACACAGACCAGCCGGAGTGGTTACACCACATGGTGTTTTGGGTGGACAGATTCCGCCGCATCCGTCTGCTTGACCTCCAGGATTGGGAGTGGCTGGGCAGTCGGGTGTACATGTGGCTGGTTCACATGCGTACCACTTAGCGGTGGAGTTGTAGGCGCACACTTCATCATCTGCGCATGG
>PKDL01000280.1 GCA_002863065.1 Pseudomonadota bacterium
CAGACAAAACGGCAACAGCAGAGGCAGGGGACGTCTACGTTATCGACATCAAGAAGCTACCGGCTGCTGGTGAGCCACTATGGTCATTCGACGGTCTCGCCGAGGGTAACTGGGACTTCAACTACTCCACCCCTGGAGCAGGCGATGGTTCTATCAAACACGAAAGTGTAAGCCAGGAAGACTACGACACCATGGTAGCGAACGATTGGACCTACCTCATCAACGGTAGCATCACGGCCGATGCCGGCCAGTCTTGCCCACCAGCAAGCCTAGCGACACCTGGTGATAAGACCAGCAACGGCAACACCGGTAAAGGTGGCGAGCCTTGTTACGATGCTCCAACTGTTAGCTTCGAGTTCGGCGTGAACGCTGAGACTGTATTCGGTCCATGTGAGATCGACGGAGTGGCGGGCGCTGCACTCACCAACGGTCAAACCAAGACCGTTGCAGCAACGATTCACGGCGACCACATCTTCTTCAATGGTTTCCCAGAGGGTGATGAGGGCGGTGTCCTTCGACTGGCACAATGGATCGCGGACTGCGACCTAAACCTTGACGGAACAGTTACTAACGAAGAGCTCACTCAAATTGCTCCTTCTGACCTTTCAGAGCTTGACGACCGCTACCAGCTCGGTGGGTCGCCTATCACTCCGCTGACCAACATGTACGAGTTCGTGCAAGGCCAACTCAAGACACAAGGTCACTACCAGGGCGAGGGCGAATGCCCATTTGGCGGTCTGCTTGGCGGATAAAGCCTCAGCATAGAGACTGGCGGAGCTACAGGGCGTAGCTGTCTTTTGCATCGAAATCGAAGTCTTCATCTGAGTCCTCTGCATCATCATAGAGAGGCTCATCTTTCACCCGTTTATTTTCGACGCGTTTATCGAAGTCATCTGCCTCTTTTTCACTCTGCTCAGTATCCATGTCCTCTTTGTTTGGACCGTCCAGGGGCTTAGGGGCTGGTTTGTCTTCGATATCTAACACAGGCTCAACAACTGGTTTTGGTTTCGGGTCGGGTACGGGCTCAACGTCTGGTTTTGGCTTTGGGTCCGGAACGGGTTGGACGTCCGGTTTTGGTAGGTCGCATTCAGTGCAACGCAGCTTAGCTGAAGCTACGCTGCAGCGGAACTTGTAGACGGTCTTGCCGTTGGCCTGCTGAGCCTTCTTGCATTTGTAGGAGACATAGCCAGCCTTGGCCTCGGGTTCGCAGGTGGCGGGCTTGATGTAGCAACTTGTATCGCAAGAAATGGTCGACTCAAGGTGCGTTTCAATCTGAGCCTTGCACTGCTTCTTAGCTTCTGTCGCCGTGGCACCGAGTGCAGCGCTCGCAATGCGCGGCATGTATTTTTAGGGAAGGGTCTCTCCGCACTGGAGTTTGACATTGACTGCTGCGGTCAGTGGGCCGGTAATGGCCGCGTGGGTTTCGCTCGCAGCAACTAGCTCCACCGGGGTGCTATCATCTGTATCCATATCTCCGGCAGCGCAGGCGGTTGCGCTAAGGCAAACGATAAGAAGCATATTCAACGTTTTCATAATTCACAGCCTTCAAATCGCCTCAGGAAACGGTTCAAAACCCCAAGGCATATTTCTCCTTTCTTGAACTGGAATGGCTTCGTTGAAAAAATTTGGTCTCGAGCATTCCCAGACGTTCGAAAACGGAATAGTGCGCGGGTATTTGAAGAAAGAAAATGTTGTTTTCGATCGAGGCTTGTGCTGTTTTTCAGTGTCGCGGAGTCGTTGTAACTCTAGGCGAGACCTTCGGCACCTAGGTCTGCAGCGGTGTCGCGAGGATCGGGGATCCAGTCTTCATCGGGGCCCTCGACACGCAGCGTGAACGGCGTCCCATCGTAGTTATCACGATTGTTCATTACGAATGTTCGCCACAGGTATTTTGCCATCGAGGGTTGCTCTAAGGCCGGGTGAATGTGTGGCGATATGTCGCGGGCATGTATAGCGGGTAACTTGCTCCAATGAAGGCCTGGCGTTCGGTGATGCACGGTGTGGTAGCCGTTGTTGTACGTAAAGAAGTTGAGAATGGGGCTCACGAAATTTCGTGAGTGGTTGTACTCGCTGTTCTCATCGCAACCGTCATGCTGAAGCAGGTTGAAGGTCACAATCCCCCATTGCGCATAGAGGTGCGGGATTAACCACAATACAATCGCCTTACGCCAATCCAGCGCAAAAAACACCACTGTAACAATGCCTAGCACGATGAACTCGATGATGAGCTGCTTGAACCAGCGCGGGTGGCGTTTCCGCATCATCATGGTGTACTGCGCGTCAGCGCGCATGATGCTTTTGCTCACCTGTGGCAGAAAGAAAAGCAGGTTGAGCAGGTGCCATGAAAACCGTGCTTTCGACGTTCGCATGACATCACGCCGTGATTGCGTGTGCTTGTGATGACTCAGATTATGCCCGGGGACATAACTTGAGACCGGGTGGCCGTACGTTAGAGTGAGTACAACTTGGAAGGCCTTGTTCAATCGCTTGTTACGGAAAATCGGACAGTGAATGGCGTTATGGGTAGTCACTGCACCCATAAATGCGAGTGGGCACAATACCAGGAAACCGATTGCCCCCGTCCACCAATCCGTGGTCGACCACTCTGCATGCCCTGCCGGGGTGATGGCCCACAGCACGGCGAAAAGAGCGAAGTACACCGTGATAAAGAACAGCGTACGGTTATCAGCAGAGTGTCTGAGCATCCAACGTTCCATTCATGGCATCCGCGCGGAAATGCCGATTATTGCTGCGTGGTCACCTTATCGGGCCCAACCCAGCGGTCCATACGGCTGAACGGTACCGTCTTTGCCTCCTCTATGGCTACTGACGACTTGTCTGTTGGCGTATTCTTAGTGAGCGTGATCATGAATACGGTCGAGCTTCCCTGCGCAGCGATAATGGTGGACCAGCTCAGAAAGATCATCCACATCCGGAACCAGCGCTCGCCGTACTTCGCGATAATGGCTTCCTTGTTGCCTTTCCAGTTGTCATACCACCGCTTGATGGTCAGTGAGTAGTGCACACCGCAGTTCTCGACGCGGTGTACTTCGAACCCAGCACGCTCAGCTTGACCGGTTACAAATCCAAGTGGGCAGCTCGCATCGGCACCTGGGAAGATGTACTTCCCCATGAAGAGCCCCCAGACGAGGTCTTCGAACTGCCATGCGCGACGTAGACCCGCAATTTGTAGGTAGAATATGCCGTCGTCTTTCAACATACCTCGGACTTGGAGCAGGAACTTTTGGAAGTTCTTGATACCGACATGCTCGGCCATCTCAAGACAGGTAATCTTATCAAACTTCTCAAAGGGGACGTTCCGGTAGTCGTCGACGAGCACCTCGACGCGGTCAGATACACCGTCATTCTTGGCGCGTTGGTTTGCCCAGTCTGCCTGCTCTTGCGCAAGAGTGACGCCGAGGCTGTTTGTTCCATGGTGCTTGGCGGCATGGCAGACGAGTGGTCCCCATCCACAACCAAGGTCGAGGTGTCGGTCGCCTTCTTTCATTTGTACGGTCTTGCAGACCATTTCTAGCTTGCGACGTTGTGCGTCTTCGAGGGAGTCATCTTGGCTCTCAAAGAGCCCGGATGTATAGGTCATCGTCTCGCCGAGGAACCAGTTGTAGAAGTCGTTTCCGCGATTGTAGACATGCGCGATATCACCGTGATCCGCTTGAATGTCGTGTCCGGTGTTCTGGCGCAGGAACTCAGCGATGTAGAACCGAATATCGTGCCAGGTAAATGACATGCGAAACAGTTGATTGCGATGAAGCATGGTCTCGTAGACGTCGGCGATGAACTCAATTCGCCCTGCCATGTAGGCTTCATAGAGAACCGTCATCGGGATCTTTTTGCCTTCCCACTTCTGATTTTCTTTGGCGTCGGTGAAGCGTAAGTAGGGAGTCCAATCGGCGGTAGTATCTTCTTCACGCCAGGACGCCCGCACTAAAATTGCGACCGGGATGCCTACACCGACGAGTGGAGCAGCGATTGCGGAGATGGCAAATAGCACCCAATTCCAGTCGCTTCCGGTAATGAGCATGGTGACCGCGGTGATGATGGCCGCTGCTGCCACGGGTATTAGTGCCAGGAAGAGCTTGGAGCGCTGCAAAAGCCAGAAAATGAATTCTAGGCCATGTGTTCCGCCCTTTTCCGTAGTTTGCGACGAAAGAGTCTTCGGTACGGGTGAGCTTGGAATGGACTCGGCTGCGCTCGCGTTACTGCTACTCATACGTTATCTCCTACCCCGGAATACAGGGCCTGGGCGAACCAGATTGTTTATGCTTCTCACGTGTCCCGCCAAATAGGCAGCAGCCCTATAACCTCAGAGTGAGATGAATTCAAAGGTTTTGCGTCGTTGGGTCACGATTTCGTGGTCATTTTGAGGAGTGACTCATGCCTTGGGTTACAATACGGCTATTTCACCCAGCGCATGATCCATCGGCCTTGAACCACGTTGGGTTTCTGGCTGCGGAAGCCCAGCTGCTCAAGGCGTTGGAACAATGGTGAGATGGTTTGCCAATGCATCGGGCGCGTCGTGCCGGGTATGAATTCGCCTGCAATGGCAACGGTAGACGCCGTGGTGTTCAATACCGACGCCAAGAGGTGAGCGTCATGGTTCAGCCGCTCTCCCGTCAAAGGGGTTGCGCTTTCCCAGCAGGGATGTTCATCAACATCGCTTGGATAACCGCGAACATTGGCTTTGTGACCGGAACGGGTTAGTGCCCAGCGAAGGGTGGGGCAGGTCAATCCGGTGCATACTACCGGGGCTTCTGCGGGGAGGCCGCTTTGGGCAACGACGCTTGACCACGGCTGAGATACTTTCATCGGCAGGTACTCCCATAGGGTCGGCAGTGCCGACAGAAGTATGAGAGCCGCTATTGCCATGCTGCGGAGTGGGCTATGCCACCGTGACGTGATGCGAGACCATCCATACACCCATATGGCATATACGACCGATATCGCGGCCAATTCGTAACGTCCTGGTAGATAGATGGGCTTTATTAGCGAGACGATGGCAGGGAAGACCATAGTCAGGAGTAGCCAAGCGATGGCACCCGCGCGGAGGTATCGATTTTCGCCCGGCCAGAATCCAGCGATCAGTCCGATACCGGTGATGCTCAACCCCACCCAACGGATCGGGGTCGCGACATCTACGAGTCCTAAGAATCCGAGATAGTCTGGATATTGGCCGCTCCCAGAGAGTGTCACTAGACTATCCCAAAGCGCACTATGTACAGGTTGGGAGGTGAGCCACGCAGTACCCGGGTTCCCTGCATCGAGTCTTAGTAACGCGAGAGCGAGGACCGGCATCGCCGCTGCAGCCCAACCCAATTGAATCCGTATCGCTCGCTGCTGGACAACTTTGGACCATGGGTCAGAGAGGAGCCACCATAGTAGCGGTAAAGGAACAATGAATAACGCGATAAAGTGCGTTCCACAGCTCAGTCCAGTGAAGATGATCGACGCTATGGCTGGCCGCCGTTCTCCAGACCGCAGGTAGTGTTCCAAGCTTAACCAGGCGAATGCGGCCAACGCGGCAAGCAGCGCATATTGCCGGGCCTCTATCGAATAGTAGATGCCGATAGGACTTACCGCGGCTGCGAGTGCTGGCAGCCAGGCATTCTGATCTCCAAGCAGCCGTCGCGCGATCTGAAA
>PKDL01000401.1 GCA_002863065.1 Pseudomonadota bacterium
TGCGAAGCCCATGCATCGGCCGTCAGGCGATCTTCGGCCAACGTCCATACCTCTCTATGGACCCGTTCTGCTCGTCGCATTTGTAGGGCTCTATAGTGTTTGGATAGCGCATCCCAGGTTCCGCTTCCGCCCCAGTAGTCGGTGAGATTGCGTAAAAAGCCCTCGTAGCCGTCAGGAGGATCTAGAAAAGTCCGCATGTCTCGATGGGGGAGGGCGCCTTGAAGTACAGGTTCATAAACCAACAGTGTTTCGAGCCTGACGAGTCCTCTCCGGGCGACTTCCAAGGCCACACGTCCGCCATAACTATGGCCGAATAAATGCATTGGCCTTCCAACGTCCTGAATCGCCTTTTCTACGGTTTCAGCGTCGGCAGTGAGGATGTTTGATGTGGGTAATGGCCCGCCATCGGGGTAGCCGATATATTCGATTCGGATACATTCACGCGGTGATAATACGTTCGATAGGGGACGAAATGTCGAGGCATCCAAGCCACTTGCATGCGCCATGAGCATGGGAAGTGATGACGTGTCCGTGCGACTTGGACGATGACCCTTTATTGTTTTTTGCGACATGGCAGAGAGTTGACGCTTTCTTGGTTAGGTACGTCAAGACATTGACGTACCCCATTGATCGAAACGCATAATATCTATCAATTACAGATGCTTATGGGGTTGTATTATTTTCGGCACGCTTCTCGCAAAGAAGGGCGGCGTGACGCGCTTCGTTCTAGCTTCGGCGTTTTTCTGCCTTCCGATTCTCCCAGTGGGAGCGCAGGTAACGACCGCACCGGTAATCCCGACTCCGGCGGCGAATCCGACCACGAACAAGGCGTCGGTCGCGGGGCCCAGTTCCACCAATGTGGGGACTGTGGCTCCAGCGACCGAACTTACATCTGGGGCGGTATCTTCGTCGCCCGCTATTCGTACTGTTGACCCCACGCTCCCGGTAGCACCAATCGCACCGAAAAAACCGATTATTGGTATCGAGTTGAACTCTACTGGTAGCGACTATGTTGCTGCGATCAAGATATTCTTCTTGATGACGCTTTTATCAATGGCTCCAGCGATTCTAATGAGCGTGACTAGTTTCACTCGCATTGTGATCGTGTTGTCACTCCTTCGATCCGCAGTCGGTGTTCAACAGCTTCCTCCGAATAAAGTGATTTTGGGCCTCGCGTTGTTCCTTAGCTTGTTCACGATGGCTCCGGTAATAGACGTCATTGATACGCAGGCGCTCACCCCGTATGAGGCAGGAGAGATTACGGGTAAAGAAGCGGGACAGCGGGCCCTCGTACCATTACGAGAGTTTATGTTCTCCCATACTCGTATGGTCGATTTAGACCTATTTCTCGAGTTATCGGGTGGAGAAGAGCCCGAAACGATCGATGACGTATCAACATATACGCTGGTGCCTTCTTTCATGCTCAGCGAACTCAAAACGGCATTTCAAATGGGAGCAATGATGTTTCTCCCGTTTTTGGTAATCGACCTGGTGGTCGCGTCCGTATTGATGTCGATGGGCATGATGATGCTTCCACCTGTCATGGTGTCACTTCCTATCAAGTTGTTCGTTTTCGTGCTCGCCGATGGCTGGGCGCTTGTGGTTCGGTCACTCGCTGAGAGTGTGCTGATGAATATGGCCTAGGCGGAGCACGTTATGGACGTATCAACATTTGCTATCTTGCGAGAGACCCTCGAACTGCTGCTGGCGATTGCTCTTCCGATGCTACTCGTCGGCCTTGGGGTAGGCCTGTTGGTATCTATTCTACAAGCAGCTACACAAGTTCAAGAACAGTCGTTGGTATTTGTGCCAAAGCTACTCGCTATCCTAGCGACGTTTTACTACATGGCTCCTTGGTCAGGGCAAAAGCTTATCGGCTTTGTACGGGTTGTCTTTGCTGAGATGGCCCGAGTGGGTACGGAGGGAAGCGTCTTCTGATGAGTCTCTTGGGATCCCAGATGATACTTGATGCGACGCTGGTTGCGCTCATTGAACCGGTTCTCTTTGCGGCGACACTCACAGGACTTCGTGTACTTGGCGTGATGCTGGCGCTTCCGGGTACTGCCCTCGCCGGATTCCCCACTCCATCGAGAATGCTTCTCATCCTCTTTCTGACCACGATGGTATACAGCGCAATTGGACTACCCATAGTCGCCTTTCCAGACACGTTCTTTACTGCAGTAGTGATGATTCTTTCCGAGCTTCTCGTGGGGTTTGGTCTTGGCTTCATTATTTCCATGGTCCTGATGGTTGCGGATGCAACCGGCGCGATCGCCGGTATGGGCGTATCACTATCAATGGCCAGCATGGTTGACCCGGCAAGTGGCCAGCAGTCGACGGCGATCTCAAACCTGCTTGTGCTGGGTACCATGATGATGTTCGTTACCTTTGGCGGGCATCATGAAGTTATCCGGGGTCTGATAACCAACTTTCAGGTGTATCCGGTCGGTGAAGCGACGTTGCTTGGCTTTACTCCTGATGACCTCAGCCGCCTATTCAACGGTCTTTTCTTCGCGGCTATTCGCATCTCGGCGCCGATGCTCATCATTACCGCACTTATCAACGTGGGGCTCGGCTTGATGGCTCGTGCTGCACCTCAAATGAATATCTTTGCGGTTGGATTCAGTGTGCTGCTACTCGCCGGATTATTAGTACTCGATTCGACGTTCGTTGGCCTTCAAGCAAATACATCGACTGAAGTACAGTCATTACGTGAGTCGATAAGCACTGGGGTGTACCCGCTGGAGGTCACACCATGAGTTCGGAGTCGAGCAAAGAGGACAAGCAATTTGACCCAACTCCACTGCGTCTGAAAAAGGCGCGGGAGGAGGGCAACTTTGCCAGGAGCCGGGAAGTACAGACGGCGGCAATGGTCTTTGCTGGGGCCATCGGTCTTTGGTTTTCCGGCGGCGATATGATGCATACGCTATCGACGAATATGCGTGAGGTCTTCAATCGGTTTCCGGAAGCCCAGAACGATCCCTACGTGTACGCAGAGCTATTAGCGATCAGCACTACGAAGATGGGGACTGCAATGGCTCCACTGTTGGGCATGGTGATGGTGGCAGCGATTTTGTCGAGTGTCTCTCAGACCGGGTTGGTGCTTCTACCTAACCTTCTGGCACCAAAGGCTGACCGACTCAATCCGATCAAGCAGGTAAAAAATGTATTTGGTCCAGGACCTGCTGCAGTCCGCATGGGGGTTGCAATTCTCAAAACGGCAGTGGTGGGCTTTGCAGTAGGTATCGTTTCGCAAGACCAGTTCGACCGTGTGATGGACGCGCAGTTTCAAAACCTTGGACTCACGATGTTGGCTGTTGCAGATGCAGTAATTCGCATCATGTTGGCAGCAGGCCTCGCACTCATAATTGTGGCACTTATCGATTACAGCTATCAGCGAGCACGCTGGACGAGTCAGCTCAAGATGACTCGTGAAGAAATCAAACAAGAGAACAAGGAACAAGAAGGGTCTCCCGAAATCAAGGGCAAGCGGAAGGGTATGTACCGCGAGCTCACGATGAATCGCATTATGCAAGAGGTCCCTTTAGCTGATGTCATCGTCACCAACCCAACACACTTTGCAGTGGCGATTCGATACGACTCAGATGCTGATGGTGCACCGCGGGTCGTGGCCAAAGGTTTGGATGCGATGGCGTTGGTGATTCGCCGTGTTGCACGCCAGAACTCCGTACCCATTGTGGAAAATCGACCGCTCGCACGTTCGCTACATCGCGAAGTCAAAGTGGGACGACCCATACCTGAGGCGTTCTACCAGGCCGTCGCTGAAGTACTCGCGTACGTCTACCGGATTCGTCGGGAGGCTCTAGGATGATAAGTAAGGACGTCATATTACCCCTATCCGTTGTGAGCGTGCTGGGTCTAATGATTTTGCCAGTACCGTCATCGGTGTTGGATTTATTGCTCGCAGTGAACATTATGGCGGCTCTCGCGATCATGCTCACGTCGATGCACATCGAAAAGCCGCTCGATTTTAGCGTGTTCCCGTCATTACTTCTGGTGACGACACTTCTCCGCCTCGGCCTAAACGTTTCGTCTACCCGTCTTATTATGTTGGAAGGGCACAACGGTACCGGGGCCGCCGGTAAAGTGATCGAGACCTTTGGCAACTTCGTGGTGGGTGGCAATTATGTGGTCGGCGCTGTGGTCTTCCTCATACTCATCATTATCAATTTTATCGTCATTACCAAGGGTTCCGGCCGTATTGCTGAGGTGTCTGCACGATTTACCTTGGATGCGCTTCCTGGACGTCAGATGTCCATTGATTCGGATATGGCGGCGGGACTCATTACACAAGAGCAGGCTCGCACACGCCGTGAGTCGCTCGCGCGCGAGACTGACTTTTACGGTGCGATGGATGGTGCAAACAAGTTTGTGCGTGGCGACGCGATTGCGGGCTTGATCATTACGCTTATCAACATCATCGGCGGATTGGTGGTCGGTGTGGCACAGGCGGGCCTGAGTTTTAGCGAGGCTGCTCGTACCTATACTGTACTCACGATTGGTGATGGACTTGTTAGCCAGATACCGTCCCTGATTATCGCGACTGCTGCCGGTCTGGTCGTGACGCGTAGCTCGAAAGGTAAAGGCCTCGGCACGGAGGTACTCGGCCAAACACTGGGTAACCGTCGGGTTCTTGGCGCGACTGCTACCGTTCTAGGGGCCATGGCGTTCATCCCCGGCTTACCGGTAGTTCCGTTCTTAGGTCTTGCGGGGGCGTTGCTCTACACAAGACGTCAACTACCCGCAGAGGGGGAGGCCACCGATACGGCCGAAACATCTGAGGATGGGGCTACTGAAAAGCGCACAGAAGAGGAAGAACTGCAGGATATGTTGCCCGTGGAACCGTTGACTCTCGAGGTTGGATACAGCCTTGTATCGATGGTCACGCGAGGCAAGGGTGGTGGTGAACTCCTAGACCGGATCGTTGGACTTCGGAAGCGATTTGCGAAAGAGCTCGGTGTTGTAGTTCCACAGATGCATCTACGAGATTCATTAGAGCTTACCGGGGGTGCCTATCGAGTTCTTGTACACGGTGTAGAAGTCGCCAAGGGAGAGGTCATGTCTGGCTACCTCTTGGCGATGGACCCTGGCGGGGCTGAGCCAATAGAAGGTATTGATACGCGTGATCCAGCCTTTGGCATTGCAGCGAAATGGATTACCCCAGAACAGCGCGACCGTGCTGAGATGTACGGGTACACTGTTGTAGAACCCGCTGCTGTCATTGCGACGCATCTTTCGGAGATATTCCGTGAGCATGCCGCCGAATTGGTCGGGCGCCAAGAGCTTCAGGAGCTCATTGATGTCGTTGCAAAGCGCTATCCTAAGTTAGTAGACGACCTCATCCCTGGTGTCTTGGGATACGCTGAGATTCATGGAGTGGTACGTAATCTTCTAAATGAGGGCGTATCCATACGGGACTTACGCTCCATCCTTGAGGGGATGGGCGATGCCGCACGCATCAACAAGCGTCGCCCCGCCCTGTCCCAAGAAGAAGCTGTCCGCCCCATCGATGGAACTCGAAGCGGCGTCGCCATCATCGGAGCGAATTGTCGAACCTTGGGGTGAATCTCCTCCTCGGCGTATTTCATCGAGCAGCCTGGAGACCATGGTAAAGGTGGCGTCGTCCACAGGCCGCC
>PKDL01000003.1 GCA_002863065.1 Pseudomonadota bacterium
AAACACAACACCCAGCCCGCGTCGAAATTCGCCGTCCACATCAACAAGCGGCCTTCCACGGTATGAAATTCGACCACCGCCTTTAGGAAGAAGTCCGGCCACAATGGCGAAGGCTGTTGACTTACCGGAGCCATTGGGCCCTAGCAATCCCACTAGTTGCCCCGCGCCCACACTGAGCGTCATGGAGTCCAGCACTGATCGCTCGTTGTAAGAAAACGAAAGTGAGTCGAGAGACAGCAGCGGTGTATGCGAGGTCTCGTCCATAGGTAAGATTGGCTCGGCCGCCGCGGACCGTGCGAGCGTACTCATCCCACTAGCCGGTCGACGAGCAACACGGCGCCTAGGGCTGGAAGATAGACCAATGAGGCAAGGAACACGCGGCGCCCCCACCGTGCGGCCGGCATAGTCGTAAAGCCTTGGAGGCACTTGACTAAGAACCAGACGCTAATCGCGCAAGCACCAAACCCATACACCCAGCCGGTCGCGCCGAGTGGAGTAAGCGCCATAGATAGAGGTATTAATAGTGTGGAGTACGCTAGGGTCTGCCACTTAGCCGCTTCAACGCCACGCACAACCGGAACCGTCTTGAAGCCCGCGGTGGCATAGTCATGTTTCCGGTAAACCGCGATCGCGATAAAGTGCGGAAGCTGCCAAAGCATGAGTATTCCGAAGAGCACCAGCCCGGGTGCATCCACCTGTCCGGTCACTGCGGTCCACCCCATAAGCGGCGGCATCGCACCCGGAACTGCACCGACTAGCAAAGCCTGTGGCGTTTTCCGTTTCAGCGGCGTGTACACTAATACATATGCAACCAACGCTCCATATCCGAGCAGAGCGGTTAGGAGATTGGAAGATAAATACAATGTCGCGGTCGCTCCAAATCCGGTAAAAATACCTACAGCGACAGCCGTTCCCACCTTCATCCGCCCAGCAGGCAAGGGACGGTATTGCGTTCGACGCATCCGAGCATCGACATCGATCTCCATGACCATGTTGAGTGCATTAGCTGAGCCGACGATCAGCCCAGTACCCAGTAGCATGAAGAATGACCGCCAAAATCCGAGTTCCCCGGGAGCAAGCCACAGTCCGAGCCCAGCCATCAGAACCGAGAGCCAGAGGATGCTTGGCTTCAGCAACGCGGTGATGTCGCGTATTCGTTCGATAGGTGTCATTGCGATACCTCCGCCGTCGAACGCGCCTCGACCTTCTTTTGAATCTGCTCGCAGTGATACGCAACCGCACGATAGGCGGTTCCACAGACTTTCTTCTTCCGGCGTCGCTGCTGGCCTTCATGCATCCCGCGGTCTTTGCATTCAAGATAGCCATAGCCGCTCGTTTGTGCATCCGTGAGGTCCACGGTCGCGCAGTATGAGGACCTATCGCGGCCGTCAAGGCACATTTCCATCATACGACCGACCGATTTATCGCACAGAACACCCATGGCACCGCAGGTTTGATGCCAAATAAGCACCTCGTCCACACACTGCTCCACTGCGAGTTGTGCCCCTCGCGTACGCATTTGGCCGAAGTCTTTGTGAAGCAATTCTTCAGACCGCATGAATTGTATGTAGGAGACTACGCCGATAAGAACTGAGCCCAAAAGCAGCAGGCCGATAACCCATGTGCCACCCCGTCGTTGTTGAGCTGCAAGTGCTTCAAAGTCTTGCCGTTCATCGGCACCAATCTTGGTGTCTTTATCCATCGCGCGCGGAGAATATGCTCAGGGTCGCGAATGGGTCAAGGATGGAGTTCGTTGCGAATGATGAACATCACCGCAATGCGCCTCTGTTGACTGTAAGCATGCAGTTTTTGATGTTTGAACCGTCCGCCTTCGAGTTTTTCCGGTCCGTCTGCGAATAGACCACGCGAGACATAGAAAAGTCTGATATGTGTCGCACATGAGGCAAAAGCGTTTGGGCAGACGGCCCCGCCGACAGCGGACGCGTACAACGATCCCGAAAATGGTTTACGCCGACAGCGAAGGGCAAATATTCGATCACCCGTATCTCGAAATGGTGTGTGATCCTGGTGGTGGGCCGCAGCCACCAACCGAACTACCAGTGGTGCCGGTGCCTCGAGGATCCGATCTCTACACCCTCCCCGGGCGACAACCTTACGGTCGCGACCCAGCAACAGGTAAGATAGAAATGCTAGATGGGCCGTTCCACGCGGTCAGTACATTCTTGGCCCCGGCGTGGGTTCGCCTGAGCCATCCCGTCTTCGATACGCGAACCGATGCGCCCACCCTTCCACTCTACGCATATGCTCCGATGGGCTACTCCCAAAACCAATTCTGGACCACTGCAGTGCGTGTCGACCCAGAGCCTCGCCAAGACCCATGGTTATTCGACATCGATGCCATAACGGCCAATGTTCGAAAACGACGCGCGAAGAGTCCACAGAACCGCATGATCCAACAACTGGAACGATGCGCATTAGACTATGGTTGTCGTGCCGCCCAGAATTACTTCATTGGAAGATTTGAAGCCCCTCTTCCTACCAGTGAGGGCTGCAATGCCCAGTGTGTAGGATGCATATCGCTAGACCCAGTCAATACAACCGCTGCACATGAACGAATAGTAAAATCACCGGATGCATCGGAAATCGCAGAAGTGGCGCTGGAACACATTGCCCGCGTGGAAAAAGCTGTTGTCTCATTCGGACAGGGTTGTGAAGGAGAACCCCTGCTCCGGGCGAAGGTCCTCGAGGATGCAATTCGTCTTATCCGCCAGCATACGACAAAAGGCACTATTCATCTCAACAGCAACGCATCTCTTCCTAAGGTGGTTGATAAGCTCTGCTCCGCCGGACTGCAGTCGATCCGCATCTCGATGAACTCAGCCGTCGAGAGCACCTACACCGCATACTATCGCCCTCGTAATTATGCCTTCGACGATGTCCGAGAGAGTGCGGCTACTGTTACGCGACATGGCGGTTTCGTATCCCTCAACCTACTCGTCTTTCCAGGCGTGAGCGATTTGGAGCACGAGGTTGTCGCGCTAGAAAGGTTCATCCAAGAGGGCGGTGTCGACATGATTCAGATGCGAAACCTGAATATCGATCCCGAGCTTTACCACAATATGTTGGGAACGAACGGCCATGGTAAGGGGATCGGTCTTGTACCGATGATGGAGAGACTCCGCGCCAAATTCCCACGGTTACGCTACGGCTACTTCAACCCACCACACCAGTGTTTTGGCGACGAACCGGGGCCGATAACCGTGCCGCAGAATCGCTAGCCTGGGTGGGGCCCACTAGAGCAGGTCCCCGTTGAACGCGAATCCAACAACCACGTACGGTACCGCTCGTGATGTCTCTTGCCCAATACGATAGGGGTGGTGAATGTACCAATTGAGAATCACCAGCAAAGTCGGCTGATTGAATGCCGCGCCCGGCTCATCGAAAAAACGGTACGCAAAAAGAGGACCGATACGCTGTATTGGCGTATCTGCTGTATTCCGAGCACTTGTACTGGCAGAGCCGTAAGCGCGGTCGGGATAAATGGCATGGGTCGTGTTATGCCGCAGACCTACGATAAGCTTGTCATCCAACAAAAAAGCGAGCAAGTCAGCGTCATTGATCAGTACCCAACCAGCTGAACCGGGCGTGAGAATATCGTAATATTGGTCGTACCATACGGTGTCATTGCCGCGGAGGTTCATATCCGTGTAGATGCCCTTGAACGTGCTTCGAACGACAATGGGACCAAACTTGGCCCTCACTTGCGCTTCCAGCGTGGCTTGCCACCCTGTACCTGCGTAGTTCTCGCCGGCCTCTCCACCGGCTTCGAGTCCCGCTTCAGAGAAGTCGGCAACGCCAACATCTTCGTAGGATTGCATCAGATTGAAGTTAGAAAAGTGAACGATGTACTCCCACTTCGCTCCCAAGCGTAAGACTGCAATAGGTTCAATTTCCGTCTTTACACCGAGACGGACGAGTCCGGGCGATACGATGGGCATGACTCCAATACCGAAGTAACCGGTTCTAAACAAAATCGAATCACTGTCATACAGCTTGTACTGGTATTGGAGATCGAAAAGTGACTGTAAACCAAGCGGGTTATAGCGCAATACCGTGAGTGAACTGTACTTGATCCGATGCTTTGGAATCTCATATTGCGCCTCTACACCGTCAGGATCCCTTTCCTCATCAGTGTTCGGCTCCGTTGCCTCATTAGTGTTTGGCTCCGTTGGCTCATCAGTCTCCGGAACCCTGGACTCATCCGCCGACTCCGCTGGTGGTGTATCTGCCGTTTCGGACTGAGAATCCGATGGAGGGTTATTCGCTAAAGCGCTTGGAGCGATGAGCGATACGATTAGTGCAGCCGCGAACGTCGCAAATGAGATGTCTTTCATTCGATGAGTTTAGCCTGATCGGTGGGAACTTCAACAGACGCACTGCGTCATAGATTCCTTCGATCAGCAATGTAACCTTCAATGGTATTCGAATGGCATCACTATGAATTCGGTGCAACCCTGACTTCCGACCCCGATAGCCATCGGTCCATACCATCCCCTGGTATCAGCGGCTAAACAAGATGACTAAAGCGAAGTTTACAACGGTACACTACCTGCTAAACCGTCAATCTAATGCTTGCATACGTTGGAAGGTCACACTGTCACTCACCAACATCTCACCGGATAAAACCGACTCGACGTCGAACGACTCATCCTGGAGTATGTGCCGTCGAGAAAACGCCAATGCGTAGGTGCCAATCACACGATATGCTTCATCGAAATCCATCAAGTCGTCCCAGCTATCCAAGCCGTAGTTCTGCGGCATGCGTTCATCTTTATAGTTGCATTCCTTTAGTCCGAAATGCTCATGACACGCGCCCTTGAAATCGAGGTAAATCACATCCATACCCGACAGACTGTCATACTGCGCTGCGACCCCCTTCGAGTGACCGGTTGGACCACTCCCACCCATCGTTAGGAGCGGGATATCCACTGTAATGTGCCCATCCGCTCCGTAGAGTGACCGACGAATCGACCCGTCCATCATAATCGAAGCCACGACACGGTCGTCGCGCAAGTCGCTCAGGAGCATGGCAGTGTCATCATCACTACATCCACCTTCGTTAGAAAGAGCGCCCGACTCACAGCTCTCGGCGATGGCATCAGGGTCGAGCAAGGCACCCGCTATCGACCAGCATGTGAAAACGCCAAAGCTATGGCCGCTCATGGCCACTTCATCGGTTCGTATCCACTGCTGACCAAACCGGTCCGCTACATCGGGATGCCCCGCTTCAATCGCATCCAGCACTGCGGTTATGTCCAAAGAACGTTGGTAATAGATTGGAGTCTTACGAGCGATACCGGGCTGATTACCGGTGTGGTCGGGGGCAACCGCTACCCAGCCGTGCGAAGCGAAGTAATTCATAAGCGTGTAGCTCACTGTACCGAACGCCATGTGCCCATGAGAGTGAATCAAGAGGGGATACCCACCCTCCCCATCTGCTGGACGAGGCGCAACGTAACCCAGAGCCGTATCATCGACGGTGAGGAAATCGTAAAGCACGGTGTCACCCACTGTAGCGTCCGTCGGATACCACAGATGGACCTTGATCGTTCGCCCTGCACCATCGGTATTCGGCGTATCGTAGGTCAGTG
>PKDL01000344.1 GCA_002863065.1 Pseudomonadota bacterium
ATACGCAACCAGCCAGCCTGGCTTGAGGAGAGACATGCCACAGTGTACCTGGCTGCGTCACAGGATTGCCATTAGAATGTCACAATCCATATCGCTCCCGCGCTGCCCTTAGAGTCTTCGGTCATCAATCCGGGTCATTGCTTAGCGGATGTTGAGTCGAGTCCTCTTCCGCATTGACCGCATGCCGACAACGGAGTGTCCGCGCGACACATTCCAACGGTCTAGAGTTTTTGTGCATAACAGTGCACTTCCGATAGCTGCCGTAAATGGGGTGTGGTAAGCCCTCCGCATCCACATACACAGGAGTTTGAAAATGAATCTCATGCTAACTGCGCATTGCGATAACACCGACGCGTTTTACGAGTCATATCTTGAGGTGAAACCAGAGTTTGCCGAGTGGTGCGACAGCTCTCGCTGCGTGTTTGCCAAGGTAGATGGCAACAACCTGATTGAACTCTTTTTCGATGTGGACCCACCGAAGCTCAAGGCGTGGTTGGGTAAGCAATCGACCAAAGAGCTTTTTGCCAAGCACAACTTCGTACCCACTCGATACACCTTCACCCCACTTCAAATGGGGTAGCCTGCATCATTGCCTCGGTACGGCTGCATGAGGCGTCAATATAAGCGCCTAATGCACCGGATCCTGGCTGATGTAGATGTACACATCATCGATGTCTAAGTTCGTCATCTCGGCGAGCTTGAAGCGGATATCGAGGCTGTTGGTCGCGGCGCCCAAGAGGCGATGGAACTCGACCCATTGCCACTCTGGCCCCGGATTGATCTGCTTTTCATCGATGATTTCGCCACCAGGGTTTCCCCATTCGACCATGGCAAGATAGGCCGAGCCGCTCCCGCCCGCATGCCGAATCCGCGCCCCCCAGTGAAGATACTTTGGTAGATAGGCTTCCTCGCCGCCCGCATCAAAGAGCTGATTGAACTCCGAGATCGAACTATTGAAGACGCTGTGCCACCCAACCGTGTCCGTGGAGATTTGGAGATAGTGATTCCCGTCGGAAAGCGTCTCCAACGAGGCGGTGGTATTCAGTGCGTTCCACTCGGCCGTACCATTATTGAAATCGCCATTGCGCAGGATGTTTCCGGAGAAATAGATCACCGCGCCGTAATGCCACGCAGCCGGCTTGTAGCCAGGCTCGGGGATTGCCTTTACGGTGGTGAAATCACGACAGTCGGTCATGTAGCACGTGGCGCCATTGGCATTGACCATCTTCCGACGATCACTATCCACCCCATACGCCATGTGCATCACGCTCTGCGATTCGTCGTATTTGCATCGGGCGGTGATGTAGTCGTGATCCGGATACGGAATGCCGCACTCCCAACGCTCCCACCGGCTCTTTCCGCCATACTCATCGGTGAAATAGAACACCTCATGGTGATTGCCGCCGTCGTGGTCTGAAACGATCGTATCCATGTACTTGCGACCCGTCTCTCCAGCGCACGTGCTGTCTGCCGCAAACTCAAATGCTGATACATAGGTCCAACGGGTAAGTGTCGACCCAAAGCCGTCTGGACAGCCGTTCCGCTTCGGGTTCGACACGCCCTCGATGGGCGAACCTTTAAGGGCCCAGCTCCCACCGTCGTTCGGATCAAAGTCGGGGATGTTATAGCGGTCGTATGAAATCCAACCGTCGAAGAACTGGCAGCCATCGCCCCATGAGCTAGCCCATCCGGCTACGCCGGCGCTATCGTTAGTGCCCACGATCGACACGTATTGCCCCTCCGCTTCGAACACATCCGCACCGTTCGGGATACCGCCGATGCCCGGCTGTGACTCGGCATAGGGCTTGAAGTCGAACGTGGTGAGAATGCGGTTCTCCCATTTCTGGCGCTCTGAGTTATAGGTTGGGGCCTGCGCGGAAATTCCACCTTCATCACCTGCAGCATCGGTCCTCAAATACCCCAAAGGCATACTAATGTGGGCCTCCTGTCGCTCGGCAGGTAAGCAATAGGGATCGGCCGATGGATTGCCCACCACCACATCTTGTGAGAGCCAATCGATCGAGTCGAGTGACGGCGCATCATCATCGGTAATGGTAACCGTCTGCGAAGTCACCGAATCAAGGAGCACCCCAGGAGTAGTGGTTGCCATGGTCAGAACCACCGTTTCGTCTCCTTCTTGAAGCGTGTCTTGGGTAGGTATTAAGGTGACAAAGGCCGATGTACTTCCTGCAGTGATGAGCACCTGGGAAGCACTCAGAGTAAAATCCGCCCCTCCAGCGCTTCCCGACACTGTGAAGGCGACCTCGATGTCTTGTGCTGCCGGTAATGGCACCGCGACCTGAATCACGGCCTCTACCGAGCCATCTTCCGGAATCACGAGCTCACTCACAGTCAACATGAGCATCTGTTCTTCGAGGCATTCACCAAACACGCAGACAAACTCAGCAGCGCAATCCGCGGTGGCAATACAGCTGGTCGGGCAAAAACCACTCGCGCCACTACAGAGCACACCGGAGCTGCACGCTGGCGCCCCGAGTGCACCTGCGGGGAGGACGCTATCGGGCGGACATTTTGCATCTGCACCAGAGCAGGCTTCGGCGACATCGCACCCACCATTTTTCGGACGACACTCCGAACCTGACGCTACGAACACATCAGCCGGGCACGCCGGTGTCTCCCCAGAGCAGTATTCGGCGAGATCGCACACGCCAGCAGCGGCCCTGCACTCGGTTCCAGTTATAGCCAAGGTATCCTCAGGACAAGCCGCAGTGTCTCCCGTGCACATTTCCGCCACATCACACACACCAGCAGAGGCGCGGCATTCCACATCACTGTCAGCGAAAGCATCGGTAGGGCAGAAAGCATCGGTACCAGTGCACGCTTCCGGCACATCGCATAGCCCCACGGCTGCGCGGCATGTCGTCTCAGCAGCAGCAAAGCTATCCTCAGGACAGCTGGCAGCGCTTCCGGAGCATACCTCCGCCACATCACATAGCCCCACGGCGGCACGACACTCGGTACCACTGGCCGCAAACGCATCTTCTGGGCAGTCGCTCGAGATACCGCTGCAGACTTCTGGTTGGTCACACAGGCCCGTCGCGGCGCGGCACTCGGACCCGGCACCTGCAAAAGCATCTTCCGGACAATCGGCAGAGTCTCCAGAACAGACCTCGGGAACATCACAACCCGCGCCGTCTGCAGGCCGGCATACCGTAGCACTATCATGCAGGGCATCCAGCGGACATTCGCCGCTCAGTCCGTCACAAAACTCCGCCGGATCGCAGGCTCCTACCGATGGGCGGCACGCAACATCAGCAGTCACGGGTGTGCATGTGCCCTCCGCTGCGCCGGGCGCATTTCCAAGGCACGATTCGCAGGCCCCACTGCACACCGAATTACAACACAGCCCATCGACACAGTGGCCGCTTGCACACGCCGTTCCCGTAGTACACGCCTCACCATTCGAGAGCAGCCACTCCACACAGCGATTCTGCTCCACATCGCAATACCCCGTCGGAACGCAACCGTCATCATCCTCGCAGCGGTCTGGACACTGACCACTCAGCCCATCGCACACATAGGGCGTACATTCCGGTGCCCCCGCCGCTCCCAGAGACACTGGCCTGCATGAACCAAGCGAACCGGTCATATTGCACCGCTCGCATGGCCCCTCACACGCCGCGTCACAGCAAACACCCTCCACGCAAAAGTCCGTGGCACACTCGCTGTCAGCGCCACAGGCGGCACCTTGAATCTTTCGCGGCGGTAGAGCACAACCCCCCGCAGCATCGCAAAGTCCGATGCCTTCTGCGCCGCAGACAGTACCAACTGGCAAAGGGTTGGCTTGGCAGGTGCCCTCTGTACATTCGTAGTGGAGGCATTCGGTATCGGCCCCGCAGTCGGACGGCGCACTGCACTCAGGCTGCACCCGAGGCCTAGTATCAACCTCTTCCGGTGCGGTGGATTCTCCACACCCGGCGAGTACCAGCACGAGGATGACGAGCGCATACCACTGCAATTTGCTGCAACACATACATCCACTCCACTCTACATCGTCGTTGAGTAGACCTACCATAGCACTATACCGAGCCAGGCCTCACCGATAGCGACTGAAAAGCTAACGTAGCTACCTAGGCATGGAACGTGGACCGAATGGATGCCAATCTCGAGTTTAGAAAAAGCGGCTCACACCAATGCGAGGAGCACACCTGCCGCGACCGCAGAGCCAATCACCCCGGCGACATTCGGGCCCATCGCGTGCATGAGAAGGAGATTTGACGGGTTCGCTTCCTGCCCGACTTGGGTGACCACCCGAGCGGCCATGGGCACTGCGGATACACCCGCGGCGCCGATTAGGGGATTAACCGGAGACTTCGACAGCTTGTTCATTAGCTTCGCGAGTAACACGCCAGAGGCGGTGCCGATGGCGAACGCCACAAGGCCCAATCCCAAAATGCCTAAGGTTTGAGCATTCAGGAACTTGTCGGCCGCTAGCTTTGACCCAACCGCGAGCCCAAGCAAGATGGTGACGATATTAATGAGCTCACCGCCGGCAGTCTTCGATAATCTGTCGACCACCCCGGCCTCCCGCATTAGGTTGCCGAACATGAGCGCGCCCACCAGCGGGGTCGCATCAGGCAATAACAAAAGACACAGGAAGAACACGGTCAACGGAAACATGATGAGCTCGACACGGTTGACATGCCGCATCTGCTTCATCTCAATCTTGCGCTCCGCCTCGGTGGTCAGCGCCCGCATGATTGGGGGCTGAATAATTGGGACGAGCGCCATGTAGGAATAGGCCGCTACCGCGATAGCACCTAGCAAGTCAGGGGCAAGACGGCTCGAGAGGAAGATTGCCGTGGGTCCATCTGCACCACCGATGATTCCGATCGCCGCTGCATCTTTCAGACTAAAATCGATAGCGCCAAATGTGTTCGAGAGCCATACCGCACCAATCACGGTGGTAAAAATCCCGAACTGTGCCGCCGCTCCCAAAAGCGCCGTTTTAGGGTTGGCGAGCAGCGGTCGGAAGTCCGTAAGTGACCCGACCCCGATAAAAATCAACAGAGGAAACAACCCATTGGACACGCCTAAAGCATAGATAATGCCCAAAAAACCGTCCGGCCCAGCAATGCCGGCCACGGGGACATTCGCCAACAAGCCCCCAAAACCGATGGGCAGAAGCAACAACGGTTCAAATTTCTTCTGGATCGCGAGGTAAATAAGGCCCAGACAGACCAGAAGCATGACGAGGGCATCCCATTCCATGTTGGCCACACCGGTGGCCTCCCATAGCTTCGAGAGCATCTTTAGGCTCCGATCGTAGCGAGGACATCGCCCGCATTGACCGCCTGTCCCGCGGTCACATCAATCGTCTGAATACGACCTGCCATAGGCGCCTTGACCTCCATTTCCATTTTCAGCGCCTCGAGCACCAACAAGGTGTCTCCCTCGGCAACGCTGGCACCCGGCTGAGCGACAAGGCGAACCACCTTTCCAGACAGATCGGCCATTACGGACTGCCCCGAAGGAGCAGAGCCATTGGCAGCCGTTCCATTCGCGCTAGACACGGCAAAGTCATATGACTGCCCGTTGACCATT
>PKDL01000154.1 GCA_002863065.1 Pseudomonadota bacterium
CATCACCAGTTCCGGTTCCTCGAGGCTTCGTTCAGTGCCAACACGGAAGAATGCCTTTGCCCGCCCCAGCGACACTGGAAATACTGCGCGGTGCAGAGATAATTGGAGTGGACGACACTGGAGAGTGGGTGACTCCCACCGGAGCAGCCATTATCTCGACACTCGCAGACTCGTTTCAGCCCGTACCCGCCATGATTCCATCCGCCATTGGCTACGGGGTAGGTGACCGCGACACACCAACTCACGCCAATCTTCTCAGACTCATTTTGGGTTCCCAAAGACCATCCCCGATTCAAAGAGATACGATTACGCAACTCGAAGCGACGATGGATGACATGCTGCCTGAGTGGTACGGAGCGCTAAGTGACCGGCTGCGTGACAATAAAGCCCTGGATTATTGGCTCACTCCCGTACAGATGAAAAAGGGTCGCCCAGGTACACAGGTCACTGTGCTTTGTCATACCGGCGATGCTGACCGATTTACACAACTGCTTTTTCGGGAGTCAACGACACTCGGAATACGGATACAACAGGTAGAACGAGCTATCGCAGAAAGGATGTCAGTCCAGGTAGAGACACCATATGGTGTCGTGAGAGTCAAGGTGGCAACGTTGGCCGATGAGACCATCAACATCGCTCCCGAATATGATGATTGCCTCGCCATCTCAGTGGAACAGGATCTACCGATAAAAGACGTCTATGCGGAGGTCTTAAATCTATTCAAACAGCGCCGGGAGACATCCTCGTCCGCACCCTAGAGTTTATTTTTAAAACCCACCTTTTCCTATTGACGCATCTACCCAGGGTATGTAGGTTCCGCGTGATGAGAATCCCTGGGCGTTTTTTCTCCACAGCCCTGAATCATCTCCACAAAATTATCTCCCATTTCGCTCGCATAAGTCTTTGTAAAAGCTAGATTTTTTGTGTTTCATGCTGATTCTGAAGGATGTGGGTATCCTGTGGATAACTTCCTACAAAACACCTAAACCGTTCAAGATGCTGCCAATGAGATAACCATTCCAACGGTACGCCCGCGACGGTCGCGGCACGGCTGTGCGGACAACAAATGAGATGTACGTTTTCCACCGCTGGAAAGACTCACTTGCACATTGCTCAATGGCTCTCTTCGTCCTATCGCTTTCTCAAGTATCTCTCGAAATTCACGGCGACCAGCGTCTAACACATTCGGTAAAGGACGCTCTTCATCAGCAGAACTCAGACTGAATAGCGTACGAAATGCCGGATTAGACGCCTCTACTATGAAGTTTGGGGTAAGTACTGCTGCTGGGTTAGAGATGGCACGTAACGCACCATCTAAGCGACCTCCATCAGCCACAATACGGTCCCGTTTACGCGAATCAAAGTCTTCGAGTACTTCCATCATGTCGTTAAAAGCGCGGGCTAAGGCCCCCAGCTCATCATGCTCACCAGTAGATAAACGTGCCGACATGTGACCGCGCCCAACATCCCGAATACCCCGGGTCATCTCTCGGAGCGGCCGCACCAGGTTTTCGGGTAATACGACAAACAGAACAGCAATGAAGATGAAGACCAGCATCGTTAGCGTGATCAGGTTACGATCTGCATGTTCCACTAACTTCGTGGTGTATTCCCGCTCCGCGCGCAAGCTCTGAGCCGCATCACTCGTGAACGCGATAAACCGCTCGCTCAATTCCATACGCCGAACATGGTACTGGCGAGCAAGGTTCATAATATCGCTACCCGATTCCTCTGGAAACTTGACCAGTCGAAGAAATGCAGCCGCATCAGGTGCTGACTCACGCGCCCTTGCTACAGCAGCACTCCACCGCTCTGCTGAGACCGCGAGGTCACTGACAGCAAGAGTCAGCTGCTTTTTAGTCTCCTGAAATTTGGGCATCACGCGAAGGCTTGCCTGAATATGCTCTCTGAGCGCTTGAAGCGATTGCGTATGTCTCTCTAATGCAGAGTCCGAGATTGCATCTGGCTCTGGAAGCACCAGCACACTCGCCTCCTGCTGAAGCTGCGCAAGTGCATCGATATAGGTTGAGTTTTCTTCAATGAGAGATGCAGTAGTGCGGATCTCACCAAGATAATAAATAGTAAGCCCTACTTGCGGTAACATCAGAAGAAGCACTCCCAGAAGCGCAGCTCTGATCTTTCCACGTAGTGACCACCCGCTGGGGCCGCGCGTACTCATCTACCAGACATCGAGAAAGTCTTGGATCCGGGTTCGGGTGCCAATGACAACCAATACATCCCCCTTTTCAAGGATATCAGTGGGCCCGGGTAACATATTCATTTCTTCACGAAAGGCACTGGTACCATCCGAATCGACATACGGCTCACGTCGCTTGACTGCAATGATGATCAATTCAAACCTACCACGGAAGTCCAACTCTTTCAGCGGTTTGCCCCATGAAGACTCTCTGGCGTCTACCTCTACAAGTAAGTGACCTGTGGGTAGCTTAGTACGCTCATATAGATCAGGAGCAAAGATGGCCTGCGCTGCGCGTATACCCATATCAACTTCAGGACTGTAGATTTGAGTAGCTCCAACATCACGTAATATTTGTGCATGGAGCGCGCTACTGGCACGCGCAACAATCCTCTCGACATGGATGTTGCGTAGCAACGCTGTTACCACGATCGAGCTTTCCAGATGAGCGCCGACCGCCACCACCGCAGCGTCCACCTCCGCTACATTACTCTTCCGTAGCGCCGACTCGTCAGTCGCATCTAGGCATAACGGATGCACTCCGGCGACATGCTTGAGTTGTTCGCACACATCAGGGTCACTGTCGATCGCGAGTATTTCAGCGCCGAGTTCAGCTAATGACGTGGCCACCTGAGTTCCAAAACGACCTAAACCGATAACTGCGAAGCGCTGCATAACCTAAACGTATCTCGAAATGCATCTACGAAAAAGCCTACATATGCTCATTTGAAACTTCGACATGTCAGAATTCTCTTACCGTCAGATCGTTCAGCGAAAACCGATCCAAACTGAATGGGGCGTACCCGCCATACAAGACGCTGATTAACCCACTAACACCCGGTCTTCAGGATACCGCATAGCGACCCTCCGCTCTTTAGCACCCACAGCCAGCGCTAGCGTAAGTGGCCCTACCCGACCAATAAACATCAAAACAATAACCACCAATTTTCCAGCAGAGCCCAAGTCGGGCGTGACCCCCATACTTAGCCCGACGGTTGCGAGCGCACTCATCGTCTCAAAAACCAATGCATCAAAGGGTAGTGCTGGCTCAGCAGCCATTAGCGTTATAAGGCCAAGAAAATACGCACCGAGAAAGATGACTAAAATACTGAGCGATTTGTACACGATCGCCTTCGGCACTGTTCTGCCATACACCTCCACATCCTCTCTTCCAGCAATCATGGCGCGTACACTGAGAAACACTACTGCCACTGTGCTCGTTTTGATACCACCGGCAGTGCTTCCTGAGCTGCCCCCCACCATCATGAGCAACAGCATGCATACCATTGTTATTCGCGAAATTTGCCCTAGATCCACGGTACTAAAGCCAGCGGTTCGCATAGTCACAGATTGAAATAAAGCGGCTAACCAGCGGTCAGTCCGGCTCATACCGGCATTGAGCGAGTAGTGAAAATCGAGGTAATAGAAGAGGATCGTGCCGATGACTACCAACCAAAGCGACATGGTTAACACGATCCGAACATGCACTGGCCAACGACGCCACGCATTAGCCATTCCATGTTTTGCAACGCTCTTATCGGTCACGGCGGCCAACACAGTAAACCCCAAACCGCCGAGGGATATCAAAACCATAATGGTAGACATCACCCACCCATCTTCCCTAAATCCCATCAATGAGTCCGACCAAAGCGAAAATCCCGCGTTACAGTAGGCGCTAACGGAAGTAAAAAGGGCATATGACATGGCGGTCCATTCGTCGCCGAGGACCGGTAGAAAACGCTGATACAGTACAAGCGCCCCGAGCAACTCGACAATCAATGTCGTCTTGAAAATGAACCGAATACTATTTTCGAGATCGAGCCGCGATGACTCTTCCATAATATCTTGAAGTACGGCCTGCGAACGAAAGCCCAACTGCCTCCCTAACACCAGAAGGATTGCCGCACTCAACGTCATTATTCCGAGCCCGCCTATTTGAATGAGTAAGAAGATGACCAGCTGACCGAAGCGACTAAAACTCTGCAGTCTTGGGTTATGCGACGGGTCATCGTTCGTGTTCAGCACCGATAGACCAGTAACGCATGCTGCCGAGGTCGCAGTGAAGGCGGCATCGACAACAGAGGCGCCGTCACCATCAGTGGTCGCTCTAGGAAACGTGAGAAATACCGTCCCGAGAGCAATCAAAATCACGAAAGAGGTAGTAAGCATTTGCGCTGGACGAGCCAGAAGATGCTGCGCTAGGCGCTTACCGCGATTGGTAAGAGTAGCCCACCGTATCAAGGAGAGCAGTTGATGGATAAATGCGAGAACAGCAAATATGCCTGATGCCCCTGCAATCCAAGAACTAGCCACGCCGAGAAGGAGGACAATGTCAGGGAGGAGTCTCTTTAGTTTTATGAGTGGCTGCAAGGAGCGCCGGGCTAGGTTCACATGAAAGGTGCTGCTGATCAAAATTGCCAGCGCAGTGACGCCAAAGGCCGATTGACGCCAAAATGAGCCAAGAACCGCATACCCCTCCACACAAACAAGGAGAATGATTGCGATGATTGACGTTGCGGCGGTTATTTTGCCGAGTCGTTGCATAATCTTAGGTTGTTCAGTGAGCAACTAGATAGGTCACGTTGGAGTTTTACTTCGCAGATGCCTTCGCTTTTTTGATCAGTCCGTCGACCAGCCGATTGGACGGGTCCAGCGTCTTGGCTCGGTTCAAATACTTTAGGGCAGTGGCGGACTTGCCTGCCTTCAGAGACCGAATACCTAATTGAATCATCTTCTTCGCCTTGCCCTTATTTGTGGGCTTGGTTGAGGCGGTGGTCGGTTTCGCAGAAGACGCCTTTTTGGCAGCGGCTGCTTTCTTGGCAGCGGCTGCCTTCTTGGCAGCGGCTGCTTTCTTGGCAGCGGCTGCCTTCTTGGCGTCAGCCGCTTTCTTGGCGTCAGCCGCTTTCTTGGCGTCAGCCGCTTTCTTGGCGTCAGCCGCTTTCTTGGCGTCAGCCGCTTTCTTGGCGTCAGCCGCTTTCTTGGCGTCAGCCGCTTTCCTGGCGTCAGCCGCTTTCTTGACGTCAGCCGCTTTCTTGGCAGCGGCTGCTTTCTTAGCGTCAGCTGCTTTCTTGGCGTCAGCTGCTTTCTTGGCGTCAGCTGCTTTCTTGGCGTCAGCTGCTCTCTGCGACTCAGCGACTGCAGTATCTCTGACTAAGGCAGCCGGTTTTGCGACCGCCGCCGGCTCATCAACCGCTTCGTCTGGGATCTCATCAACAGGTGCTTCATTGTCCGGGACCTCGTCATCGGGCAAGTCATCATCCGGGACCTCGTCATCGGGCAAGTCATCATCCGGGACCTCGTCATCGGGCAAGTCATCATCCGGGA
>PKDL01000054.1 GCA_002863065.1 Pseudomonadota bacterium
AGTTCGGTGGAGAAGACGGCCTACTAGCAAATGTTCTTCATCTCTATCACGAAATCATTGTGAGAGATGTTGTTCGCCTGTTGCGTACCCCACATTCATTCGAAGCCGTCCTACGTATCTATCTCCGCAGTACAATAACACGCGACGGCCACCCACCGGGATGTCTCCTCGCTGAAATGCTGCTGGTGTATCCAAGCCTCGGAAAACAAACGCAAGCTGCAGTCAATGTCCTTGAAGCGGCGATCCTCGCCGCATATCGAGAGTGGATACACGGCGCACAAGAGCGAGGAGAAGTGAGCCCCGAACTGGTGATTGAGGACGCCGCACAGCACCTCTTCACTCAAATGAATATGGCCTCTGTCGATGCACTGCGTGGTAAAGACCCAGAAATGATTCGCCGTACAGTCGCTATGGCGCTCTGGTGCTTTGCCCCGAATCTTACGCTATGAGGCGAGGAACATTAGCAGTCGCAAATGAATTCGAATTTGTTTGCATTGTAAATCTGACATAACTTACCAGCTGAGCATATGCCTCGGTGAGCAGCATCGAGACAAACACTTGAAGTACGTGAGGTCCACTTCATGCCAGCAACCCAGCCACGTATATCCACAGGCCACCCTCTGGCGGAAACGCTAATCAAATTCTGGGACGAAGGACGCTTCGGAACCTCGCTGGAGGAAGCATGCCGCTACTCAAATATTTCCCAAGAGAGCCTGTTCGAGGAGTTCGGAAGTGAGGACGCATTACGGGCCGCTGTACTAGAGCTCTATCGTACGTCCGTCTTTATGGGACTTAGCGAGATCCTTCTTGCAGAAAAAAACTTTGAAGAGGTTTTAAGAACCTACCTAACTGCGCTCATTCAGCATGGCGACCAGACATGTGGGTGCTTACTGGCGGAGTATCGGCTCATCCAACAATCCTTAGGTCATACGAGCCGGGAATCGGTATCACAATTCACCGATTCACTGCGCAGCTTGTACAAAGCGTGGTTGTCTCGAGCCCAAGTTGCAGGTGACATACGAGACGACATCGACTTAGAAACCGCCATTGAACACCTCGATGCGCAGATCATGATCGCTAGCATCAAGGCGCGCCGCGGTATGGCGAAAGAACAAATACGGAGAAACGTCGAACTTTCATTATGGGCCTTACGCCCCCATTTATCGCTCTAATTCACTCGCAGCGGCCTTGTACTGTACGCTGTCTTGCCCCACCACAACCGCACGGCTGACATGGATTCTGCAAACAGCCATTGCGCTTTCTCCACATCCGCTGGGATGGGAACCAGACGAGTCAAAAAAGGCGTAGAGTAGTAGTCCCACACCATAACTGAACAGTCGCATCTGATAGCGATAGTTCAGCATGCTTGGCTGATATCGCCGTTCCAATCGCCAGCAGGCTCTGCCGGATTTACAAGGCCGGAGCCGACCGTTGCGCAGAAAATTTGTAGCAAGCATTGGATGACCATTACCGAGCTATATCGCTGAATCGGTTCAGCCTAATTTGCCTCGCCGTCCACCGTCCCAACCTCGGCTCATATATCGAGCTACTGACTGACTCGAAGTAAAGGCGCCGAGACTGGATAGCTAAGTAGACAGGACTTATCGGGTAGACATTACGACGCACTGCTAACAGCACATAACCAGACAAGTGCGACTCATCCCGAGCGACTTTTACTTTCTAAGGCGCGTCACCCTTGCCTACCATCCCGACGAGAGGTTTACCTTCAGTCAGAGCATGGTAGCCCTTTAGAAGCCATTGTTGGTATGGCTCCAGAATCTTAAAATCTTCCAACTGGGACTCCACATCCGCGAATATCCGCTGTGCTTCATCTGTTTTGCCAACGAGATAATAGATGTGCGCTTTGGCGGTCTGAAGCTTGGCCGTTTCACTCTTGGATCCAGCGGGCTGCACCAATGCTTCCGCCCTAGGCAGCAAAAAGTTGGCTTCATTATGACGCCCATCGTACGCCGCAAGAAGTGCAAGCACGCCGCGTGAAACGCCCTCAAGGAGGTTCCAACTTCTAGCGCCGGACTCGACCCCCTGTTGGGCATATGACTGAGCATTTATCACTTCACCGAGCATAAGACTCACTTCGGCCAAGCATGTCAGCGTCATAGCCTTGCGCATGAGCGCGCCAATGTTAGACGCTAGCTTTAACGCACGAACATACTGCCTTTTTGCAACTTCTACCTCTCCATCGCGCAGATGGGAATATGCTAGCGCCGGAAAGACCGATGTTTTAGCACGAGTATCACGCCACGCATCCGCCAAATGCAGGGCTTCTTCCAACAGTGATACGGCAACGTCCGGCTTCCAATAGGAACTAATGGTAAGCGCAAGCACTGTAGCGCGATCATTTCCGAGCTCACGTGCTATAGCCATTCCCTCCTCAAGCAACGCCAGCCCCTGCTCGTCGTTTCCTAAGCCGTACTCGAAATCGCTCCGCTCTATTAGACACATGGCAAGCTCGTTATGCAGCTCATGACTCCGAGCCAACCGAACAGCACGCTGCCACACCTGCTCCGCTGCGTCTTGCTGATCCACCCAATAAAGTCCAAATACCAAGTTACGAAGGGCTAGGACCTCAAGTGTGGCATCGCTCAGCTCATGTCCTATCTCAGCAGCCTCTTCCAAGCATACAATCGCACGCTCCCGTTCACCCGCCAGCCGATCCACCTGTCCTTGAATAGCCTGAACTTGCCCTCTCTGGAGTCGGGTGAGCGAGGATACGGCCAATACTCGATTAGACAGCTCAACTGACTGCATGTACGGCCCCCGCCGCTCAATGACGGTGGACAATGCGCGGAAACAGCAAATGGCGACAGCAGTATCCTCAGCCACAGTCGCATTATGGAGCGCAGCTTTTAGGTTATCGAACTCTAGGATGGCGCGGTCGCTTACATGGACGCCACCGTGCCGATTCATTGCCTCAACAGCCTCTTCAGTGCCGAAGGATGAGAAATACTTCGAATGCCGGTTCCGGACGGCAGAGGCATGCCCGGTATCTTCCAGTTTTTCTCTTGCGTAATCGCGGACACTTACAAGAAGGTCAAATCGATCATCACCCACGGTACGTACCAGAGATTTTTCCACTAAGGCCTGTACCGTATCCACCGGCCACGGGGGATCATTAAGTTCTTGAAAAGACACCACCTGCTCAAGTGCCTCTAAATCGAACCCTCCTTCAAAGACGCTGACCTGGGCAAACATCGAACGCTCCGATTCTGAAAGCAAGTCCCAGGACCAATCGATCGCGCCACGTAGGGTTGCCTGCCGTTTGCTCTTGAACTCCTTGGAGGCCAGCAATCGGAACCGGTCATTTACGCGCTGTAAGATCTTCTGAGTCGATAAGACTCGGCACCTGGCTGCAGCGAGTTCAATCGCGAGTGGTAGACGATCGAGAACCGTAACAAGTTTGTCGATCCGCTGCATTTCATCATCATCAGGCGCGTACGTTGGACGAACCTTACGCGCTCTATCGATGTAGAGTTCCGTCGATTCAGTCTCGCCCAGCGGCAACAGCGGAAACGTCTGCTCGCCTGGGATGGACAATATAATGCGAGATGTCACCAAAAATGTGGATGCAGCGGAATCCTGCAGCCATCGCTCAACCGTATCGGGACCCATCTGTACTATCTGTTCGAAGTTATCCAAGATAATGAGAGTGCGGTCCCGTGCAGCGAGCGCATGCCCTAACTGCTCTACGTGATCAATCGACACTAAGGGCACCCCGAATGCATTAGCGACGCACGTACAGACGTCTTCCACTGTCCGCGCATCCGTGAGGTCGCAGAACACCACTCCACCGGGCCAATACTCTTGATAGACTTTCGCGTATTGCAGAGCAAATCGCGTTTTTCCTGTCCCGCCCATGCCGAGCACTGTCACCAAGCGGGGGTGCTTCAGAAACATCGCCTGCAATGTTTCTAGCTCTGTCGTCCGACCAATGAACGTATCCCGGGCGACTGGAAGTTCACTCATAGTCAGTCCAGGACTACTAATATCATTCCCGGTGTCTCCTATTTCCGTGGATAAATGTAGATCGTAGATGGTACCCGGGGATGCATCGATGACATCCGAGTCGGCACTTCCCAGCGCGCCTTTCTCGTATCGTGTTTGCTCCATTGTCAGCAGGGAGTGCGCGTCGTTTTCTAACGCGAGCCGAGCGCGTTCAATTGCATCGACGAGCGGACTACCGATATGAATCTCAGTACTGTGTATAATCTGTTGAATCTGCTCAATAATCCACTCGATATCACTGAATCGCCTCCGGGGATCACGCTGCAACATACCGCCTGCGAGCTCGCGCCATTCATTTGGTAATTGGTTTACGTCAAATGGCGACGCTTGCATACGCAGATACACGTCGCGGGGCGTCCCACGGCCGAACGGTGGGTTGCCTGTAAGCAAGCGCACAAGCACAGCTCCAAGCGCCCATACATCCGTACGCAAGTCGACTGCATGAGGAGATGTAAATTGTTCGGGTGCAGCGAACTCGGGCGTGCCCATAAACAAGTCGGGACTTGCCTGCATATCGTCCGGTTGTCTTGCGAGGCCAAAATCAGCTACCCGGGCCCGGACCCGCCCGTGCTTTACATCAAGCAGAACATTAGATGGCTTCAAATCCCGATGAATGACGCCAATGCGATGTGCCGATGCAATGCCCGCAGCGATCGCGTGTAATAACGCACCCACTTCCACCTGCGTGGGCTGATATAGCCCAAGTACATCTGAGAGGGAGCAGCCGAGCACCAGAGGCATAATTAGTGCTGGAGCATCGTCAACCACCAAAACATCAGTGACTGGAATGACGTACTCCGGATCGAGGCGGGCTTGGATCCGGCCTTCGTTTATAAAACTGGTCGCGAGTTCATCCGTCACATTACGGAGCACTTTCAAAGCATGCCGGCTACCAAGTACCCGATGTTTGACAGAATACACGGTCGCCATGCCGCCGACCCCGATCACGTCCTCAACCACGTACCGCTCGACTATATCTCCTTGCGAAAGCAAGCCGTGGGCCTCCACCCGGTGTTGATGCCTGACTCATATTGAGCCAGCGGCTCCGAGTATACCGGTCGCCTCGGTACAGTGCACGGAACCGCCCTATTCCCGACCGTAGTATTGAAGGGGATATACCTAGTCGCACCAGTCATGACGATTCCGGTTATTGTGAATATGGACCCCATGTTTGGGCTTCACACGTCGATAATTATGGCGGAGAAACGGTCGGATCCATAAAGCGCGAAAGGTCAGATGCTAAGCCACGCGCAGCGATGTCCGCAGCATGTGGGGTGGGATGCATACCGTCGCGTGAGTAACGATCTCGTGCGTACGGTCCCTGCTTTTTGATGTCCTGCACGAAGTATTCTGACATTCGTATGACTGAGATGCCTAGTGATTGCGCAAGTGACTCCACCCGTAATGGAGTCGCAAAATCGCGGACTGCACCGTGCTCACGATGCAGTACACCACGAGCTCCGAAGCTAGGCCACACCGCGATCA